>JBCCER010000252.1:0-5371 GCA_039030175.1 Pseudomonadota bacterium
CGTCCAACACACGGCCCATGCCGTCGTTCCTTGGAGCGCCGCCATCATCGGCTTCGTCGAGGCCCTCGATGTCGACGACGAGACGAAGAATCGGCTGTGCCCGCCGGTGCATCGTACGGGCAAGATCGCCGACGAGCTTGAGATCGTTTATCTCAGCTTCTTGGCCGAGCGCGAACGGCAAAGCAATCCGCAGCTCGCCTCATGGATGAAAGGCGCCCGCCTCAACCCGAGCCACTTCATCGCCGAGCGGAAGGACGATCCGCGCGTTCACGCGGCGATGACGCGAATGGCACAGCATCTCGACGCAGCGATGACCAACTTGGCCAAGTTCCACTGACCGGGACCGTTGCGGCCGACATCGAAACGAAGGGGTCCGTGTGTTAGCATTGCCATCCAGTAGAGATCAGGCGCGGAGGCGAGGATGATCCGGGTTCGGTATGGGGTGATTGCACTAACTGCTGCGATCGGCTTGGCATCTGCTGCAGATCAGGATGCGCTTGCCCAAGACGCTGTCGCCCATTACGTGTCGGTTGACGACCTTCGCTATCTGGAAGACGGCGTGATCACGCCGCTCCATGAATATGTCGAGATCACAACCGTCCCTGACGGGCCGGACCGGATAGAGGTTGGATATCAGCATATCGGCACCTCCTCCTATTGGATGCTTACCTATATTTCGTGGTCGATGGACGACCTGTCGCAGGTGGATGATGCGGCGATCTTCGGCCGGCTGGACCCGATGAATCAGAGGCGAATTGGCCTGTCAGGAACGGCGAGCGTCGCGGACGGGTACCTTACCTGGGAGGCCGAAGAACACTACGCCATCGATCCTCTTCGCACCCTGCCCGGCGAAGACCCGCGGCCAAGCCCCTTTCTGACGGAGGGAACCCAGGCGACGCTCGACGTCGGCGGCCGCGCGATCTCGCCAGACAGTGATGTCATCACGGCCCTAGGCGATGGCTTCATCCTTACAGCCAACGGCCGAGAGCACAGCTTCCAGCGCGTGGACCCGCGTCGACTGCCACTTGCCAATTTCCTGGCTACGGTGACGGATTCCTCGGTAGCGGCCACAAGAGACTGTATGGCCGATATCGCGGACGCCTATTTGGCTGGGCAGCCCTACATCTTCAGCGATAGGGCGATCGCAGAGGTTGAAGCGAGGATGGGCGACAGCCCGGGATGGCCGATCGTCCAGGAACGCGGGGCTGGCATTGCCTTGAAACACTTCCTGGGCGCGGCCCTTGAGGCGCAAACGGCACTTAATGAACGGCTCGCGGCAGAGATCGAAACCTTTGGTCTGCTGGCTCTGATGCAGGCCTGGGCCCACGTGCCCACGGAGGGGCTTGGCGAAGACTGGCGGATCGAACAGGGCGCGACCGAACTCGTGATTCAGGGCTTACACATCCTGCCAGGCGATCCGCGGTTTCCAGATCAGCCGGTAAGCGAAGCACTGCAAGCCTTGATCGATGAGACTGTTGCGGCTTATGAAGCCGACCCATGGTCGCAGACCGGCCCCTATATCAGCGCCCGTGTGGACGGAGGCTGGGTATCCAATGTGGCCTTTCTGATTTTGGCTGAATGCGACGCCCTCTAGGTGCACTGCTCAAATCATGTCGGCCGCCCGGTATATTTGAGCTACCGACGATGATCTAGTCGGCTATTGTATCCTGCATCGATACAATGAAATGCCCGAGACCCCGTTTATTTCCAAATTCGCCAAGCTATCTCCAGGTCCAACGCTAATTCCCGGAGACTTTCCATGAGCTGGAACCCCGCCCTAGATCCGCAATGCCCGACCGGGGATGAGGTCGATGCGATCGAGACCCTGATCATCCCGCGCGCCCGCGATATCGGGGCTTTCGAGGTGCGGCGGGCCTTGCCGAGCCCTAAGCGGCAGATGGTAGGGCCGTTTATCTTCTTCGACCAGATGGGTCCGGCAGAGCTGCTGACCGATCAGGGCATGGATGTGCGGCCGCATCCGCATATCGGTCTCGGCACCGTCACCTATCTCTATAGGGGCGGGATCATGCATCGGGACAGTATCGGTTATGAGCTTGAGATCGAGCCGGGCGCGGTGAACTGGATGGTCGCCGGGAAGGGCATCACCCATTCCGAACGATCCTCGGCCGAGCGTCGCAAGGGCCCGCACGACCTGTTCGGCATTCAGACCTGGGTGGCGCTGCCCGACGAGGCGGAGGATGTGGACCCCGCCTTTCACCATCACGGTAAGGACGACCTGCCGTTTCTGGAAGATAAGGGCAAGCAGGTGCGCCTGGTTATGGGCCATGCCTATGGCGAGACGGCGCCGGTGAAGACCTATTCGGATATGTTCTATGCCGACGTGATCTTAGAGCCTGGCGCGGGCATCCCACTGCCCACCGAGCATGAGGATCGCGGCGCCTATGTCGCCACCGGCTCGGTCACCGTCGGCGGGCAAACCTTCGAGTCTGGCCAGATGATGATCTTCCGTCCAGGCGATGCGGTAAGCCTTTATGCGGGGCCGGAGGGTGCGCGCCTGGTCCTGCTCGGCGGCGAGACCTTCAACGGCCCGCGCTATATCTGGTGGAACTTCGTCGCGTCATCCAAAGAACGGATCGAAGCGGCAAAGGAGGCTTGGCGCGAGGGGGATTGGCAAAACGGGCGCTTTCACCTGCCGCCGACCGACCATGACGAGTACATTCCTCTTCCCGCCCGTTGAACGGTTGACGGCCACATGCCGTCACCAGACAACTCGGAGATCCCTTGAATGGTAGGCAAAGCGACGGTGCAGCTCACGACCTGGATTTCCATTGTGGTATGGACCCTAATGATCGCCAGCGTAGCAGCCCAGCAGCCAACCGAGCTGGCCTGTGCGTCCTTCGAACTGGAACGGCATCTGGACCGGATCGCCTTCATCGATCATGGCGATGAAGGCGTTTCCGTCGGCGATCAGCGGGTGTTGAGATTCGATCTGACCACTCAGGACGGGGAAGCGATCGGCCACCAGCAAGTCTTGGCCACCGTCGTGCACGGCAGTTTGGAGGGTGAGCACGAGATGATGATCGACGGTACCGCCGTCTTTAACGCGGGTCTCATTCGCGTTTCGACAATCGGCCCCTTGCGCGATCCAGCAGATACCAGCACGGCGTCCGCCGACACTCTCGACTGGAATGTCGATGGCGGTACCGGAGTTTTCATCGGGGCCTACGGAACGATGACAACGGTTCCGCGTGGCGACGGCTCCTATCACGTCGTCTTTGACATTTCTTGCCTAGACCTGGATTAGCCCTGCAACAACGCCCTCGCGCTGGCTTCGTTCTATTGCGGTTGTCGATTGCGCGTCGGTGTGCAAATTTTTCGCAGTCACGGGGGCCGTCTTCCCCCACGAACATCTTTTGGGGGGAAATGTGCGCCTAGCCATTGGATTTGCATCGCTGTTGTTCCTGGCAGCTTGCGTTTCGCAGCCGGACAGCGGGCCAACATCTCAGCCCTCGACCGACGCGGCCGGCCAGAACGTTTCGGCGCTGGATTGTTCGACGCCGCCGACCGACGCGCTGTTGATTGAGGCCTGCACCCAGACCATCGAAAGCGGGCAGCTGAGCGACGGCGATCTGGCCATCGCCTATAATCTGAGAGGCGCGGCCTACATCCGCCAAGGACAGGACGCGTTGGCGATTGACGACTTTTCCGAGGCTATTCGCCTGAATCCGGAGTTTGCCAAGCCCTACATCAATAGAGGAGCCGCCTATTTCAACTCGGGCCAGAGTCAGTTGGCATTGCAAGATTTGGAGAACGCGGTTCGCCTCGACCCTGAGGACGACGCCGGCCACTTCAACCGTGGCATCCTATACTTCGATCAAGGCGACTATGACCGCGCGCTGGAGGATCTGAACGAGGCCATTCGGCTGAGGCCGGACAATCCGGCGGCCTACAATATTCGCGGCATCATCTATTCAGCCTTGGACGATGCAGAGCGCGCTCGGGCGGACTTCGAAACAGCTGAACAGCTTAGCAGTTGACTACCTTTTCCATCGCGCCGCGCGACCCGAATTTGGATTTCATCGGTTCTCTAGCTCGGGCACATTTACCCGGCATCTCACGCCTGATCACAACACCGGGGAACGCTGTCATGGCCGGCAGAACCGCTTCCAACAAGAAGATACCCTCTCGAGCCGCCGCAATTGCCAGCGCGTGTCTTGCGCTTTCACCTATGGCCCCTTCGGCCGCCAGCGGTCAGGAGGGGTGCGAGCTCCCCAACATCCTGCTTCGGGTGGGCGAGATCGCCTTCATCGACCATGGGGATGACGGTGTGACCCCCGGCGATAACCGCGTCTTGCTTCACTACCTCTTTGACGACGATGGAGAGGAAATCGGCACCGTCCACGCGTTAAGCACCGTTCTGCATTCTCCGACCGCTGAGGGGACGACGATCTATGTGGAGGGGACACTTCACGTCGACAGCGGCACGGTGCACTGGACCAACACGCAGACGCTGGCCGATCCGGGAGACACCAGCCGGTCCACCGCCGACCATGTTGAGACGGTAATTGCAGGAGGGACCGGCGCCTTTCAGCACGCGCGGGGCATCATGCTGGTGACGCCGCTCGACGACAATGAATACGAGCTGTCGTTCGATATCGTCTGTGACGGCTAAGGACCGCATCGCACTGCAGCGTTGCAACGGAATGTCCGGCGCGTTGGAGCCAAAGAACCTGGAGCAGCGACGTTTCACCGTCGCTGCCCACGAATCCCTTGCCGAAAGAGGAACCATACCATGAGCGCGAGCGAGACAGCTTCGGTCGTTGAGGCGACAAAGAGCTTCTACACCGCCCTTAACGACCTATTTCGCGGTGACATGGGATCGATGGAAGCGCTTTGGTCGCACGCCGACGACGTCACCTATATGGGGCCGTATGACGACTACCGCGTCGGCTGGGCCCAGGTTCGCGAAAGCTGGGTCGAGCAGACGGCGATGAAGTTGGGCGGCGATGTCGAACCCGAAGACATCGAGATCAATGTCGGCAGTGACCTGGCTATCGTGCACAACCGGGAGGTCGGGCACGTTTTCCCGGGCGGGCACGATGCACTGGTCAATCTGCGCGCGACCAACATGTTCCGCAAGGAAGGCGGAACGTGGAAGATGATCGGCCACCACGCCGATCGATTGGGCCCTGCGAAAGGATAGCGTTCCGGTGTGCCTACTTGTCGTGTATCGGAACGGGTATCGACCGCCCTTCGGAGTCGACGAGGGCGCCCCAGAGCGGACCTGTTAGCAGCCGATCTGCGGCAGCTTCACGCGCCTGAATCGCCGCTTGGTCATCTTGCGTCGCCGCATCGCGATCTGGGGTCTCTGAACCGGGCGGTCCGATTGACACATCCGGTGCCACACCGC
>JBCCER010000253.1:0-5366 GCA_039030175.1 Pseudomonadota bacterium
CGCCCCACGCCGTGTCTTGGCGTCGGTTCTTCGCGTTCGGGCAGCCTTCGACGGTTTCGTCGGCCGGCGTGCGGTGGGGCGGTGGGCTGCCTGCTGCAGCAACTCTACCAGCCTTGCCAGCGCGTCTGCTCGGTTTTGCTCCTGGCTGCGGAATCGGTTGGCCGTGATGACGATGACCCCGTCTTTGGTCAGACGCTTGCCGGCCAAATGCTTGCCGCGTGCGCGCACATAGCCGGGCAGCGACGGCGAACCGGCCAGATCGAACCTAAGCTGAACTGCGGACGAGACTTTGTTCACGTTCTGGCCGCCGGGGCCGGACGCGCGGATAAAGCTCTCCTCGATCTCCTCGGGATCGAGCTCAATTGTGTCGGTGATCCGGATCATGGCGGTTATCTGGGGCTTTGAACCGCTGTATGACAAGATGGTTGGCGCGCAACCCAGCCTGCTCATTTCCTAGCCCGTCTGCTGCACGATTGTGCAAGTGCGATTTTGCGGTGCACAAAATTGCGTCGCCTTGGCATCGCTTTCTCACATTGTAAAACCAATGGAATCAATGGCCCGGCCAGTTTGGCCCGGTTCTTGCTGTTGTGTGAGGCGGTGAATTCAAACCGGAGACTCACATGACTGGTAGGCTAACAACATTTCTGGGCGCACTTGCGGCTTCGACGGTTCTGACGGCGGGCGTGGCGCACGCGCAAGCTGACGATCCTATCCGCGTCGGTATCCTTCATTCCCTTTCCGGCACCATGGCGATCAGCGAGACCACGCTGAAGGACGCCATGGAGATGCTGATTGAGGAGCAAAACGCGGCGGGTGGCGTGCTGGGCCGGCCTCTCGAAGCGGTGGTCGTCGACCCGGCGTCGGACTGGCCCCTGTTCGCGGAACGCGCACGCGAGCTGTTGACCGTGCATGAGGTCGATGTCGTGTTCGGCGCCTGGACCTCCGTCTCGCGCAAATCCATCCTGCCGGTGTTTGAGGAGCTGAACGGCATCCTCTTTTACCCGGTGCAGTATGAGGGCGAGGAATCCTCGCGAAACATTTTCTACACCGGCGCCGCCCCGAACCAGCAGGCGATCCCGGCCGTCGATTATCTGATGGACGAGTACGGTATTGAGCGTTGGGTGCTGCTCGGCACCGACTATGTCTATCCGCGCACCACCAACCGCATCTTGGAGACCTATCTCCTCGACAGTGGCGTCGCGCCTGAAGACATCATGATCAACTACACGCCGTTCGGCCATTCAGATTGGCAGTCGATCGTGGCCGAGGTGGCGGAGTTCGGCAATGAAGGCATTCCGACGGCCGTCGTCTCGACGATCAATGGCGACGCGAACGTGCCTTTCTATCGCGAACTGGCCAACCAGGGCATCTCGGCCGAGGACATTCCCGTCGTCGCCTTCTCGGTTGGCGAAGAAGAACTGGCCGGTATCGACACCGAGCCGCTAGTCGGTCACTTGGCCGCCTGGAACTACTTCATGAGCGTCGACACGCCGGAAAATGAAGAGTTCATTGAGGCTTGGCATGGCTTTATCGGCGATGAAGATCGCGTGACCAATGACCCGATGGAGGCCCACTATATCGGCTTCAACATGTGGGTTGAGGCGGTCGAGGCGGCCGGCACCACCGATACCGATGCGGTGATCGAGTCCATCATCGGCGTTTCGGTGCCGAACCTTTCGGGCGGTCTGTCGACCATGATGCCAAACCATCACATCACCAAGCCGGTTCTGATCGGCGAGGTGCAGGATGACGGCCAGTTCGAGATCGTCTGGGAGACCCCGGGTCTCGTACCGGGTGACGCCTGGTCGGACTATCTGGCGGACAGCGCCATGCTGATCGCCGATTGGCGGTCGCCCATGACCTGCGGCAACTACAATGTCGAGACGGGCACCTGCAGCGGCCAGAACTACTAGGCCGTGACCAAAGGGCGGAGCTTCGCGGTTCCGCCCTTTTTCCGGGGCCCGACGCATCGTCGGGCCTTTCGTGACCGAGACAGGTACCGACATGCCGACTGTTTTCCGCCGCCTCATCGGGCTGCTGCTGGTTTCGCTGACGTTGGCGATTGCGCCGACCGGCGCGATCGCGCAGGACGGTGTGCGGCCGATGATCGATGTCCTCGCCGAGGGCAATTTCCGAGACCGTCGCGCCGCTGCCGAAGCGCTGGCCGCCACGGGCGATCCTGCCGCCGCGCCGGTCTTAAGCGCGCTCTTGGAAGGCAATCTCTACGCCCGCCCCAGCGATGGCACGGTGTTCATCGGTATCGAAGATGGCGATCAACTCACCCTGATCGACGCCATCACGGGCGAAACGGTGGAGCAGGTGGCCGAACGGTCCATGGACAAGGTGCGGGTCAACAACCCGCTGCGCCGAGCCCTGCGCACCATGATCGGCACACTGACCCTGTCGAACCCAGACCCGGCGATCCGCATGCAAGCGGCGGAGTCGGCCTTTCAAAACCCGGACGCCGATACGATTGAGACGCTGGATGCGGCGATCGCATCGGAGGAAAACGCCACCGTTCTAGCGATTCTGGAGCAAGCCAGGGCTGCGGCCATCCTGGATGATGATGCCGATGAAGCCGATCATCTAGCGGCGATCGAGACCCTTGCCGATCGAGGCGATCGCGATGCCCAGGCCCTGCTCAATCAGGTTGCCCAGCGCGCGGAAGGAGCGGTTGCTGCTGCAGCGGACGATGCATCCCGGCGGATCGAAAGCAATCTTGCGGTCTGGGGTATCGGGCAGGACGCCGTCTACGGCCTGTCTCTCGGCTCCGTCCTGCTGCTCTCGGCCATCGGTCTTGCCATCACCTTTGGTGTCATGGGGGTCATCAACATGGCCCATGGCGAAATGGTCATGCTGGGCGCCTACTCGACCTTCGTGGTGCAGGAGATTTTCCGGAGTCTGGACCCCGTTTTCTTCGACTATTCCATCTTCGTGGCCTTGCCCGTTGCCTTCGTGGTCGCGGGCGGCATCGGCATTCTGATCGAGCGCACGGTGATCCAATGGCTCTATGGGCGGCCGCTGGAAACGCTGATGGCGACCTGGGGCATCTCGCTGGTCCTGCAGCAGACGGTCCGCACCATCTTCGGGCCGACCAACCAGCAAGTCGCCAACCCGTCCTTCATGTCCGGCGCCTTTGAACTCGGGCATCTGACGATTACTTATAACCGGCTCTGGATCTTCGTCGGCGCCATGGTGGTGTTTGCCGCGCTTGTGCTGATCCTGCGCCGCACGCCGTTCGGCCTGCATATGCGCGCGGTCACCCAAAACCGACCGATGGCCAGCAATATGGGCATCCGCACCGCGCGGGTAGATGCGCTGACTTTTGGCCTCGGTTCGGGCATTGCCGGCATCGCAGGCGTGGCGCTGTCGCAGATCGACAATGTCAGCCCCAATCTTGGCCAGGGCTACATCATCGATAGTTTCATGGTCGTGGTGTTCGGCGGCGTGGGCAACCTATGGGGCACGTTTGCCGGTGCCATGACCCTGGGCGTCGCCAACAAGTTTCTGGAACCTTGGGCCGGCGCCGTGGTTGGCAAAATCCTGATCCTGGTCCTGATCATCCTCTTTATTCAGCGCCGCCCGCGCGGCCTGTTCCCGGTACGCGGAAGGGCCGCTGAATCATGATCACCGCAGCGCTGTTGCGCGGGCTCGACCGCCGCTCGATCTGGTTCCTAATCGTGATGGCGGCGATTGCCATCGCGGTACCGGTGGCCAATCTCAGCTTTCCGCCGGACCACCCGCTGCATGTATCGACCTTTTACGTCACGGTCGGTGGTAAGTTTCTGTGCTATGCGCTGCTGGCCGTCGCCATCGATCTGGTCTGGGGCTTTTGCGGGATCTTATCGCTCGGCCACGCTGCTTTCTTCGGCCTCGGCGGCTATGCCATGGGCATGTATCTCATGCGCCAGATTGGCGAACGCGGCGTCTACGGCCACCCGATCCTACCCGACTTCATGGTGTTTTTGAGCTGGGAGGAACTGCCCTGGTTCTGGCTCGGCTTTGACCAATTCTGGTTCGCCATGGTGATGGCGCTGCTCGTGCCATCCCTGTTGGCGTTTGCGTTCGGGTGGTTTGCTTTCCGAAGCCGGGTGACGGGCGTTTATCTCTCGATCATCACCCAGGCCATGACCTTTGCCTTGATGCTCGCCTTCTTCCGCAACGAGATGGGCTTTGGCGGCAACAACGGCATGACCGACTTCCGGGATATTCTCGGCTTCGACATCCGTGCCGATGCCACGCGAGCTGGCCTGTTTGTCGCTTCGGCGGCCGCGCTGGGGCTAAGCCTTTTCCTATGCTCGGCCGTGATCAATTCAAAGCTCGGCAAGGTGCTGGTGGGCGTCCGTGATGCCGAAAGCCGGACCCGGTTTCTTGGCTACCGGGTCGAACGGTACAAGCTGTTCGTTTGGACGCTCTCTGCCGCTATGGCTGGCCTCGCAGGCGCCCTTTACGTGCCGCAGGTTGGCATCATCAACCCCAGCGAATTCCAGCCCGCCAACTCGATCGAGGCGGTGATCTGGGTCGCGCTGGGCGGTCGCGGTACTTTGGTCGGCCCGGTAATCGGCGCGATCCTGGTCAATAGCGGCAAGAGCTTTCTGACCGCGACATTCCCGGAGTTTTGGCTGTTTGCCCTTGGCGCACTCTTCGTGCTGACCACGCTGTTCCTGCCGCGCGGCGTTATGGGATTGATCAGCCGGAAGCGAAAGGAACAGCCTCCCGAGGAGCCTCTGCCTGAAGGACCACGGAACGTATCGCGCGCCGAACCTCAGCCGCAGACGCTAAGCGCTGCGGCAGCCCCCACAGTCAACCGCTCGGCGCCTAAGGAAGATGAGGAGATCGCACTATATCTCGATGGAGTCAGCGTCTCGTTCGACGGCTTCAAAGCGCTCAACGACCTTTCCCTGGTGATCGAGGAAGGCGAGATGCGGGCCATCATCGGCCCTAACGGCGCCGGCAAGACTACCTTGATGGACGTCGTCACCGGCAAGACCAGACCGGACGAGGGCATCGTCGCCTTCCATCAAACCACGGACCTCACCAAGCTGGACGAGGCCGAGATCGCCAATCTGGGCATCGGCCGTAAGTTCCAGAAGCCGACCGTGTTCGAAAGCCACACGGTCTGGAACAACGTCGCGCTTGCCCTCAAGGCTCCGCGCGGCCCGTTTTCAACCTTGATCGCCCAGACCAGTGATGAGGAGCGGGAGCGGATTGAGACCGTGCTTGATACCATCCGCCTACGCTACCTGTCGGAGCGCATGGCGGCGGACCTCTCCCACGGCCAAAAACAGTGGCTGGAAATCGGCATGCTGATTGCCCAGGACCCGAAAATCCTGCTGGTCGACGAGCCGGCCGCCGGCATGACCGAC
>JBCCER010000254.1:0-5307 GCA_039030175.1 Pseudomonadota bacterium
ACGCCGCATATTCAGCGCCGCCGCTCTCCGCCAGCACCTTCGTAATCGCCGCCGTCAATGACGTCTTGCCATGATCAACATGGCCAATCGTACCAATATTCGCGTGCGGCTTCGTACGCTCAAACTTCTCCTTCGACATCTTCTTCGTGTCTCCGTTGCTCGAAACTAGTTCCGTCTAAACTCAATCTGGCCGGCCTTTACGCCAACTTGGCCTTGACCTCGTCGGCTATTGCCTGCGGCACGGCCTCGTAATGGTCGAACTGCATGGTGTATTGCGCCCTGCCCTGGGTCATGGAACGCAACGTGTTGATATAGCCGAACATATTGGCTAGCGGCACCATGGCGTCAATGACATTGGCGTTGCCGCGCGAATCCATGCCCGACACCTGACCGCGCCGGCTGTTGAGGTCGCCGATAACGTCGCCCATGAACTCTTCCGGCGTAACGACTTCAACCTTCATCACCGGCTCAAGCAGGATCGGCTTGGCTTTGGCGACACCTTCACGGAAGGCGGCACGCGAGGCGATCTCAAACGCCATCACGGACGAGTCGACGTCGTGGTAGGCACCATCGATCAGGGTAACGGAGAAATCGACCATCGGGAAACCGGCGACGATGCCCGTGTCCTTGGCCGTCTCAAGTCCCTTCTCAACGCCCGGAATATACTCCTTGGGCACGTTGCCGCCGACGATCTTACTATCGAAACTAAAGCCATCGCCGCGCTCGCCCGGATCGAACACCAGCTTGATGCGGGCAAACTGACCCGAGCCGCCGGTCTGCTTCTTGTGGGTGTAGTCCACTTCAGCCTGCCGGGTGATCGTTTCACGATAGGCAACCTGCGGCGCACCGACATTGGCCTCGACCTTGAACTCCCGACGCATTCGATCGACCAGAATGTCGAGATGCAGTTCGCCCATGCCCTTGATCACGGTCTGTCCACTCTCATGATCGACCGTCACGCGGAAGGAGGGGTCTTCAGCCGCCAACCGCTGCAGTGCGGTCGACATCTTCTCTTGGTCGGCCTTCGACTTCGGCTCAACCGCGACCTCGATCACCGGATCGGGGAACTCCATGCGCTCCAGTACGATCGGCTTGATCGTGTCGCACAGCGTATCGCCCGTGGTAGTGTCCTTAAGGCCAGCGATCGCGACGATGTCGCCGGACGACGCCTCTTTGATTTCCTCACGACTGTTGGCATGCATCAACAGCATGCGCCCCACCCGCTCGCGCTTGTCCTTGACCGAGTTCAGCACGTAGGAACCGGCCTGCAGGCGCCCTGAATAGATGCGCGCGAAGGTCAGGGTGCCTACAAACGGGTCGGCCATGATCTTGAAGGCCAGCGCCGAGAACGGTGCGTCGTCATCGCATGGACGACTGTCCGGCTCGTCGGAATCGACCTTCATGCCCTTAACGGCGCCGACATCCATCGGCGACGGCAGGAAGTCGACAACGGCGTCCAGCATCGGCTGCACACCCTTGTTTTTGAAGGCACTGCCGCACAGGACGGGCACGAACTGAAGTCCCACCGTGCCCTTGCGGATGCATTTGCGCAGGGTGTCGGTCGAAGGCTCTTCGCCCTCGAGATAGGCCTCCATCGCGTCGTCATCAGCCTCAAGAGCCGTTTCGATCATCGACTCGCGATATTCGGCAGCCTGATCCTTCAAATCGTCCGGAATGTCGGTGTAGACGAACTCAGCACCGAGGGTTTCTTCCTTCCAAACGATCGCCCGGTTTTCGATTAGGTCGACAACACCTACAAACTCGGCCTCTGACCCAATCGGCAGTTGCAAGACCAGCGGATTCGCACCCAGCCGATCTTTGAACATGCTGACACAGCGGTAAAAGTCAGCGCCCGTGCGGTCCATCTTGTTGACGAAACACATGCGCGGCACCTGGTACTTGTCGGCCTGACGCCACACCGTCTCCGACTGCGGTTCAACACCCGCCACCGAGTCGAAGACCGCAACGGCGCCATCGAGCACGCGCAAGGACCGCTCGACCTCAATGGTGAAGTCGACGTGACCCGGCGTGTCGATGATGTTGATGCGGTGATCGCGCCAAAAGCAGGTGGTTGCCGCGGACGTGATCGTGATGCCGCGCTCCTGCTCCTGCTCCATCCAATCCATGGTGGCGGCGCCGTCATGCACCTCGCCGATCTTATGCGACCGGCCGGTGTAGTACAGCACCCGCTCCGTGGTGGTGGTCTTACCGGCATCGATGTGGGCCATGATGCCGATATTGCGATACTTATCGATGGCGTGTGATCGGGCCATGCTCGTCTGCTTTCAAATCGGGGGGCTGCCGAAAAGCGACGCCGCATCGGCGCCGTCCGGCATTCGTCAATATTACCAGCGGTAGTGGGAAAATGCCCTGTTTGCCTCGGCCATCCGGTGCGTGTCTTCGCGCTTCTTGACAGCCGCGCCACGCTGATTGGCTGCGTCAAGTATTTCGCCCGACAGCCGAGCGGTCATCGTGCTCTCCGAGCGGCTGCGCGCGCTCGAGATCAGCCAGCGAATGGCCAAAGCCTGGGCCCGTTCCGGCCGCACCTCGACAGGGACCTGATAGGTCGCACCGCCGACACGGCGCGAGCGCACCTCGACCTGGGGCTTTACGTTGTTGAGCGCCTCGTGGAACGCCTGTAGCGGATCGGTCTTGGCCTTTTCCTGCACGCTGTCCAAGGCTTCGTAAACGATGCCCTCGGCGACGGACTTCTTACCGTCCAGCATCAGATTGTTCATGAACTTCGAGAGTACGATATCGCCGAACTTCGGGTCCGGCAGGATCTCGCGCTTTTCTGCGCGGTGACGACGGGACATGTGTCGATCTCCTACTTCGGACGCTTGGCGCCGTATTTCGAGCGGCGCTGACGGCGGTCCTTGACACCCTGGGTATCCAGCGTGCCGCGAATGATATGATAGCGAACGCCCGGCAAATCCTTCACACGACCGCCACGGATCATGACGACGGAGTGCTCCTGAAGGTTGTGGCCCTCGCCAGGAATATAGCTGGTGACCTCAAAGCCGTTGGTCAGACGCACACGCGCAACCTTACGCAGGGCGGAATTCGGCTTCTTCGGTGTCGTGGTGTAAACGCGCGTGCAAACACCGCGCTTTTGCGGGCAGGCCTCCAAGGCCGGCACCTTGTTGCGCGCAGCGTCCGGCTTACGCGGCTTACGGATCAATTGGTTGATCGTTGGCATTTCAGCCCTTCTTGTTCGTGCTCAAAAAGCAAGGTTGCGATACATCGGAGCGGACACTTGTTCGCCACGCCCCACCGGTACGTCGACCAACGACCGATTGGCAAAAACGCAAAGCCTCGACAGGGATCGGACCTTATCGGACCGCCCTAACGAGGCGTCGTGCTGACCAGGGGTCAGCGGTACCAACCGTGCCGCCGAAAAACTAAAGAAGGGCACGCGAGACGCTGCCCTTCCCTACCGGCACCTTTTAAAGGCGCGCGGAACATAAGAACGCGCCCGGTTTCTGTCAAGCGGCGCACCCGACAAAACCACGCACGATCGTACAAAATTCGCCCGTCATTGCCGAAATCAGTCCGATGCCGCGTGCCTGTCGGGCAAAAACATCCGGTAACTTAACGATCAGCCCAAAAAGAGGCCCCGCTCCCAGGCTGAGAACGGGGCCCTAACGCTGATTCGTGTGAGGTCGCTATGCGGCGTCGGGCTCGCCAGCCTCTGCCTCGGCCGCGATCTGCGCCTCGGCTTCCTCGGCCCGCTGCTGCATCAGCGCCTGATTCTCGCGGTCGCGCTCGGCGGCCACACGCTTCAAGCGGTTGACAACGGAACCCGTACCAGCCGGGATCAGGCGACCAACGATGACGTTTTCCTTCAAGCCATCGAGACGATCGATCTTGCCGGATACGGCGGCCTCAGTGAGGACGCGCGTGGTTTCCTGGAACGAAGCTGCAGAGATGAATGACTTGGTTTGCAGGCTGGCCTTTGTAATGCCCTGCAGAACAGGGACACCCTTGGCAGGGCGCATGCCCTCGCCTTCGACCTTGGCATTCTCTGCCTCATAGTCCTCGCGATCGACGATCTCGCCGATCAGGAAGGTTGTCTCACCTGGCTCCTGAATCTCGATCTTTTGCAGCATCTGGCGAACGATCACCTCGATGTGCTTGTCATCGATCTTCACACCCTGCAAGCGATAGACGTCCTGGATCTCGTTGACCAGATAGTCAGCCAGCGCTTCCACACCCATCACCGCCAAGATGTCATGCGGGACCGGGTTACCATCCATCAGGAGGTCGCCCTTCAGGACATAATCACCCTCCTGCACGGAGATGTGCTTGCCCTTCGGGATCAGATACTCCTTCTTGTCCTCACCGCTTTCCTCCGGCGGCACGACGACGATCCTGCGCTTGGTCTTGTAGTCGCGACCAAACTCGACCCGACCCTCGATCTCCGAAATGATCGCATAGTCCTTCGGCTTGCGGGCCTCGAACAGTTCAGCCACCCGAGGCAGGCCACCCGTGATATCGCGGGTCTTGCTGCTTTCGCGCGGGATACGGGCCAGCACATCGCCGGCCTGAACCTCTGCCCCGTTCTCGACCGACAAGATTGCGTCGACCGACATGAAGTAGCGCGCTTCCAGCCCATTGGGCAGCGTCACCACCTCACCGGTATCGTCGCGCAGGGTGATGCGTGGCTTCAACTGGTCGCCGCGCGGCTGCTGGCGCCAATCGACCACCACCTTTGACGAGATGCCGGTGGTCTCATCCATGACTTCGCGCATGGAGACACCCTCGACCATGTCGACATAGTGGGCCGTGCCCTGCTTTTCCGTGATGATCGGAATCGTGTAGGGGTCCCACTCGGCCAGTTTCTGACCGCGCTCAACCGTGGCGCCTTCATCTACCGACAGCTTAGCGCCATAAGGCAGGCGGTGACGCGCCTTTTCGCGGCCCTGCTCGTCCATCAGGACCAGTTCACAGTTCCGGCCCATGACGATGGGCATGTCTTCACTGTTCATGACCACGTTACGGTTCTTCAGCTCAACCGTCGCATCAAAGGCCGCCTCGATCATCGAGACCTCGGCACCACGCTGGGCGGCACCACCGATGTGGAAGGTTCGCATGGTCAGCTGCGTGCCAGGCTCACCGATCGACTGTGCCGCGATGACACCGACCGCCTCGCCGACATTGACCGACGTACCGCGTGCAAGGTCGCGGCCGTAGCAGTTGCCACAAATGCCGCCCCGGCTTTCGCAGGTCAGGGCCGAGCGGGCGATGATGTGATCCACGCCCGCCGTATCGATGGCTTCAACGCGTTCCTCATCGATCACCGTGCCG
>JBCCER010000255.1:0-5278 GCA_039030175.1 Pseudomonadota bacterium
CGTGATCGGCGGGATCGGGTCAATGCCCTCAACGCTCAAGGGCTGGTCGGACAGTACCGCAAGGCCGCGCAGCTGGCCGGCGCGGATCATCTCCGTCTGCTCAACGGCCAGCTGGGTGGTCGCAACCACCTCACCGCTCGCCGCGGCAACAACGGCGGGATTGCCGCCATCATAGGTGATCATCCGGGCGCCGAAATCACCGCCGGCTGCTTCGCGGATACCCGCCAAGGCCATGCCACCGGAGGAATTCACGCCAGCGGTCCCGACCGTCACCTCATCGCCACGCATTGCTTCCAGCAACTCGCCGAAATCGGCGTAGGGCGCGTCCGCGTTGACGCTGACCACCGGTACGTTGGCGACGTGCAGATAAATGGCGTAGTCGTCGATCGAGGTGTCTTCGATCAAACCCGTCACGGCATAAGTCGCGTTGTTGGCGATGGCGTTTGCCGTCCAGGTGTAACCGTCGCGCGGGGCGTCCAGCGCTGCCTGCGTGCCAATCGAGCCGGAGGCACCAGGCTGATTGACCACCACGATCTCGGTGCCAAGCGCCTCCTCCAGAAGGGGCGCCACGACACGGGTGACTTGGTCGGTCGATCCACCGGCGGACCAAGGCACGATGATGTTGATGGGACGGTCGGGTTCCCACTGGCTCATTGCCGGCAGGGCACCGAACGCGATCACAGCAGCAGGTAGCGCAACGATAGCGGTTTTGGACAAATTCATGACAGGGCCTCCCCCTCTTCTGTTTGTTACCTACTAGTTGGTAACTTTTGAAGACAAGCTCTGTCAAGCGGCTGTGAGCGTTCCCTGTCGACTCCGTTATCGGCGGGCTAGTCGGCGCTGGCTAGAGCAGCCGGGCACGGTCTTTATACCGGTCAGGAACGGCATCGTCCGTGCCATAAAAGGCGTGCTTGGACATATCGGGCGAGTAACGACTCGCCTCGGGGCAGCGGCCCAGCGCCTCTGCAACGGCCCGGATGTGGTGCGGTCCGGCACCACAGCAGACGCCTAGATAGTTAACGCCCATCGCGTACGCAGCTCTGGCAAACTCGGCCAGTTCGTAACGGTTGCACGTGAACGGATCGAGCGCGACCGGAAACGGCCGGTCGTCTGGGATACAGTGGCAACCCGGATCGCGAAGGCTTTGAAACGTCGGTTGATCATCAATCGTTCGGTAAGGCACGGGTAGCGCAGCGACCGGGCATGATACCGCGTCACGGATGCCCTGCATTAAGGGCAGCATCGTATCCGGGCCGCGGATGCAATTGAGACCGACCACATCCGCGCCCGCGTCTTCGAGCCTGCGGCACGTCTCGGTTGGATGCACCCCGTCCATTGAATTGACGCCAGCCGGTACGGCCATTGTGACGACCATCGGCACGTCTAATGCCTTGCAGGCCTCGACCGCCATCAGGGCCTCGCCGGTGAAGGAAAAGGTTTCGGCAATCACCAGATCCGGGTTGAACTCGGCCGCCCAGGCAAGTTGCTCGTCGAAAATCGCCCGGACTTTCTTGTGGCTTTCGAGATCGTCCGCCTCGTAGATGTTGGTGTTGCAGATGTTGGCCGCCAGCATTGTGCCGGTTTCATCGGCAACATCCTTGGCGAGTTGCAACGCCTGGCGGTTCAGCGGCTCCAACACGTCCTCCATGCCGATCAGGCGCAGTTTCTCGCGATGACCGTAATAGGTGAACGCCTCCATAATGTCCGAGCCGGCACGGGCGAACTCGACATGAAGCTGGCGAACTGCATCGGGGTTTTCCAATACGACGACCGGCACGAAGGCACCGGCCTGCAGGTATCCCCGACGCTCCAACTCAAACAGATAGCCTTCCGCGCAAATCACTGGCCCTTCTGCCAGTCGCTGCATCAGCCCACGATCATCTTTCTTGGCTGCCATAAGCCCACTCCCTGACCGCCTGGGCCTATCGCCCATTCCTTAGCAAAAACTCTGTCAGGGAATTTGGGACGGCGGCAAGCAAAAATGCCTGTAGGGCTCAACCGCGCATGCGCTCGCCGGTTGGATCAAACAAGGGTCGATCTAGGAGATGGGTCTTACGGCGGTGCCCCAATATCTCGATTTCGAACAGCGCATCCGGCGGGGACAAGTCTGCCGGGATGTATCCGAGCGCGACGGAAGCAGCCGACCAGTGGGCATAGCCGCCGGATGTCACCCATCCGACAACCTGTCCATCGTGCCAGATCGGCTCGTCGCCCATCACATCAGCGTCCTCTGCTTCAACGACGAAGGCACTCAAGTATCGTTTTGGCCCCACCTCCCGCTCAGCGAGCACGGCGTCACGACCAACAAAATCGCCCTTCGATGGCTTAACAAAGCGGTCAAGGCCGGCCTCAGACGGCGTATAGATCGGCCGATACTCCCTCGCCCACGACCCGAAATTCTTGTCGAGGCGCAAACTGTCCAACGCGCGAGCACCGAACAGCCGGATGCCAAAGTCTTTGCCGGTGTTCATGATCAGGTCTAAAAGTTGCGGCAGCTCGTCCGGTAACACCCAGATCTCGTAGCCAAGGTCGCCGGTGTAGCTGAGGCGCCCCACCATCGCGGATACTGGCCCAATATCCATACTTCGGATCGTCATGAAGGGGAAAGCGCCAGCAGAGACATCTTCGGAGGTGAGGCGCGCAAGCAGATCGCGCGCCATTGGGCCTGCGACGGAAAGACCAGTCAGGGACAGCCCAAGCGGCTCGATCGCAACACCGTCCGCTGGCAGTTGAGATTGGAACCAGCACATATGATACTGCTCTGCGACCCCCGACCCAAAGATATGGAACGTCTCGTCGCCGGACCTGGCGACCGTAAAATCGCCTATGAGCGTTCCTCGATGGTTCAGCATCGGTGCCAAGGCAATGCGGCCTTTCGCTGGCAGCGTGTTGGCCAGCAGTCGATCAAGCCAGGCTTCACCGCCAGGCCCGGTCACGCGATACTTGGCAAAGTTGCTGATTTCAATGAGCCCTACGCCCGTGCGTACG
The DNA here is from genome assembly GCA_039030175.1 of Pseudomonadota bacterium. Classification (GTDB taxonomy): domain Bacteria; phylum Pseudomonadota; class Alphaproteobacteria; order DSM-16000; family Inquilinaceae; genus JANQGH01. The sequence goes on from JBCCER010000255.1 coordinate 2,989, forward strand.
GCCCGCACTTCGTCAGCAACCGATGCAAACGCATTCGAGCGTTTGAAGGTCACCTCCTCGACCGGATCGCTGCCCTCGGGGGCAAACCACAGGGCGTGTTCCAGTCCATAGGCCGAGCCGAATACCGCGTTGTGAGCTTTCAAACGTCCGTAGATCGGCGTCGTTAGTAGCGGGCGCCCGGCCGGCAGTTCTTCGTTCGGGAAGGTGATTCGGAAGCGGCGGGAGTAGTTTTCGCGCACCTTGGCATTGGTATAGGCAGGTGTCGCCCAATCGCCGAAGCGGGCCACGTCCATGCCCCAGACATCGAACCCTGGATCGCCATCGATCATCCAGTTGGCCAGCGCCAGCCCGACCCCTCCCCCTTGGCTGAAGCCTGCCATCACGCCGCAGGCGACCCAATAGTTGCGCAGGCCACGAATCGGGCCGACGAGAGGATTGCCATCCGGGGCGAAGGTGAAGGGGCCGTTAATGATCTGCCTGATGCCGGCGGTCTGAAAGGCCGGGAAATGCTCAAACCCCACCTCCAATGACGGAGCGATCCGGTCCAGGTCCGGGTCCAGCAGTTCGTGACCAAAATCCCACGGTGTCGTTTTTTCGGACCAGGGCACGCCGGCACGCTCGTACGTCCCCATGAGCATGCCTTTACCCTCTTGGCGCAGGTAGATCTCGCCCTCGAAGTCGAGGACACCGATCACCTCCTCGCCCGTGGCATCGTTGTGCTGAATCACCGCCGGCATGTCGTCGGTCAGGATGTACATGTGCTCCATGGCCAGGACGGGCAGTTCCAGCCCACCCATGCGACCAACCTCCCGCGCCCAAAGGCCTCCGGCGTTGACCACGTGCTCAGCGCGAATGGTGCCCTGTTCCGTGATCACGTCCCAAGCGCCGCTGGCGTGCTGATTGAGTTCAACGACCCTGGTTTGCCGATAGACTTCAGCGCCATAATGCCGTGCCGACTTCGCGTAGGCATAGGTGACGCCGGAGGGGTCGAGATGCCCTTCCAACGGGTCGTAGAGCGCGCCGACGATGTATTTCTTGTCTAACAGCGGCATACGCTCGGCGGCCTCATCCGGGCCGACCAGTTCAGTCTGCATGCCCAGATACCGACCCTTGGCATGGGCAACCCGCAGGAAGTCCATGCGTTCCGGGGTGCCGGCTAGCACGAGGCCCCCGGTTAAGTGCAAACCGCATGACTGTCCGGACAGCTCTTCGATCTCTCGATAGAGCTCAATCGTGTAGGCCTGCAGCTTGGCAACGTTCGGATCGCCGTTCAGCGTGTGAAAGCCGCCCGCAGCATGCCAGGTAGAGCCCGACGTCAGCTCAGACCGCTCGACCAACACGACATCGCGCCATCCGAGCTTGGCCAAATGGTAGAGAACAGAGCAGCCGACAACGCCGCCACCGATCACCACTACCTGGGCCGTTGATTTCATTGAGCGCCGGGTGTCCGTTCAAAGTGCGGCAGCGTGCGCCAGCACAACATGAATGTCCCAAGGCTGAGGACGGCGACAAGCCCAAAAATCGGCCAATAGAGGCCGGTCGTTGCGTAGAGTGTACCGCATACCGTCATGCCGACCGTGCCTCCAAGCAGCTGGGCGGTCATGCTAATGCCTCCGGCCTGCCCCCGCTTGTCCGGCGTAACGGTGTTCATCACGTCGCGTAGTGAGGGCGCAAAAAGCATTGGGTTACAGATCCCCCAAGCGACCAAAGCCGGTAACAGCAATAGGTAGCTTTCGAATGTCACTGCGATTGCAATCCATGCTGACGCAACCGCGTAAACAGCCAGGCCGGTCAGCACGAGGACGCGAGACCCGACGCGATCGACGGCCGCACCTGTGGGAAATGCGGAAATGACCGTCGGCACCGTGCTTGCGAGCAACGCGACACCGGCAATCATGGCCGCATAGCCCAGCACGTCCTGAAGATAGGCAGCGGCAAAAATGAACAGGTTGATCTTGCTGAACTGACCCAGAAAGATGACCAGGTTGAATGAGGTGAACGCCCCGCTGCGGAACAGATCCACATCTATCAACGGCTGAGACCGGCGCTTTTCAACCAGCACGAATAGGCCAGCAAAGACGAAACCGGCCGCGAGAAGCACCCAGACCAACAAGTTCGACCAACCCCAATCCGGCGCCTGCATGACGGCAAAGACGATCATGCCAAGGCCGGCAACCAGGGCGAGGAGGCCGGGAACGTCGATCCTGACGGCTTGCTCGCGGGGCGGGTCACGCCACATCGCCAGCATCACCAGCGCGATGACAATCACGATCGGCGGATTGATCCAGAA
>JBCCER010000256.1:0-5254 GCA_039030175.1 Pseudomonadota bacterium
GGGCTGGAGAATTCGAAGATGCCCAAGCCGGAGATCGAGGATCGGGTAATGAAGGCGGCCGACATGCTGCAGATCACGCCCTATCTCCAACGACGCCCAAAGGCGCTCTCGGGCGGCCAACGTCAGCGCGTCGCCATCGGCCGCGCCATCGTCCGCGATCCAAAGGCCTTCCTGTTCGACGAGCCGCTGTCGAACCTCGACGCCGAACTGCGCGTGACGATGCGTAAGGAACTCGCTGCCCTGCACCAAAGCATTGGCGGCACGATGATCTATGTGACCCACGACCAGACCGAGGCCATGACGCTGGCCGACAAGATCGTCGTGCTGCAAGGCGGCGTGGTCGAGCAGGCCGGCAAGCCGCTCGAACTTTACAACACGCCGCAGAACGTCTTCGTCGCCGGCTTCATCGGCTCGCCGCGCATGAACCTGATCGAGGCCAAGACGGAAAATGGCGGCCTGACCGTCGGCTCAAGCCATATCAGTATCCCTGCCGTTGACGGTGTTCAAGCCGGCCAGTCGGTCACGTTCGGCATTCGGCCGGAACATCTGGATATAGCCGACGAGGCATCCGCCGATTTCACAGCCAAGGTCGATTTCTCCGAGCAGCTTGGCGGCGAGACCTATCTCTACTGCTCAGCCGAGGGCATGCCGCAACTGACCGTCCACCAACTCGGACAGCTGCCGGTGGCATCGGGCGATGTGCTGCACCTCAGGCTGGATCGAGCCAGCACCCACTTGTTTGACGACAAAGGCCAAGTCATCGCCAACGGATTAGCGGCATAGACCGGCTGCCACAAGCGGCACCAAAATGTTGTTCTGTCCGCTGTGAGGCAAACTCTTGGATTCCTGAGCGTGCGGTCCCGGTGACGCGATGATGCCACTTTGCTGAACTACCAAGAAGGTGCAGCAGAGGGGGACAAAGCGATGTCAGTTGGGGAAAACCAGTCATATCAGCGTTTGGCGGATTTGCTTGTGGGCGCAAAAGTTGCCTTCATGCTTCGCTCGATGGCCGAACTTGGGATCCCCGATGAGCTGGCGAGCGAGGCAAAATCTGCTGAACTGCTTGCCGAAGACCTTGGATTGGCCGCTGATCCACTCCGCAGAGTCATGCGGGCGCTGACCCAGTTCGGCGTATTCGACGAGTTACCTGACGGCAGATTTCAAAACACGGGCATGTCTGCATGTATGCGACGCGATGCAAATCCGTCCCTGCGAGACGCAATCCTGTTTCTCAATCACGACGTCTCCTTAGGCGCCTGGCTTCGCCTAAGCGAAACTTTGAGAGATGGCGTTTCCCGGTTTCAGGAAGTCAATGGCGGTCCGCTATTTTCGCTATTCGCGAAAGACCGGGACCTTGCCGACCATTTTGCCCACTGTATGCGCAATCTTTACGGCGCCGAGGCCGCCAAGATCGCAAACGGCTATTCGTATGAAAGCTATGGAAGCATCGTCGATGTCGGTGGCGGACAAGGGCATATCCTAGCTGCGATTCTCTCCGCCAATCCGGATATGACTGGTACGCTGCTAGACATTGAGGCAACCGCCCCACTTGCACGTGAGTTTCTGCGCGCTCGGGGCCTCTCGGACCGTATCAACGTCATTGGAGGCGACTTTTTCGCCGAAGTGCCCGGCCGTCACGATGCCTACTTAGTAAAATCGGTTCTTCATGATTGGAACGATGAGCGAGCAACGTCAATCTTGATCAAATGCCGTGAGGCAATGTCCGAGGACGCTCGACTGCTGATCATCGAAGAAGTCATCCAGCCAGGTAAACGTGTCGGGAATCCGAACCGTTTGGTCGATTTGGATCTCATGATCCACCTCGGTGGTCGAGAGCGCACTGAGCCTGAGTATCGGCAACTGATGACGAACGCCGGCTTCGTGCCGGGCGAGATCAAACCAATCCCTGGCAGCTTCTTCTCCGTCATTGAGGGTTCGGCCGCCCCTCACCCATAGTCCAGCCGGCAACTTGCGGGGATCAAGTTGTGATCAGGCTCTGCGTCCAACCGCTATAGACCGGGCTTTCCTGGTTCAGCGGCAACTCGACCGAGTGAGCCGTTTGTGCGGCCAGATAGATGGCCGACACGAGCTCGATCGACCGTCTGCCATCGCGAACGGTCACTTCGTTACCTGGCGACCCATTGATGGCGTTCGCCACGGCGGAGAAAAAGCCAACAAATCCCGATTTGGCATCCGCTGACGCAGAGACGATGGCATCGATCTCACCTTGTTGGTCAGGGTCGCGCGCGGTAAACCGCCAGTTACCTTCGGCCGGCTTGTACGGCAAATTGTCGCTCTCTGCCGTCAGCCCCTCAAAGCAAAAGCGTAAGCGAGAAGTATTTTCGGCCGCGCCGAGCGTAATCGAGCTTGTTGCCAACGCGCCGTTTTCCATCGTGAATTGTACAGCGGCACAGTCTTCGGTCTCGATTGGGTTCACCCGCGTTGCGGTGACCGCAGATATCCTAGCGACTGGGCCTAGGACGTAGCAGAGCAAATCGTGGCTATGGATGGCGTGACCCAAGACAGCGCCGCCATTCTCGCCGGCCCACGTACCGCGCCATGGTATGGCGTAGTATTTTGCGCCCCTATTCCAATGGGTTTCCAAGCTGGCGATATAGGGCTTGCCGGCCAAACCGCCGGCGATCAGCGCCTTCAGGGCAGCGAGGCCAGGCCCGTAACGATACTGAAACACCGGCGCAAGAAGTCGGTCTCTCGCGCGCGAAAGCTGGTCTAGCTCATCGACTTCGCGCAACGAACCGACCAAAGGCTTTTCGCAAACGACATGCTTGCCCTCTTCAAGCGCCTTCTTCGTGACCTCGTAATGCAGGTTCGGCGGCAGGCAGATATCGACTAGGTCAATTTCCGGGTCTTCGAAAACCCTGTCGACCTCTTCCTCAATGTCCACGGAAGCCAGGTCGGCCGCCGCCTGCTCGGCTCGACCAATATCTCGATCGCACAGGGTCCGGACGGTGTAGAGATCTGGCAGCGTCCGGTAGGCCTCTAGATGCTGTACGCCGATGCCAAGACCCAGGATACCAACGCGGATGGGAGCATTACTCACGACTGCCGGCCGGTTTCGGCCAGCTGTTGGGCCTTCAGCGCCAACTCGGTCACCTTGAAGGCATGTTGCTGCGGCATGGCCGTTTCCGTACGGTCGCGAATGTCAGCGGCCAAGCGCTCAAAGTACGGCAGACCGGCATCCGAACAGTCAATCTTCTCGCAACGGTCGCCATTAACCAGGAACAGATGGTCCGTGCCGGGCGCGCCGCAGACATCGACATATTTGCGCAGCTCGATATAGCCCTCGGTGCCCAGGATGGTCAGCCGTCCGTCGCCCCATGTCGGCAGGGCGTCGGGTGTGTACCAATCGACCCGGATGTAACCGTGGCCCTTGTCGCTGCGTAGAACGATCTCGCCAAAGTCCTGCAAACCGAGGTCGCCCGGATTGGCATGGTTTGCAACCGCCGCGTGAGACACCTCGGCATCATCGGAGCCGGTAAAGTACAAGAACTGATCGATCTGGTGAGAGGCGATGTCGCACAGGATGCCGCCATAGGCTTCGCGGTCGAAAAACCAGCTCGGCCTTGTGGCTCGGTTTAGGCGATGAGGACCAAGGCCGGCCGTCTGCACCACCTTGCCGATCGCTCCGTCGGCGACGAGTTCGGCGGCTCGGGTGACGCTGGGCACCTCGAAACGCTCGGAGAAATCGATCGACCAGATGCGGCCGGTCTCTGCAACGCATTGGCGCAGCGCTTCAAGCTGATCGAGGGTGGTACAGCCAGGTTTGTCCGTCATAACGTCCTTGCCGTGACGCATCGCCTCTATCGCCCGGTCGGCGCGACGGACGGGTATGTCCGCGATCAAGATCAGGTCTATCGACGTATCTTCCAGCAACGCCGTACGATCCGACACACGCGGAACGTCCGGAAAACGCTTTTGGAAGCCTTCCAAGGTGGTTGGACTGCCTTCGGTCCACCAACCGACAAACTCGCCGCCGACGGCCAACATGTGCTCAGCCTGACCGTAAATATGCCGATGGTCGAGGCCGATTGCTGCGAACTTCAATGGTTCGGCCATGGCTTAACCCTCCAACTCTACGTTCTGTGCCTGCCCGCTGCGGGAAGAGGCAATCAGCGCATCGATCAGCGCATGAACCCGCAAGGCCTCGCGACCGGGAACTAGTGGTTGCCGCCCCCCTGCGATGGCTCCGGCGAAGTCAGCGAAGATGTCCCGGTGCCAAGCATGTGTGAATGCCATCGGATCGGCGCCGCCGCCCGTTCCGCCGTCCTCGCCGAACGATTCGGTCTCGCCTGACCGCATTGTGACCGTTAGCTTACCCGACACCAAAAGCGCTGACCCCCGTGTCCCATGCACCGTGATTGATTCAGCGCCGCCCGGATAGCTGGCCGTGCTCGCAATCAACGACCCGACCGCGCCATTTGCAAACTCCAGCCCGGCGGCTACGAAGTCCTCGGCCTCCATCTTGTGAAAAGCTGATCGATGAGCCATGGCCTGCACACGGGCCACGGGTCCGACGAGGCTGAGCGCCATGTCAAGCGTGTGGATTGCCTGCGAGATCAAAACGCCGCCGCCATCGCGGGCATAGGTTCCACGCCCCGGCTCGTCGTAGTAGCCCTGGTCGCGCCACCAGGGCACGGTGATCTCGACAAGGCCAACCTCGCCAAGTTTTCCTTCAGCAACCATCTGCGTGAGTTGCCGTGCAACTTCCCGGGTGCGCTGCTGAAAAATAATGCCGAGTTGCACCCGGCCGGCTTCGCAGATCTCGACGAGTTCGGTCGCCGCCTTCGTCGTGCGCTCGACCGGCTTTTCCATCAGGATGTGGATACCGGCCTCGCTCAGCGGTCGTACGAACTCAAGCCGCGCATTGGGCGGGGTCGCGATAATGGCGAAATCGACTGTATCGTCGGCGGCAACCTCAGCGATGTCGTTGTAAACGCGCGGCGCTAGGCCCAGCCCTTCGGCACGCGCTACAAAATCAGCGGCCTTGCCGGGATCGCGGCCAAGCACGCCATGAAGATTGACCGCGTCTTTGAGATCGGCCAGGGCACGCAAATGGGTGGCGGTCACCATGCCAAGGCCGATCAGCACCGCATTCATCGGTTGTCCCACGTTTCCTGTCCTGTCTCATGCTTGCCCAACAAAGCGACGCTAAGTCCGCGCGCAAATCGAGCGATGGAGACAGCGGCATAGCACACCGCGTTATGTTCTTGGAGGCTGCGGTTTGGATGGGACC
>JBCCER010000257.1:0-5227 GCA_039030175.1 Pseudomonadota bacterium
GAGCGGAACCCGGCCACCGAAGCGGCCAGCAATCTGGGCCATCTGCTCATGGTTTTGCGGGGCCTCGACAAACAGCATGTCAGCGCCGGCCGCAAGATAGGCTTCTGATCGTTCCATGGCCGCCGAAAATCCCTCGCCTGCTACGGCATCGGTTCTTGCAATGATCAACGTCTCGGCAGACTGACGGGCATCAACGCAAGCCGCGATCTTGCCGGCCATTTCTTCGAGCGGGATTAACACTTTATCGTTTAGGTGACCGCAGCGCTTAGGATAGGCCTGATCTTCGATCTGCAGCGCGTTGGCGCCGGCCCGCTCGTAGGTGCGGGTCGTGCGCTGGGCGTTCAGCGCGTTACCGAAACCGTTGTCCGCATCGATCACGATCGGCGCCTCAATCCGGTCGCGGACCAGCGCCAGAGTTTCGGCCATTTCGGTCACCGACGTGAGGCCGATGTCAGGCCGCCCTAGCCTGGTGTAAGCCACAGCCGCGCCAGACAGATACACAGCCTCAAAACCAGCCGCGACGGCAAGGCTGGCGGTCAGCGCGTCATAGACACCTGGCGCCAAAACGATCTCACGCTTGGCAAGGCGGTCTCGAAGCGAAGGGGCGGATGTCACGGCGTTGGTTCCCGGATCGGCTTTTTCGTGGTTACTTAACGCTGGGCAGACGACAAGGAAGCTTCTGCCACCGGGGCCCATTGGCGCGTACCGCCAGACTCGACCCGGTTCAGAGAAATCTGGAGCTTGTAGTGGTTGGGCCGGTAGAGAGCCTGCAAGTGCTCCACGCCGCTGCCGTTAGGATCGAACACGGTGCGGGTCACAGCCAGAAGGGGTTCTCCCACGCCGATCCCTAGCGCGTCGGCAGTCTTTGGGGTGGACAGTGTGGCGGTAACCGTTTGGTCGGCATGGTCGACCTCCACGCCGCTTCGTTCAAGCAGAGCCAAAAGAGATGTCTTTGCCAGATCGTCGCGGTCGAATTTGGCGCCGATTGACTCCGGAACAAATGCCGTCAGGTAGGAGAACGGCTCGCCATCGACTTGGCGTACACGTACCGAACGCTGGGTTTTCTCTTGCTCGCCCAGCTTCAAAGCGGTCCGCACCGGCTTGGGAGGCTGGACGTAGTCGAACTCGAGCAGTCGCGCAGTGGTTGTTCGCCCCATCTCCAACAGGTGGCCAAGCACGTTGGAAAAGTCAGCGACCACGGGTTGAATGCCCGCACGGTCCGCGACGACGGTGCCGACGCCCGGCCTGCGGTCGACGATGCCCATGCGCTCCAGTTCGGCCATGGCGCGACGAACAGTGACGCGTGAGACGTTGAACTGTTCGGCTAGTTTCAGTTCGCCAGGCAGTCTCGAACCGGGTGGGAAGGTACCGTTGGAAATGGCGTCGCCGAGCGCCAGAAACATGGTGCGCGACTTCGTCGGCTCCAGCCGCTCCGCCGAAACGTTCTGTGCCACCAGGTGGACGCTCCCGCCTATAGTTCGAGGACGAACCGTATTGCGGCCCCGCTTTTGAGGTCGCGAAAATCTGTCTTAAATATGGTACAGCTTCTCCGTCGAAGTCAAACGAAGCCAGCCGTCCAACAGGTAAGATGAGCAGCAGTTCCAATTCCGATGGGCGGCCCCGCACCCTTTTCGACAAGCTTTGGCGCAGCCACGATATTCTGGAACTGGACGATGATCATGTCTTGCTCTGGATCGACCGGCATTTCGTCCATGAAGGATCGTTTCACGCCTTCGACAAGCTTCATGCACGCGGCGGCAAGGTCGCCCGACCAGACCTGACGTTCGCGGTCGCAGATCACTATGTGCCGACCAGGCAGCGTGCCAAGGGCGCAAGCGATCCCGACATTGCCCGAATGATCACGCAACTCGCCGAGAATGCGTCCGCGCATGGCGTTGAAATGTTCAGCCTCAACGATCCGCGCCAAGGCATCGTGCACGTGGTCGGGCCGGAACAAGGCCTAAGCCTGCCCGGCTTATCGATCGTCTGCGGCGACAGCCATACGGCCACGCACGGCGCTTTCGGGGCGCTGGCTTTCGGCATCGGCGCCTCGGACGTCAGCCATGTGCTGGCGACCCAATCCCTTTGGCAAAGACGCCCTAAGCCGATGCGGATTTCGGTCGATGGCACGCTCGCCGACGGCGTTGGCGCTAAGGACATTATCTTGTCGATCATCGCCCGGATCGGCGCCAACGGCGCGGCTGGTCACGCGGTTGAGTATGCTGGATCGACGGTACGCGGCTTGTCGATGGAAGGCCGCATGACCCTGTGCAACATGACGATCGAGGCCGGCGCGCGTATCGGCATGGTGGCGCCCGACGACACCACCTACGCGTTTCTCGCCGGCCGGCCGTTTGCTCCGAAAGGTGATGCATTCGAGCAGGCGGTCGATCACTGGCAAACCCTCGCCAGCGGCACAGGCGCTGAGTTCGATGTCGAGATTGCCCTCAACGCAAGTGAGATCGCGCCGATTGTAACCTGGGGCGTGAGCCCGGAAGATGCACTACCGATCACCGAGGCGGTTCCCGACCCGGCCCATGCCACGAGCGACGAACAACGACGGCATATGGAGCTAGCGCTGGACTACATGGACCTGAGACCCGGCACCAAGCTGACCGACTTGGAGATCGACCATGTTTTCATCGGCTCATGCACCAATGCCAGGATCGAGGATCTGCGCAGCGCCGCGTCCGTGTTGGCCAACAAACGCGCCCGGGTGCCTGGGCTGGTTTCGCCTGGATCGCAAACGGTCAAACGACAGGCGGAGGAGGAAGGTCTCGATCGTATCTTCACAGAGGCCGGCCTCGAATGGGTCGAAAGTGGCTGCTCGATGTGCGTCAGCATGAACGGAGATATCCTGCCGCCCGGCATGCGCTGCGCCTCCACAACCAACCGGAACTTCCGCGGCCGGCAGGGGCCGGGTTCGCGGACCCATTTGATGTCCCCTGCCATGGTCGCCGCCGCCGCGGTCACCGGCCATTTGACCGATGTCCGGCCCATGCTGGCCGCGCGCGGGAAGGCATAGATGCAGCCCTTCACCACGCTGACGGCCCCGGCGGTCCCCTTGCCGATGGCCAACGTCGATACCGACCAACTCATCCCCGCACGCTTCATGCGCAAGTCCCGCGCCGACGGTTATGGTGCTTATCTGCTGTACGACGTTCGCTTTAACGAAGAGGGGAAACCGCGCGGCCTAGCCCTTGATGACCGTGCGTACGCCGGTGCCGAGATCCTTATCGCCGGACGCAATTTCGGTGGCGGCTCGTCTCGCGAGGCCGCTGTTTATGCTCTTGCCGATTTCGGCATTCGCTGTGTGATCGCGCCCAGCTTCGGCGACATCTTTACAAACAATGCGGTCAAAAACGGCCTGCTGCCGGCGCGCGTAGAGGCAGAGATTTCCGAAAACCTGATCGAAGCGGCCAAATCCCAGCCCGGATTGCAGATTGCAGTCGATTTACCCAATCAAACCATTGGCCTCAACGGGAAGTCCTGGCCATTTGACGTACTGGACAATCACAAAGCCCAGCTCACCAGCGGCCAAGACGACATCGATCTTACGATGCGACACGCCCAAGAAATCGCCGACTGGGTGGCCTTCGATCGTGCCCGCCGGCCCTGGGCGTTGCCCAGCCGTTGAGAGGGCTGTCAAAAGCCATTTCCCGGCTAGACCCTGGCCGGAAATGTATCATAATAGATACAAATTCTCAGAAGATGGCAGGTGATGGTGGGCGAGCAACGGGTGATCATCGTCGGCGCGGGGCCCGTGGGCCTGATGTCGGCGATCCGGCTGTCGGAGGCCGGAATTCCGACCCTGCTGTGCGAAGCGGAGCCTGGACTGCCCCACGATCTGCGCGCCTCGACCTGGCACCCGCCAACCCTGGACATGCTGCAGCCCTATGGTTTGACCGACCGGCTGATCGATGCGGGGCTGATTTCGCCGACTTGGCAGATAAGGCACCACGAAACCGGCGACCGCGCGGTCTTCGACCTGTCCGTTCTTTCCGAGGAAACCGACCATCCGTTTCGTTTGCAGTGCGAACAGCACAAGTTTGGCCGGTTTGCCCTCGACTGGCTACACAGCAATGCTGAAACCGAAGTGCGGTTTTCAACGCGCGCAGTAGGCGTCGATCAAGACGCTGACGGCGTAACATTGCGTGTCGAGCATGGGGGTGCGACTGAGACCGTTCGCGGCCGCTACCTCATCGGAGCAGATGGCGCGAAAAGCACGATCCGCGAGGCGGTCGGCCTAGCGCTGTTCGGACGCACCTATCCCGAGACTACGTTCCTTGCGACGACAACGTTCCCGTTCCACGAGCACATGGAGGGGTTGTCGAACGTCAACTATGTCTGGTCGCCCACCGGCACCTATTCGCTGTTGAGGCTGCCCGGGGTCTGGCGCGCCAGCCTCTATCCGGATGAAGGTGAGACGGCCGACCAGGCGGTATCGCCCGAGGCGATCGAGGCCAAGCTACAGCGGATCGTCCCAAAGGACACGGCCTACGAAGTGCTGGAGGTGCGCCCCTATCGCATTCACCAGCGCATCGTCGATACCTACCGTGTTGGCCGGGTTCTGCTGGCCGGCGATGCAGCCCATCTCAACAGCCCCTCGGGCGGCATGGGAATGAACGGCGGCCTCCACGACGCCTTCTGCCTCACCGATCTGTTGATCCAAGTCTGGCGCGGCGCCGACCCAACGCTGCTCGATCGCTACACCCGCCAACGCCGGCCGATCGCCGAACAACAGATCCTGGCCCAGGCCGACCGCAACCGCGCCCGCATGCATGAGCGGGACCCAGAGCGCAGACGCGCTCATTTGGTCGAACTTCAGGCAATCGCCAACGACCCTGTCAAATCCAAGGGCTTCCTGTTGCGCAGTTCGATGATCGAGGGACTGCGACGGGCGGCTGCCGTCAACTGAAGAGTATCGAACAATGCCCCAAGGTGTTTCCGTCGCTGACCAGGCTCCCGACTACGCCACCCGCGGACGTATCGGCGTCGCGACGCCGCAGGCGAACCCGACGGTGGAGCCGGAGATGGCGCTGTTGATGCCGCCCGGGGTTTCTCTGCACACGACGCGGCTTGTTAGCGAGTCGACCGACAGTTTGCAGCGCTTGGTCGACTACATTGAGCGCCTGCCCGAATACGCGGCCCGGTTCGATACGATGAAGCTGCGTGGCTTCGGCTTTGCCTGTACCGGCTCGACCTATCTCATCGGGCGCGACAAGGC
>JBCCER010000258.1:0-5181 GCA_039030175.1 Pseudomonadota bacterium
ACGCAGGCCAGCATCGGCACCAAAAGCCAGAACAAGGTCGCCGATCCGATCATTGGGTCCATCCACTAGGCTGTGTCTTCAACATCCCCACACCTGTTCGGCTGCGCGATCCAGGCGATCTTTAGTTCCGAAATCGACAGTTCATTGTCAATCCCAGGCGGAGCGTCGCGCGCTCAGTCACAGCGAATATTGAGATCGAACGAGGCGGTGCCGTCGCCGTCCGCCAAAACAGGGTCGAGCACCAGAAGGTTCCAGCGCTGGTATCCAACACGGGCGCCCGCATCGTCAACCAGGCGCATGTAGCCGATCCGCAGGTCGCCGGCGCTTGTGTCCTCCGTGCCCTGGTCTAGAAACTCAACGACCCTTTCTTCCATGACGTTCGCGACCGAAAAGGACTCGCAGGCGCTCTGAGCCATTGCTGCCGATGACGTGGCTATGAGGCCAAGAACAGTCATCGCGCAAAAGTTTTTTTGGCTGGAGCACTTTGAGCGTCATGTAGTTTTCCTGAACGGTGGGGCTCATTTCTTGGCGATCAATGAACCGCCGATGAAGATCAGGGTAATGATCAGGCCGACGATGGCCAGTACACCGTTGACGATAAACGCCGTATGAATGCCATTGGGCAACGTGGAAGCTGAGGTGATGATCGCGGTGTTGAGGCCGAGGCCTAGCGCGCCGCCGGCGACGTTTGCCATGTAGATGATGCCGCCCGCGAGGCTGGCGTGGGCGCGGTCGAGGGCTGTCACGCCGGCCGTCGTGATCGAGGCGTAGAAGAAGCCGAGACCGATGCCGAGGACGATCATGCCGGGCAGGATCTGGCCGTAGCCGGTGGCCGTCTCGACCGTCGACAGCCAGAACATGCCGCCGGCAAGAAAGATCGCGGCAATCGAGACCGTCATTTTCGGCCCCAGCATCTCGTAGATCTTGCCGGCCGCGATGGCCATGACCGCGTAAGTCAGCATGACCGGCAGCATGCCCGCGCCGGCAGCAAAGGCCGTGAAGTCGAGCGTCTTGGCCATAAATTGCGGCAGGTACACAAGCGCGCTGAAGAAGATGCCGGCCAGCGTCAGCACTGTCACCACCGTCATGGCGAAGCTGAGGTTGCGCATCACGGCCCGTGGCACCAGCGCCGCGTCGCCTTGGCGGGTCTCGTAGAGCGCAAAGCCGATCAGGAAGACGGCGCCGACCACGAACAGGACCAGGACCATCGGGTCGGTCCAGCCGCGCTCGACCCCCCAATCCAGCGCCAGTAGGACGGCGAGCAGGCCGATGGTCAGCGAGGCCATACCGCCATAGTCGATCTGCTCGTTCGTGCGGTCGTGTTCGTCTTTCGGAAGGGCCAGCAGAGCGGCAACGATAGCCAGCAGCGCGACCGGCGCATTGACGAAGAAGACCCAGCGCCAGCTGAAGGTCTCGGTGAGGAAGCCGCCCAGGAACGGGCCGACGGCGTTCTCGAACCCTGCGATGGCCATGATCAGGCCGCCGGCAAGGCCCCCCCGCGCGGCCGGCATGATCTGGTAGGTCAAGCCGATGATCGACGGCCACAGCAGGGCGCCGCCGATGCCGATGATCGCGCGGCAGACCAGCAGCAGCCAGATGTCGGGTGCGAGGCCGCCAACGACGGAGGCCACGGCCGTTATGCCGGCCCCGACGATGAAGATACGCCGCCTGCCGAACATGTCCGCTAGCCGGCCGGCGGTGACGATGACCACGCCGAAGCTGACGGCATAGATGTTCAGCACCCATTGGGCGGTGACGATGTCGGTATCGAAGGTCTGTTCGATCGCCGGGATCGCCACGGAAAGCGATGTGAAATCGATGGCGACGACCAGGGTGCCGATCGCCAGCGCGATGAGGCCCGTAACGGTGGATCTTTCCGGCCGCCCGACCGTCATGATCTCTTTCGTACCAATTCGGTCGCCGGTCAGTTATGCGCCCGGTAGTGATGGCGCAGATTGCGCAAGCGTTCCTTGTCCACCGGGCCGCCGATGAAGATCAGCGCGAGGACAAGGCCGACGAGCGCGAGGGACGCGTCGACGATGAAGGCGGTCGAGATGCCGACCGTCTGGGACGAGGCGGAGGCGACGATGGCGGTGTTGAGGCCAAGGCCCACGGCCCCGCCGGCGACGTTCGCCATATAGACGATGGCGCCCGCCAAGCTGGCCTTGGATGGGTCGAGCGCCGTGACGCCGGCCGTCGTGATCGAGGAATAGAAGATAGCAATGCCAAACGCGAGAACCACCATGCCGGGGATGAGTTCGAGGTAGGTCGTGTTGGTGTCGAGCCTCGCCAGGATGAACATGCCGGCGGCCAGCAGGGCAACGCCCAGCGAGACCATCAGCTTGGGGCCGATGATCTCGTAGATACGGCCGGCGACGATCGACAGCAGTGCGTAGGTTGCCATCATCGGCAGCAGGCCCGCGCCAGCCTCCGCGGCCGAAAAGCCGAGGGTCTTGGTCATGAATTGCGGCAGGTAGAGCAGGGCGCCGAAGAAGATCGCAGCGATCATCAAGGTGGTCAGCACCACCATGGCAAAGCCCAGATTCTTCATCACCGTTTCCGGTACCAGCGCGACCTCGCCCTTGCGATCCTCGTAGAAGCCGAAGCCGACCAGGAAGACGGCGCCAAGCCCGAACAGGCCCAGGACGACCGGGTCGGTCCAACCGCGATCCACACCCCAATCGAGCGCCAGCAGCACTGACAAGAGCCCCAGGGTCAAGGACGCCATACCGCCATAGTCGATGCCTTCCTTGACATCGTCCTGCTGGTCCTTCGGGATGACCAGCAAGGCCGTGATGATGCCGATCGCCGCGACGGGCACGTTGATAAAGAAGATCCAGCGCCAGCTTATCGCGTCGGTCAGAAATCCGCCCAGCAGGGGCCCCGCCGCGTTACCCAGGCCCGCGACGCTTGTGAGCAGACCGCCGCCCAGCCCCTGCCGTTCCTTGGGCAGGATAGAAAAGATCATGCCAATGATGGAGGGCCACATCAGCGCCCCGCCGACGCCCATTCCGGCGCGGCAGGCCAGTAGCACCCATACCTCGGGCGACAGCCCGGCGATCAGGGATGAGGTCGCAAAGATGCTGGCCCCGACAACGAAGATGCGCCGCCGGCCGAACATGTCGGCCAGCCGTCCGCCGGTGACGATCACGACGCCGAAGACCATCGCGTAGGTGTTGATCACCCATTGCGCGGTAGTGACGTCTGTGTTGAACGACCGCTCAATGGCGGGAATGGCGACGGACAGGGCCGTGAAGTCGATCGCGACGACGAGCACGCCGACCGACATGGCGAAAAGACCGACGAGCGTCGGTCTGTCCAGCTTTTCCACCGCCATGACGCCACCCCTAATTGCATCGCGAAGTGATCATGATAGCCGGTGGGCCGAAGCGCTGACAACACGGGTGAAAGGACGCTTTGGGCGAAATTCGTATGGGCTCCGATGCGGCTATTCCTCACGGCAGCGAAAGCACCACCAACATTGTCCTCGGAGTCTGGGCGTTTGAAACCGAAATGACAAACTTGTGTCCTTACATTCAGCCGATATCGTTCATCGGCACAGGCACGACATTGTCGCCTTTTTGTGTACGTTCTATCGTCGACGCAAAGCTGAAATCGGGGATCCAGCAATGACAGCTCAATCTGAAGCGAGCCGATCAGCATACTTCAAAAAGGAGGCGTCGCAGTGCAACAACGATGCGTGGACACTGATCGAACAACCGTCTTTGGAGCCCGATGATATCGTACGGCTTGTCACCCTGGCTGCAACGGCGAGGCATTATTGGCATGCGGAAGGAACCGCGAACAATGTCGCCCATGCCGATCTGTTGTTCGCCTGGGCGCTCGCCCGCGCCGGGGCCTCCGCGGCGTCAAATGTGTTGGCGGACTCGGTGCTATCGTTTTTCACGGAAGAGGGAGAAGCGTGGGAGCTTGCATTTGCGCAAGCAGCGAAAGCAGCTGCCTGCGCCGCAAACGGGGATAGTGACGGCCACAAAATCCACTACGCCAAAGCGGAGGAAGTCGGCGGCCGTCTGGCGGGCCCCGACGCACAGTACTTTTCTGCAGCGTTCAAGACCGTTCCGAGACCTGATGCCGACCTTACGGACTGAACTTCCTTCACTTCCTTCCCAGCGCATCTCGGTCGACGGAAGCGCTCGGCGACGGCGCGTGTGAAGCCGTGGATAACGAGCCTGGTAAGCCTGCCCCAAGAACACGCGACCTAGCGGGCAAATCGCACCCAAGGCCTGAACCCACCGATAGTCTGCCCAGAGAAACACCGGGCCCTAAGAGTTCGACCAACAAGGCAATTGTTTCCCTGTTGATTGCGGCCGCCACGTTGGCGGTTGCGGCTTTCGGCGGGGCCGTATTTTTCTGGATACACGCGCCGTTGCCTTGGATTCTCGGCGCGCTCACTGCTGCCGCCATCGCATCCGCCGTGACAAGGCGAAACCTGCTCCAGCCGCAATTGCGGGTTGCGGTGCGGCCCGTTGTCGGGGTGCTTGCGGGCAGCGCATTTGCCGCGGAAACCCTTGCGGCCATGGTGCATTGGTGGAGCGTTATTCTGCTGATCATCGCGTATTCGCTGGCGATGCTGTTCGTCGGCTATTTTTACTTCCGAAAGATAGGCCGCTTCGATCAGCCGACCGCCTTCTTCGCGGCGACGCCTGGCGGTCTTGCCGAGTTGACGTTGATTGGCGGCTCGCTGGGGGCCGACACCCGTCGTCTCGTTATCGTTCACGCGATCAGAATACTCGTCGTTGTCTTCACAGTTCCCTTTGCCCTGCAGATTCTTCTGGAGACACCAATCGGCAGGACTGTCCCAGCAGTGGCGCCCGAAGGCGGGTATACCGCCCTCGACTGGTTCATGTTGACGGC
Source organism: Pseudomonadota bacterium (assembly GCA_039030175.1). GTDB lineage: Bacteria > Pseudomonadota > Alphaproteobacteria > DSM-16000 > Inquilinaceae > JANQGH01. Next base: position 4,876 of record JBCCER010000258.1, read on the forward strand.
ATGCGGGCTCGCAGGGTTCGGTCTCAGCCGGATCGTCCGTTTTCCTGGCGGACCGCTGGTGTTCCCATTGATCTTGAGCGTCATCGTCCATGTCGGCGGTCTGACCGATGCGGCCCCGCCGTCATGGTTGGTCGCCGCCGCCCAAATTGTTCTCGGCGCTGTTGTCGGTACCCGCTTCGGTGGCATTGAGTGGAGGGAAGCCGGCCATGCGGTCATCGTCGGCACGGTTTGGGGATTTGCGATCTTGGCGGCGGCAATTCTGTTTGCCTTTGCTGGGGCACGGTTCCTCGACGACCATTCGTTTGA
>JBCCER010000259.1:0-5119 GCA_039030175.1 Pseudomonadota bacterium
GATTGCGCAGAACGAACCCTCCTCGACCTCCAGGTTGAGCCGCTCCAGAACAGGTCGGTCGTTGTAGGTTTTCCATACGTCCTGAACGGATACTGCGGTCATAGATCTTCACCGCTATGGAACCAGCCGAACGCCACGCGAGAGAGCGATTTCAAGGCGTAGTCGAGCAGGAATGCCAGAAACGTAATCCAGATGACATAGGACAGGATGATATCCATGGCGAGATACCGCCTCACCAAGAAGATGCGGTAGCCGAGCCCTGCCTCAGCCGCGATTGCCTCGGCCGCAATTAAAAACAGCCAGGCAGGCCCGAGTGAAAGACGCACCGCCTGTATAAGCCGTGGCAACACTTGCGGCAGCGCAACGCGCAAAGCGATGTGCCATGTGGAGGCCCCCAGCGTTTGCGCCTTAACGATCAGTTCGGATGGAATCTCCAAAACCCGCTGCGACAAATCACGAATCAGGAACGGGCCGATCCCCACGACGATCAGCACGATCTTCGCGGTTTCACCAAGGCCGAAAACGATGAACAGGATCGGCAGCAGGGCGAGCGGCGGCACTAGAGAAATTGCCGCTGCGAATGGTGCCAACCCTGCGCGGGCATAGGGGATGAGCCCGATGATAAGACCGAAGACCAATCCAGCCGCCGCAGCGATGGCGATGCCGGCCAACAGCCTTTGAAGGCTCGCCCAAGTGTCCGACCAAAGCGGAATCCGGTTCGTCCGTCGGTCTGGCTCGGTTGCCAGCGTGACGAACGTGTTGATGATTTGCTCGGGTGCCGGCATCAACCGATCAGACGGGTTCTCTGCCAACCGGATATCCGATGCGATGACATATGCGCCGATCACGATGACGAACGGCACCAATGCTAGGGCAATCGCCGCCGGTCGTCTTAGCCGACGGTTGATCCAACGCACGGGTCAGACTCCTCGTTAGGCGCCCCTCCTACAACGCCCCATCGGCCGCCATTTCCATGTAGCTGTCGTCAAACCGCAGGGTGACGTTATTGGCATCCCCCATGACCGATCCGTCCGGGAATTCGATGCCGACAAAATCGACCGATGGCGCACCAACCCCCAAGATGCCATGGTCGAACAGGAAGGTTCGTACATAGTCCATGGTGGTCGGTAGCTCGGGCGAGGCTACAAACGATACGGCCTCAGCCGGCTCATAGAACATCTCGGTGGTTGAAAGCTGAGCGTCGTAGCCCGCCAAATCAGTGCCAGAGGCGGCAGCCATCCATTCACGCGCTTCAGTGCCCTCGGGCGTGTCAGACGACATAATCGACATTGCTTCGTACCAGGCACCGACGAGGGCGCGACCGAAATCGGGGTTCGCGGCCAACACCTCGGTATTGACGACCATCATATCGATGATCTCACCGGGGATGTCCGCACTGTCATAGATGACGGACGCACCGTGGCTCTCAAGAATAGTCGAGACCAAAGGGTTCCAGGTCACGGCAGCGACGACGTCTTCGGACCCAAAGGCCGCGACCATGTCAGCATCCGATGTATTGATGACAGTAAGATCCGCTTCGCTAAGGCCGACACTGTCGAGCGCGCGAGCTAGCAAATAGTGCGAGACCGATAGCTCAACGAGGTTGACCGGATAACCGGCCATATTTTCTACGCCTTCCTCGCCCTTAACGATAATTGCGTCATTGCCATTGGAAAAGTCGCCGACGATCAACGCCGTGGTATCGACCCCGCCCCCCGATGGGATCGATAGCGTATCCATATTGGTGGCCGAAACGCCGTCAAACTGGCCGGCGGTGTACTGGTTGATGGACTCGATGTAGTCGTTGATCTGTACGATCTCGACATCGATGCCGTAGCGTTCGGCCCAGCGGTCCATTATGCCGCTTTCCTCGATATAGCCCCACGGCATCCAGCCCACATAGATCGACCAGGCGACGCTAAATTCCGTACGCTCTTGAGCGCCCGCTGGTTGGGCAGCAATGAAGGCCGTGCTGGCAGCAAGTACGGCCGTGAAGGTGTGAAGTCTTGAGAATTGGGTCATGGCGAGTATCCCATCTGTTTCATCGGATCGGACCAACCGCGACGAAACGAGGGGGGCGGCTGAACCGGCGCAGTGCCCTCCCGGGATTTTATCCCTCCGTGTACCCCCGCTGATGGCGAGGGCGGCACCTCTCGGACCAGCGCCGCAATCGCGGCCGGAACCCTAGATGCCCTGCATTAAGGGGAGACGAAGCAAACGGTGTGCCAATTGTTCAATCGTAAGGTCTGAGGCGGAGATTTGGCACCGACTGCCCGTAAATTGGACAGCACTGCGCGCAATGCCCAAAGAATGAACAGACGATCTATGCGGGCGGACTGCCAAGAAATTGACGCCCGGGTGATGGCGCCAATGCTAGAGACCTTGCAAGTCCGACGGACGCAATTTGCTTCAGACCGACACGAGCAAAGGTAGAACCGACAAAAGATGAGATTCTCGATAACAATCCTTGCCACCGCTGGCCTGGTTGGCACGACAGCCTTGGCCCAGTCCCCAGTCGATGATTTTTTCAATCTCACAGACAGTCTCTGCCTGCCCGCTATTGAAAGCGGCAACGCACCTGACCTGGCAGATTTCGCACCCTTCGATCCCAACAATCCCGAACGCGATTTCCTGGGGTCGTCACTGGGCGATGGACATGTCACCGACGATCCTAGGCTTGTCGTCATCTACGGTGAAACCAATGGTTTTCGCAGCTGCGAAGTGAGCTTCGCCGGTCGAAACTTATCGGCCGACGATCAGGCAATTTCCGATCGGCTGCCGGACTGGTTCGAGAATCTCACAGGTCAGAGTCGCTACGTACTGATCGACAACTGCGACTTTGCGGGTTTCAAGTTCTATTTGGTGGCAGGCACCTCTGTGCCGAACCCACGGGGGCACTATGTCCGTTTCGTTGCCCATGCTGGCGTTGATTTCGAGGACGAGGATCGTTACGGCCAGCCACGCATTCTCATCGGCGAGACCCCAGAGATGAGCGAGGAACGGTGCATCGAATAGAGTGCAGAGCCCAAAATTGCCTCAATGCCTCTAGCCGAACTCTGCCAACCCGAACTGCGCCAGAACGGCGAAGCGATGCCAGATGCGGTCTGCTATTCGAGTAAATCGCCCAAGATAAAGCCTGAGCCACCGCCGATCAGCCCGGCACCGACAACTTGCGCGGCCGTTGCACCGGTCACGAGGCCTACGCCGGTGCCGATTGCCGCGCCTGCGATTGCGCCTGTTTCCTGACCGCGTGTTAGCTGGCACGCGGTTACTAAAGTGGCGGCGATCATAAGGACACCAACTTGGGCAAATCTCAGCTTCATCTGGTCTCTCCAAAGTGGCGGGCAAATGTCGATGTAATCAAGGCCGTCCCCGCAATCTTCCCGATTGTCCGGGGCTTGAATCACCCTCAATAGAGGTGAAATGGGCCGCGAACATGACCGCTAAGTGGCGAAAAGAGCGCCCCTGAGAGACCTAAGGTTCCGGCGCAGCCCTATTTGGTGTAGTGCGGCTGATAGATTTCCAAATCGAAGCCGCCGGGCACCCTAAACCGGGCCGCTCGGCCGTAGCCAACATCCCTAATGTCGCCGACAAATTCGACACCACGAGCCTTCAATTCGTCGACCGTCGCGTCGATGTCGTCGCAATAGAACGAAATATCGTGCGTTCCCGATGGCGGGCTGCCCTCATAATCCGTCGGGTGGCAGCCGATATCCGCTTCCGGAGCATCGAAGATCAGCCAGCCGTCGCCGACATCCGTCGCCGATAGGTCGAGCTTGTCTCGCAGGAAAGCGCGAAGCTCGTCGGCCTTCGAAGAATAGAACATGGTGTGGACACCTTTGATCACGTTGCCCTCCCTCAAGTTTCCCACTTGTTTCGAAAGAAGTTTCAGGTCGTGGTCATCGCGGCAAACCACCAATGGTGACCTTCACAATCCTCGGCAAGGTATCGGCGCTGACCGTGAATGTCTTCCGGCTCGACAAGGATGACCGCGCCAGCATGCCGAGCGCCCGCGCAATGCGCATCGGGATCGTCGACCATGACATAAAGGCTCTGCGTTCGGACTCCAGCGCGTTTCGGCGTGTCCCAGCATTGCGCCGGCACCGGCTGGCCGATCATGATGCGAGCGCCATCAAGAATGAGCTCGGCGTGAAGGATTTTTCCATCCGGCCCTGGAATCCGCATGGCGATCTCGAAGCCGAATGCACGGCATAGCCAGTCGAGTGCCGAGGGATCGTCATAATAGAGCACCGGGCTGATCGTCGGCAGATTGGGCGAAGCAGGCGGTGACAGGGTCTCAACATCAACCCCGAACGCACCGGCGATAGCCGTCAGGGTCTCGGCGGACAGGGTGCCCTCCTCAGCCCGCTGAACCGTCCGGACCGAAATTTCTGCGGCGGCAGCCAGCCGTTCCTGGGTCCAGGCTTTCCGATCCCGCAACCGTTTGATGGACGCGCCTGTGGCCGATCCGCTCATCGACAAATCCCCCTTCGACGACAGATCTTACGCAGTTAAGCGGAATCCACCACGACGAACACCCGACAGTTTCCCGCCAGCGAGATGTCGGGCCGGAGTGGCCACGGTCCTGTCGCCGCAATCAACGACGCCGGATATGGCGACAAACAAGACCAATCGCGGACTTTAGGTTTGGGGGAATTGGTCGGAGCGGCGGGATTTGAACCCACGACCCTCAGTCCCCCAGACTGATGCGCTACCAGGCTGCGCTACGCTCCGATCCTGCCATCGGCCTGTGCCCGCGGCGGCCCCTGTATACGCGCGCGCAACGACACTGGCAATGCCACGATGACGTCGACTTCGACGTGACCTAATCGCTGCCGCGCAGCGCGTCTCGCAGGGTCTTGAGGTCCTGCAGTAAATCCGTCAACTGCCCACGAACATCCTGCGGCAAGCTACTAGCTGGGGTGGCCACCTGAGCTTCTCCAGCAGATGGCTGCTGTGGGGCTGACGGCTCAACCGCCTGCGGCCGTGGCGCCCGCTCAACCGCCTTCGCCTTGACATGCCCTTCGCGCAACAGCTTTTGCACGCCTTTTATGGTGTAGCCGTCATCGTAAAGCAGCCGCTGAATCTCGCGCAGGAGTTCGATATCCTCCGGCCGGTA
>JBCCER010000260.1:0-5089 GCA_039030175.1 Pseudomonadota bacterium
AAGATGCCCTATCCACATTGGTGGCGGGGCGCACGCTCTTGGTCATTGCCCATCGACTGCACACCATCGTCGGCGCCGATCAAATCTGTGTCGTCGACCAGGGCCGCGTCGTTGAGCGCGGCCAGCACACCGACTTGCTCTGCCAGGATGGTCTCTATGCCCGTCTGTGGGCGGCAAGCGAAGGGTCGCAACCGACGCCCCGAGGCCCTTCGCGCGCACTCGAAACGGGACAGGAGGCGAGCCACTGATCCGGGCGCTCTTGGCCGTCGCGGGGCCAGATCCCGCGCGCTTGCTGCGCCGAAATCTGGCCGGCCTAGCGGCGGAAGGCATCTTGATGGGGATTGGCTTTGCCCTGCTGGTGCCCGTTCTGACCTCCTTGTTCGCTCGCGACATCGGGGAGGCGCTGACCTGGCTTGCCGTAATGGCTGTCGTGCTCGTCATCTACGCGGTCGTTCGTTACGCCAGTCAGCTCAGCGGCTACATGGCCGCGATCGGCCTGGGGCGCGGCCTGTTTAGCAAACTTGGCAACCATATCGCCGAGCTGCCGCTGGGCTGGTTCGGCGCCGACAGGGTCGGTCGCGTGGGTCGGCTGACCAGCCAAGGCATCATCGATGTCATGGGGGTTCCTGCCCATCTGCTCCGTCCCGTCGTCACGGCTTTCGCGACACCCGCAACCGTCATCGCGCTGATGTTCATCTTTGACTGGCGCTTGGCGCTGGCAGCGCTGATCACGGCACCCGTTGCCGCCCTGGTCTATCGCTGGACCGGCAATTTGGTCCAGCGAACCGACCATCGAACGGATGCGGCAGCGGCCGAGGCTGCCGGTCGAATTGTGGAATTTGCGCAATCGCAGGCCGTGCTTCGCGCCTTTGGCAGGGCCAGCGAGGGCTACGCCAAGCTCGACGACGCGTTGAAGGAGCAGCGCGATGCGGGGCGTAAACAGATCCTCACGTCGGTTCCGGGGTTCGCCTCCTTTGTCTTGGTCGTGCAGCTCGCCTTCACCATCGTCTTGCTGTTCGGAACCAGTTTGGCGCTTGGAGGGACCATCGACGCACCCGAGTTGTTGGCGGTGTTGGTCTTGGCCGTGCGCTATGTCGAACCTCTGGTGATGGCGGCCGATTTGGGTGGGGCGTTGCGCATCAGCCGCAACAGCTTGGCCCGCATGGATGCCCTTCTGGCGACAAAGCCGCTGCCCGAGCCAAAGACAACCACCAAGGCGGAGGGCACCGGCATTGCGTTTGACAGGGTCGGATTTGGCTATGGCGACCAGCCGGTGCTCAAGGACGTAAGCTTCACGGCCCCAGCCGGAAAGATGACGGCGCTGGTAGGCCCCTCGGGCTCCGGCAAGACCACGATCATTCGTTTGGCCGCCCGGTTCTGGGATGTCGGCGCCGGAGCGGTCCGCGTGGCCGGGGCGGACGTTCGCGAGATCAGGACCGAAGATCTGATGGCGCAGCTATCCTTGGTGTTCCAGGACGTCTATCTCTTCGACGGGTCGGTTGAGGAAAACATCCGTATGGGCCGGCCCGAAGCCAGCGATGCGGAGGTACGCGAAGCCGCCCGTTTGGCCCGTGTCGATGAAATCGCCACCAGACTACCGGACGGTTTCGCTGCACGAGTCGGCGAGGGCGGAACCTCGTTGTCCGGCGGTGAACGTCAGCGCGTCTCAATTGCTAGGGCAATCCTCAAAGACGCGCCGATCGTCCTTCTCGACGAGGCGACCGCTGCCCTTGACCCCGAAAACGAGGCCGCCGTTCAGGACGCATTGAAAGCCCTGACGGCCAATCGAACGCTGCTCGTCGTTGCGCATCGATTGCAGACCGTTCAGTCGGCCGACCAGATCATCGTCCTCGAAGAGGGGACAATTGCCGAGCAAGGCAGCCATTCCGAACTGCTGGCCAAGGACGGCCGCTACGCCGCCTTTTGGCGGGAGCGCAACCGGGCCGAAGGCTGGCGACTGGCACCAAGCCGAGACGACGCGCGAACCAGCGAAACTATCGGAATGGAGCCATCATGATTGCTGCTGCAGGAGCATTCCCAGTACGCCAGAAGAGACACGCCATTGACCTTCGCGGCGTGCCGGAAACGATGCTTTGGCCGCTCTGGAATCGAGCCGTCGAAGCATCACGGCGGGCACCGTTGATCGACGATCTGATCGCCGCCGACTTGATCGACCGGATCGACTACGACTTTAGGGGCCGTTTCGGCAGACCACACGTATTTCACGCAATCCGCGCGCGCCATTGTGACGATTTGATTCATGCCTTTCTGGATCGCGCGGACGGACCCCGCACTGTCGTGGCATTGGGCGACGGTTTGGATTCGCAGTTCTGGCGAGTCGATGACGGCCTCGTTCATTGGCTGAGTGTCGACCTGCCCGAGGCCATCGAAGTTCGGCGCCGACTGCTGCCGGACCATCCCCGCGCGTCCGTAGTAGAGGCATCCGCTCTTGATCCGAGTTGGATCGACGCCGTACCCGATGGGGCGCCACCATTCATCTGTGCGTCCGGATTGCTGATGTATTTCGAGGAGCGCGATGTCATTGCGCTCCTTACAAGGCTGGCCACACGGTTTCCCGGTGCGGAGATCTTCTTCGATACGATCCCGCCTTACGTTTCGCGCCGAACGATCGACGGATTGCGGCTAACAAAGCGCTACACGGCGCCGCCCATGCCGTGGGGTATCTCGATCGACGATCTGCCAGATTTCATTGCGCGTCTAGGCCGGTTCGACACCTTATCGATCCAGACGTACGCGGATCCATTTCCGAACCGCACCCGGTTCTACAGCCTTCTCTCCCATGTTCGCACGGTCCGTCGCCGGTTTGCTCCAAGCCTGGTTCATCTCCGTGCCTTGGAGGATAGCCGTCTGAAGCTTGTGACCGAGGCACCGAACGTAATGGCCGGATCTGGAGATCGTCCTTGCGTCGCTGACGCGGAAGGTCGGAAATGACATCATGCAATTGCTATAGTCGATGATACCGGTGTCAAAACGGGCCAAGGAACTAAGCGAAAAGGACCGCCGCAGGCGGGACTGCCTCGATTTGTTGCGTCACGGATTGTCTGATCACGGTGAATGCTGTGAAGCGGGATCGGTCTCTTGGTTCCTCGACACGCTATACGATCAAGATGATCGGCAGGTCGTTCCGTCAGAAGCGTCAAGGAGCGTGCTAGAGGCTCAGCGGACCGCCAGCGGCACCCGCACCAAGTCGCACAAGCCGGATAGGCATGATGATTAGACTTCTTCTAGGCGCGTTCACAATATGGGCAGCCAGCCTCGCCGCGACGGCTCAGACGCCAAACTACCAAATGACCTTGGTCGAGACGGGACAGCGGGACTATTACTGCACAACGACGATCCGTCTGCAGAATGATTCTGACGAAATCTTGAACGACCTTAACGGGTCCCTGGTCCTGTTGGTTGGCGAAGATGAGGTTGGGCAAAGCCGGCCGAGTTCGCTCTTCAACATCTCGCCGGGCCAATCATCTGATCAGGTATTCGAAACCCCTAATGCGCCGTGCGATGAGGTGACGGGATATCGTTTTAGCGTCAACGCGTGTCGATTCGGAGGCAGTTTTCGCGAACCGGCCGATTGCGTTGAGCGAGTTGTCAATGGGACAGGTATTGAGGCGACTACTTCCCCGTAGAGTCGGCGTTCAAGTATAAGATTCTCGATATTGGCGTATCAGGCTGCCGACAAGACGCATCGCTCGTGACGGGCCGTGATGCGACCCTCCAATTCGCCGGTATCTACTCAAACAACCGCTTAAGGGGAGCTAACCAGTAGCGAACAAAATCTATTCAGCAGCTAAAACCAACTGCAGAACAATCAGTTAGGACAGCACCGCATCCCTGAATACAGTGCATTGCCGGGCATCGCCAAAGCGTTATTGACAATCGGCCGCCGAATGTGATCCATCTGGCGCAGGGGATTGGCCCCCATCTAGGAGAAGAGAATGACCGCTACGCATGTCATGCGCGGTCTCACCTTCGCCTACGCAGCATTCGCCGCACTTGCGATAGCCACGCCAGCGTCCGCTGAGACCATCACTGTCACCGACATCGCCGGAAGAACCGTCGAGGTCGAACAAAATCCTGAAGCCATTGTTCTAGGCGAAGGACGGATGATCTACACCCTTGCCCTGCTCGACCAGGAAGACCCGTTCGCACGGGTGGTCGGCTGGAAGGACGATCTGATCAACTTCGATCCCGATGCCTGGAACATGTACCAGGCTGCCTTCCCGGAGGCCGCCGATATCACGCGGCTTGGCAGCCCTTATTCCGATGAGTGGAATCTCGAGGCTGTCGTCTCATCGGGGACCGAGTTGGTGCTGATGAATTTGGGCAATCTGTTGCGAGCCCAGGAAAGCGGCATCATCGAACGGCTGGAGGAAGCCGGGATTGCCACGGTGTTCGTCGATTTCCGCCAGGACCCGACATCGAACACGGTACCCTCGATCCAGTTGCTCGGCCGAATTCTGGACCGCCGCGACGAGGCCGACGCGTTTACCGACTACTATACGGCCGAGATGCGCCGCATTTATTCAGTCGTCGATCAGATCGAGCCCGAAGACCGGCCGCTCGTCTTTATCGAACGTGCAGCAGGTATTGAGGCCGGGCGCTGCTGCGGCACGTTCGGGTCCCAAAACCTGGGTGAGCTGGTAGAACTGGCTGGCGGTCAGAATTGGGGGTCTTCGCTGTTCCCCGGCGTCGGCGGCAATGTCAGCCTGGAAGCGATCTTCGCGACCGACCCCGATGTGATCATCGGTACCGGCGCCAACTGGTCGCTCTACCGTCCGGATACGCAGGCCGTGCTGTTCGGCTATGAGGCCACGCCGGAGATGGCGCAGGAGCGGTTGGCCGCGCTGGCCAACCGCGAGGGCTGGACCGAACTGCAGGCGGTGCAGGACGGGCGCTTCCACAGCGTCTATCACCAGTTCTACAACAGCCCGTACCACTTTGCGGCCATGCAGGCCTTCGCCAAATGGCTGCATCCCGACCTGTTCCCGGACCTCGACCCGGATGCGACGATGCAGGAATTGCACGACCGGTTCTTGCCGATCGACTATTCGGGCGTCTTCTGGGCCAC
>JBCCER010000261.1:0-5058 GCA_039030175.1 Pseudomonadota bacterium
CGTTTCCGCTGTGTCGAAGCCGGCTTTGCTTGCCATCGCCGGAATGTCCAGGTCGCGGTAGGGCACAGAGTACGGCTCATCGATGATCTGGCTGTACCAGCGCAGCAGCGTGTCGCGGAACGGGTCGCCAAGCCAACGGTTTTCCAGGGTGACCAAGGTCCCGCCAGGCTTCAGCACGCGTGCTGCCTCAGCAAACGAGGTCGCGATCGCTTCGGCCGGCATTTCGTGCAGGACCATTGTAATCGCGGCAAGATCGACGCTGGCATCGTCCTGCGGCAACAGTTCCATGTCGCCTTGCCGCCAATCGATGGCCAAACCGCGTTCTGTCGCCATGCGCCTTCCCAGCGCCAGGCACGGGGCCGACAGGTCGATCCCTTCGACCTTTGCCTCCGGCCAGCGCCGCTTCAGCGAAAAGGTCGTCTTGCCGAAGCCGCAGCCGATATCGAGGATGTTCTTCGGGTCGTTGACGTCGAGCGAGTCGACGAATTGGTCGTGAAGTTGAAAGTCCGAGTTGCGGCCGATATGGACGATCCGCGCGCCCAGCAGATAAATCGCGGCCCCCGCCGCATCGCGCCAAATGCCGCCGCGTTGGCGGTGATAGTCGAACAGGTAGTAGGGCGGGTAGCGGATGTCCGGAGCCGTCTTCAGTGTTCCCAGATCGCCGTCGCGCGGCTCCAATGCCGCTTCGATCTCTTGCAGGCGGTCAGCGACCATGCCTTCGCATAGACGCCAGGTCTGATCCTGATTGTAGCGGTGCAGCCACTGGACATAGTGCGCTGACGGCAACTCCTGCATCAGCGCCTCAACAGCGGCGGGATCGGCGGGCTCTCCCGGTCCCTCGATCGCGGCCTCGTATTCTAGGCGCAGGGCGCGGAACAGATCGGTGACCCAGTATCGCTTCTGCGCCAACAAGGCCGACACGCGGGGCAGCATGTCGGTGGGCCAGGCAAGAATGTCGTCGATCGTTCGGGCCGACGATTGAGCCGTGTCGATATGCGCCGTCATGGTCTTCGGCCCTCGGCAGTGATGCTGGTCAAGCTGTCTTAATCTTAATACAATTGACCCGCGACCAGCAACCGGCACCTTGGCATCTGACTTGACTGCGATCGGTCCCCTTCTCGCGGCCACCATCGTCACCGGCGACCTCGACCGCGCCTGCGCCGCCTATTCGGCCGGGTTGGGGATGGAGCGAATTGCCGAGGGGCAGATCGGCGATCAACTCGCGTCTCTGTGGCAAACGCCTGATTTGTCAGATGCGAGATGGGCTTACCTCGCGCCCGGGGACGACAGTGTTGGTGGCCTTCGACTGGTGGAAGCGCCAGATCCGCCGCCCAAAGTTCATCCGCTAACTACATTTGGCTGGGGGGCCGTCGAGCTGTCAGTTATCGAACCTGAGCGGCTGAAAGGCCCGCTCGAGGACGCCGGATTTCGCATCCTTGGCGCACCGCGTCCCTTGGGCAGCAATCCGGCGATACGAGCCATGCAGGTCGCGGGGCCGGACGGCGAAGTCTTGTATCTCACCGATGTGCGCGCATACGAAGGGTCGCTGGACATACATCGTGCGACCCGACCGGTCGACCGAGCGTTCATTGCTGTTATTACGTGCCGCGATCTGCCTGCGGCGCGAGGCTTTTACGAAGACCGGTTCGCGGTTAGACGCGTCTCAGACCACGAAGTCGATGTCCCGGTTTTGCGCGACGCGATGAACTTGCCCGATGATGGGCGGATCAGGATATCATCGCTGCAAATGTCCGGTGGCTGCCTTATCGAGCATGACCAATATCCTTCGTCCGCAAGTGAACGGCCGACGGCAGCGGGCCTGCCCTGTGGCATCGCGATGATGACGCTGCGAGCTGATATTGCTGACGGCACGCCGATCAACCTGCCGCCCTACAACGGCGCGTCCGTGCAACTCCGCCGCGGCCATGAGGGCGAATGGATCGAATTGGTCGGGGCGCCGCCATGAACCTCTGGGCTGCGCTGAAGGGGGCGTTGACCAAACGCGGGCTTGAGCTGGCGATCCTGCTCTTCGCGATTTCGACCTTGCTGTTCTTCCTGCTGCGCCTATCCGGCGACCCGGCGGCTGTGCTCGCTGGCGAGGAGGCGGATCCGGATCTCGTGGCCCTCATACGCCAGCGCTACGGCCTCGACGATCCGCTGATCGTCCAATATGTCCGCTATGTGTTGTCGATCCTGACGCTGGATTTCGGCGTCTCGCTGCGCGGCGGTCAGGAGGCGCTATTCCTCGTCTTAGAGAGGCTTGCGAGCACGTTGCTGCTGGCCTTCCTCGCCCTCATCGTCACGGCCGCGATTTCGGTGCCGCTGGGCGCCTGGCTGGGCGTGAAGCCGGACGCGGCGACCCGAAAATGGGTCAACGGCATCGTGTTCATCTTTCAGGGCATCCCCGGCTACATCGTCGGCCTGCTGCTGATCCAGCTTTTCGTAGTCGAACTGCGCTGGCTGACCTCGATCGGCAATCAGGGGGTGCTGAGTTGGATTTTGCCGTCGCTCACCCTTGCCTCGTTTCTGGCGCCGAAGATGGTGCGCGTGATCGCGGCCAATGTGTCCGAGGCGATGCGCGAGGACTACATCCGCACGGCACGCGCAAACGGGGCCGGTACGGCCGAGATCTTGTGGCGCCACGCCCTGCCCAACGCGCTGCTTGGCGCAACAGCGCTGATCGGCACCCAGTTCGCCTTCCTGATGTCCGGCTCTTTGATCACCGAATGGATCTTTGCCTGGCCGGGCTTCGGCCTGTTGTTGGTTCAGTCTGTCGAGCAGTTGGACTTCCCGGTCGTACAGGCAGCCGTCTTCGTCATCGCCGGCCTCGTCTTCGTGGTGAACGCGGGCACGGATGTGGTGTTCCGACTGATCGACCCACGCTTGCGGCGGCAGCAGGCATGACAGTCGAAGCTCAGAGCACAACCCTGCCCCGGTTGCGCCTATGGAAGCGCGCGGGCAAAGGCAGCGGGATGGCGATCGCCGGCGGTGCCATTGTCGCCTTTCTGGCGATCACCACCATCGGCGTGCTGATCTGGCCGCCGGCCGACGCCTTCACCGGCAATCTGATGCAGCGTTGGCGGGCGCCGCTTGAGGATGGCTCCTGGCTGGGCACCGACCAGCTTGGCCGCTCATTGCTCTGGCGCGTGGCCGCCGGCATGCCGTGGTCCTTGGGGATCGCCTTTACAGCCGCCGTAATCGCCATGACGCTCGGCACCTTCGCCGGGCTGCTGGCCGCGTGGCGGCCAGGGCCGGTGCGGCGCGTGGTGCAGCATCTGGTCGATACGGTGATCGCGTTCCCGTCTTTGGTGCTGGCGGTGACGGTCATCGCGCTGCTCGGCCGGGGCTTTTGGCCACTGGCGGCTACCTTGGGACTAGCCACATGGCCGATCGCCGCCCGGGTCGTCTATGCCGAGGCTATGAGCATCTCCAAGCGCGACTATGTCATGGCCGCGCGGCTGGCCGGCGTCGACTCGGCGACGATCTTGATTACCCACGTATTGCCGGCCCTGCGCCCGACCATGCTGGTCATGTTCGCCTTCACCTTTGCCGACATGCTAATCGCCGAAAGTGCCCTGAGCTTCTTAGGGATCGGCGTACCGCTAACCGCGCCAAGCTGGGGCAACATGCTTTCCGAAAGCCGGGAATATCTGGTTGAGGCGCCGCAACAGATGCTGGTCCCCGCCACAGCGATCGTGCTCGCCGTCGTCGCCTTCAACTTGATCGGCGACGGCGTGGCCGCGAAGGCCCGCGCCCGTGCGCGAGCGGTGGAATAAGAGCGATGCGCAACCGCGACACCGTTCTCGACATTCGGGATCTGAAGATCGGATTCCCTGTACCGGACGGTCGCGACGTCACAGTCGTCGATGGTGTCAACTTGTCGGTGCGCCATGGTGAAATCGTTGGGCTTGTCGGAGAGTCCGGTTCGGGCAAGTCGATGCTGGCGCTTGCCGCGATGGGGCTGGTGCCAAAACCGGGTCGTATCACGGCTGGTAGCATCATGCTTACCGGCGATGAGATGGTCGGCCAGTCCGACCGGCATCTGCAGCGCTTGCGCGGCGGCACGATCGGCATGGTGTTCCAGGACCCGATGACCGGGCTGAACCCGGTTCGCACGGTGGGCTCATTGTTGTCGGAGAGCATACGGCGACATCAAGGCGTCGGGAGGGCAAAGGCGCTGGAGATCGCCGAGGCAGCGCTCACCTCAGTCGGCATCCCGGCGGCGCACGAAAGATTATCGGTCTATCCGCACCAGCTTTCCGGGGGGCTTCGACAGCGGGCGATGATCGCGTTGGCTCTGGTCAACGATCCGGCGGTGATCATCGCGGACGAACCGACCACCGCGCTGGACACGACCATCCAGGCCCAGATCCTGGATCTCTTGCGCGCCAAGCTGGTGGCGGCCGGCGCGATCCTGATCACGCACGATCTGGGCGTGGCAGCGGAAATATGCGATCGGCTAGCGGTGATCTATCATGGGCGCCTGGTCGAGACAGGCCCGACGGCGGAATTATTGGCGGCGCCCCGCCACCCCTACACCGAGGGACTGTTGCGCGCCGTGCCGAAGTTCGATCGCAGCCGGCCGCGCCTGACCCCAATATCCGGCCAACCGCCACCGCCTGGAATGGATCGCAGCGCCTGTTCTTTCCAGCCCCGCTGCCCCTACGCAATCTCGGCCTGCGGAAATGCGCCGTCCCTGGTCGCCGATGGCGAGAGAAGCGTCGCCTGCTGGGCGCCAATTGGGGCGCAGGGACTGGAGCGAACCGCATGACTGCTTTGCTGGAGGCCCGCGATCTCACCGTGCGTTTCAACACGCCGAAGGGCACCTTGCATGCCCTCGATGGCGTCTCCATCGAGGTGGCGCGTGGAGAAACAGTCGGACTGGTCGGCGAATCCGGGTCGGGCAAATCGACGCTTGCGATGACCCTGATGCGCGCGATCGATCCAGATGGCGGCGTGATCCAATTCGACGGCGAGGACATCACGCACCTCAAGCCAAAAGATTTGAAGCCGATCCGGCGACGCCAGCAGATGATCTTTCAGGACCCGTATGCCAGC
>JBCCER010000262.1:0-5049 GCA_039030175.1 Pseudomonadota bacterium
GCGCTTGCGCCGGGAAATTCGAGAACTGGCCTCGCCATTTCACGTGCCGCGCCGCATTCATCAGGTTCGGGACATTCCATACACGCTCAACGGCAAGCGCGTCGAAAAGGCGGTGAAGTCGGTGGTCGCGGGCGAGCCGGTGAAGAACCGCTCATCGCTCATCAATCCCGAATGTTTGGACGAGTACGCGTCGTTGGAGAGGAGCCAGGCCCTATGAGCACCGCGCGGTCAAAAGGGGCGATCGTCGGGATCGGGGAACTCAAGCCCGTTCGCCGGACTGTGGGGCGGACGACCCTCGATATGATCGCCGAGGTGTCGCGCCTCGCGGTTGCTGATGCAGGGTTGGAGCCTGGCCACATCGATGGCCTGCTTGTCGGCCCGCAAGTCGGCGAGACGCCGCAGCATGTGCCGGCGACGGTGGCTGAGTATCTCGGCCTCCGACCGACCATGTCGAACGTAGTGGATCTTGGCGGCGCTTCGGGCGCCGGCATGGTTTGGCGCGCCGCAGCGGCGATTGAGGCAGGCATGTGCGAGGCTGTGCTGTGCGTGCTCGCCAATATCCATCAGGACCCGATGCCACGCTCGCCAAACCGCAACCCGATCCGCGAGTTCGACGTGCCGTTCGGCGCTTCGGGCGCCAACATCTCCTACGCGCTGCTGATGCAGGCCCATATGGCTGCCTATGGCTGCAAGCCGGAGGACTACGCAACAATCGCCGCGTGGGCCAGGACCAACGCACAGGGCAACCCGGACGCGATTTTTTACGGCAAGCCTGCGACGGTCGAGGACGTTCTGAACTCACCAATCATCGCCTCGCCGCTCCATTTGTTTGAGATCGTCATGCCGGTGGCGGGCGGGGACGCGGTGGTCGTAACGTCCGCCAAGCGTGCGCGCAGCCTCAAGCATAGCCCCGTCCATCTGCTGGGCGCAGGGGAGAAGATCACCCATCGTGCGGTCTCGCAGGCGCCCAATCTGACAAGCGGGCCATTGAAGGAGTCAATGGCACGAGCCTTTGCGCAGTCTGGGCTGGCAGCACGCGAGATGAATCTACTGTCTCTCTACGACTGCTACACGATCTTGGTCGCAACGACGCTCGAGGATTCTGGGCTTTGCCCCCCTGGGGAGTTTGGCCGGTTCTTGGCCGACCACGATCTTGGCCCGAACGGTAGTTTGCCCCTCAACACTCATGGCGGCCAGCTTGGGTTTGGGCAGCCGGATCTTGCCGGTGGGATGACCCACGTCGTCGAAGCGGTGCGTCAGCTGCGCGGGGAAGGGGACAATCGACAGATTCCGAACGTCCGGTACGCTTTGGCCACCGGCAATGGCGCCACGATGAGCGAGGCCTCCGCACTCGTGTTGGGGAGCGACCAATGACGGACTACTTCGCTGACCTTACGGTTCCCGGCCCGACGGTCACTGCGCTGACGGAAGAGTTTTGGCAGGCCGCCGATCGCGGCGAGCTGCTCATTCAACGCTGCACCTATTGCGGGGCGGCCAATTTCTATCCTCGCGCGTTGTGTACAGCCTGTTGGCACGACGAACTGGTCTGGGAGAACGCCAGCGGCAAAGCGCATCTGAAGAGCTTCTCAGAAGTACATCGGCCTGGCCATCCTGCATGGGCTGCCGTCGCTCCCTATGTCGTTGGGCTTGCCGAGCTGGCCGAAGGGCCGACGATGTTGAGCCTCATTCTCCCCAATCAACACCCCATTCGCGTTGGCGCCGAGTTGCGCCTGGCGCCAACCATGGTGGGCGAAAGACGCCTACCGGCATTTGAGCTGGTCTAGTGGCAAGGGAGGCTACCGCATGACAACGAGCGAAAAGGCGACCGGGTGGGACGGTACGGCAAAAGGCATGCCGGAAGTGGGCCAATGCGCGGAACGTTCGCGTACGACCTCGCTGAAGGACATTGAAGCGTTCAGCGAGATGACCGGCGATTACAACCCGCTTCATTATGATCGCGAACTCGCGGAACGGTCGCCGTTTGGCAAACTGATTGTCCAAGGGGGCGTTACATCCGGCATCCTCAATGCACTGGTTGCCGAGGATCTGCCGGGCCCTGGGACCGTCTTTCTGGGTGTTGAGTGGAAATTCGTCAAAGCGGTGGGCGTTGACGAAGAGATAACCGGCCGGGTCGAAATCCAGACTGTTCGCGATGACAAGCCCATTTGCACGATCGCGACCACGGTGCGAGATGCCGCTGGGGACATTTGCCTAAAGGGTGAGGCGACGACCTACACAATGCCGCTCCATAAGTGAGCCTGGCATGGGGTCGAAACTGACCCAGAGTGTCGGAGACCAGTCGGCCACCGCGTCGGCCGCTGGGGTGCGCCAACTCGTTCTGACCATAATCGCCGTGGTCGGCTCACTGGCGACCTGGTTTTCAGCGGTCGCCATCTTGCCGGAATTGGCACAGGAATGGGCGCTGCCCGTTGCCAGCTTGCCGTGGCTGACCAACGCCGTCCAGATTGGGTTTGTGGTCGGTGCCATCGGCTCAAGTGTACTCAATCTGCCAGACAGCGTCCCGCTGCATCGCCTCATGGGGGCAAGCGCTGCAGTCGCCGCCATCGCCAATCTCCTGCTTTTGCTCGACCCTGGAATAGCATCGATCGGGCTGCGATTTGTTACCGGATTGGCTCTGGCAGGCGTCTATCCGCCGGCCATGAAGCTCATGGCGACCTGGTTTAAGAGCGGGCGTGGGATGGTTCTAGGATTGATCATCGCGGCGCTCACCTTGGGGTCGTCACTGCCATACCTTTTCCGCGGTCTCGTCGGACAGATGGACTGGCAATGGGTGGTGATTGGCACGTCTGCCACGAGTCTAATAGCGGCAGTCATTTTCCTTAGTAGTGCCAGGCCAGGCCCCTACGCCACCGCGCGCGTGCCCATAGATTTCAAGGCATTTGGCCGCGTGTTTCGCGACCGGCCGCTGTTCCTTGCCAATCTGGGTTACTTCGGCCACATGTGGGAGCTCTATGCCATGTGGGGCTGGTTCTTCGCGTTCGCGGTGGCTGCTAGCCAGTCAGGCATACCTGAACTTCAGGGGCGCGTGGCGATCTTTACGTTTTGCGTGATTGCCGCTGGCGTTCCCGGATGCATCATCGGTGGCTGGCTTTCCGATCGCATTGGGCGCACGCGAACCTGTTCCATCATGCTTGCCGGCTCTGGGTTTTGTGCCTTGCTGATAGGCGTGTTCTTTGAAGGCCCGACAGTCGTATTCGTCATCTTATCGCTAGTTTGGGGCCTCACTGTCATCGGAGATTCTGCCCAGTTCTCTGCTGCTGCGACTGAGCTGGCGGACAAGCGCTACGTTGGAACGGCCCTTGCTCTACAGCTTGGTATGGGCTTCGCGCTTACCGTGGTCGCAATTTGGCTGACTCCCATCGTAGCGGATTGGGTGGGCTGGCGGTGGACGTTCCTGATGCTGGTGCCGGGGCCGATCATAGGGTTGATCGCAATGTTGAAGCTTCGAACATTGCCAGAGTCGGCAAAACTTGCTGGCGGCCGTCGCTGAGCTAACTCTCACTCGTTGGGAATATCCACAATTTGCAGAGTTGGTAGGATCGTGTAAGCAACCTGATTGCTTGGTTTCGATCAACTGCACTATGCAGTGGAGTATCTAGTTTTGGTGCAAGCATCGCGTGGCCGGGGACGCCCCCGATACGATCAGGAGGATGAAGGTGCTGCTGAGGCATTCGCGGCGGTCGGCCGCCGCATTCGGCTGAGGCGCCAAGACCAGATCCCCTTGTGGGTGCAGCTGAAGAACCAAATTGGCCAGGCCGTCGCGACCGGGCAGCTCGCTGCTAACTCCCGAATTCCCTCCGAGCAGGCCCTTTGCGATCTCTTTGGCGTATCGCGGCCGGTGGTGCGCTCGGCAATCAGCGCTTTAGCTGCCGAAGGCCAGGTCATCAAGATGCCGCGAAAGGGCATGTTCGTGGCCAGCAAGCGTGAAGCGGTCGACTTCATGACCGCAAACCTAAGCGTTTTTGGCGACCTAGTTCCCAAAGGTCACGAAGTGACGGCGGATACGCTCGAATTTGTTCGCGCTGATCCGGACGATGAAGAGCGACGAGTCTTTGGGTTCCCGGAAGACACGGGAAGTGTCGTGCGGATCAGGCGCGTCTACTACTCCGACGGAAACCCGCTGACCTTCACGCTTATTTCGCTGCCCGGACACAGGCTGCCTGGCATGGAAAACTTGGATATCGAGAATCGCTCGATCTTCGAAACGATTAAACAGAATTACGGCCTGACCGTTCTGCGGGCCGAGCGCTGGTTGACCGCCGAAATGCCAACGCCCGAAGTGGTTAGGCTGATGGGCGTCCCCGCCGACAGACCGCTGGTCGCGATAGAATCCGTCGCCTATTCGCACGATGGTGACGTGTTGGAGTTCTATCGCGCTTTCTTCAATTCCGACGCCGCTCGCATCCACGTCAAGATTGGCCCAGACAGCTAGTCATTCTGCGGGTATCGATGGTCAACCGTATTTCTGAATATGACCAGATTGACAGGGTGCATCAGGCTCGATAACGTCCGTTTAAACCGACAAGAAGGCAGATCTTGCTGATGGGAAAAGTTCTGGTCGATCAGGTCTTTGATAGGGATGAACAAGAACAGTTGATCCGCGAACAGATCGTCGATGCGTGTCGCGAGATGAATGCCAAAGGCATCAATCAGGGTACCTCGGGCAATATCAGCGTCCGTTTTGATCAGGGTTGCCTGATCACACCCACCAGTCTCGACTATGACGATATGGAGCCTGACGACATCGTCTATCTGCTGGAGGACGGCACGACCGACGGGCCTCGCAAACCATCGAGCGAGTGGAGGTTTCACCGTGACATTCTGATGGCCCGCCCAGAATTCAATGCCATCGTTCATGCCCATCCGCTCAAATCGACGGCGCTTGCAATCATGGGGCGGGAGATCCCCGCGGTTCACTACATGGTCGCCGTCTTTGGCGGCCCCGTCGTCAGATGCGCGCCTTACGCGACCTACGGAACCGCCGAACTGTCCGCCTTTGCGGTTGAGGCGATTAAGGACAGATCGGCC
>JBCCER010000263.1:0-5032 GCA_039030175.1 Pseudomonadota bacterium
CTGGGCCGCTGACGAAATTCGCGTGAATGCGATTGCTCCCGGGTTCATCGTCACCGAGCAGTCTGCCCGTGCCAGGCAAAACCCGGAATTTGTTCAGGCAATTGAGGCGCGCACGCCTCTTGCGCGCTGGGGACAGCCGGGAGACATCACCGGGACGGCGCTGTTCCTGGCATCGGAGGCAGCCGTGTTCATCACCGGTGCCTGCATTCCTGTCGACGGAGGCTACTCGGTTGTTTGACGGTGTCGTCCATGGTTGATGTTTCGGGCATCCGTGCCGCCGTGATCGGTACCGGCTTCATCGGTACGGTCCATGTGCATGCCCTTCGACGCCTTGGGGTTCAGATAACAGGTGTCCTGGGGTCTTCGCCGGACCGGGGTCGGGCGCGCGCCGCTGAGATCGGGGTCGGTAAGTCCTACCGTTCGCTCGAGGAATTGCTGTCTGACAAGAGCATCGATGTCGTGCATGTGACATCGCCGAACCACGCCCATTATGGCCAAGTGAAAGCGCTCATCGCGGCTGGAAAGCACGTCATCTGCGAGAAACCGTTGGCAATGACCAGTGCGGAGTCTGCTGAATTGGCCGACCTTGCGGCGGCCTCCGAGACGGTCAACGCCGTTTGCTACAACATCCGGTTCTATCCGCTGAATCACCAGGCGTACGGCATGGTGCGTGCGGGGGAACTCGGAGACATAAGGTTCGTCACAGGACACTATCATCAGGACTGGCTGGCCAAACCGACGGATTGGAACTGGCGATTGGAAGCCGAAATCGGCGGTGCGCTCCGCTCCGTCGCGGATATCGGGACCCATTGGGTCGACCTGACGAGCTTTGTCACTGGACTTAAAGCACAGGCCGTCTTTGCCGACCTGTCCACTTTCCTGCAGGAAAGGCAGCGTCCCTTGGGGCCTGTCGAGACTTTTTCCAGTGCCGCTGGCGCTACGGAACGCGTGGCGATCAACACCGACGACGCTTCAGCGATCATGATCCGGTACGAAGGCGGTGCGAAAGCCGTCATGAGCACCTCGCAAATCAACGTGGGCCAAAAGAACTCCCTGGTCTGGAACATTGCGGGAAGCAAGGCTAGCGCGGCCTGGGACAGTGAAAAGCCGGATCACCTGTGCATTGGGCGGCGCGATGAGCCGAACCAAACCATGATGCGGGACTTCTCGTTGATGAATGCATCCGGCTCCGCCGCTGCATCGCTGCCACCGGGGCATGTCGAGGGGTTTGCCGACAGCTTTTTCGCATTCTTTCGGGCCGTCTACGCGGACATCCGAAGCGGCGAACGGCAATCCGACAGCACATGGGCCACATTTGCCGATGGTCATTTCGCGATGCGTTTTTGCGACGCGGTCGAGATGTCGGCGAGCGAAGGGCGTTGGGTAGAATTGGACGAGATCTGAGGGGGCACGATGAAACTAGGATTGCTGACCGCGCCTTTTGAGAAGACCGACTTGATCGATGTTGCCACTTGGTCTGGCGCCAATGGGTTCTCGGCACTCGAAGTCGCCTGTTGGCCGTCATCGGGTGGCGAGTCGCGGCGTTATGCCGGAACCAGCCATATCAATGTCGATGGTTTAACCGCCGAGCAGGGCAAGGAGATCGTCGATGCGCTGGATGCGCATGGGATCGAGATTTCGGGGTTGGGCTATTATCCCAATCCACTTCACCCAGATGCGGCAGATCGCGAAGAGGCAATCGGCCACCTTAAGAAGGTGATCGCAGGGGCGAGCACTATGGGCGTTCCAATCGTCAATACGTTTGTCGGTGGAGACCGGGCCTTAAACGTCGACGACAACTGGTCCCGAGCACAGGAGATCATTGCGCCTATCGTTGCGTTCGCGAAGGACAAGGGCGTCCGGCTGTGTTTTGAGAACTGTCCAATGATCTTCAGCTACGACGAATGGCCGGGTGGGCACAACATCGCCTACTCCCCCAGGATATGGCGGCGTATTTTCGAAGAATGGGGCGATGCGGTCGGCATGAATTTCGATCCGTCGCATTTGATCTGGCAGTTCATCGACCAGACACGCTTCATCAAGGAGTTCGGTCCTCAGATCCATCATGTCCACGCAAAGGACGTCATGGTCGACCGTGACGGACTATACGAAAACGGGATCATGTCCGTCGGAATAGGGTGGCAGATTCCTCGCCTGTGCGGACTGGGCGATGTCGATTGGTCGAACTTCTTTTCTGGACTATATCGCGCCGGCTACGATGGGCCGGTCATTATCGAGCACGAAGACAGGTTGTTCGAGGGGACGGACGAAAAGGTTAAGCGCGGCTTTCTCCTTGCTCGCGACGTCTTGCAACCATTCATCAAATAGAAGGGCGCAAAGCCACGGACTTGCCAACCACCAGCAACAGAGAGGTACTTCAAATGAGGAAACGACTCACAACGACGGCAGCCATCGCGCTCACCGTTATGCTCGCGCCATCGGCGTTCGCTGCTGACTACACCATCGGGATCTCCAATACCGTCCAAGGAAACGGCTGGCGAGAGCAGATGATTTGTGCCATGCGAGCGCAGGCTCTGGTTGAAGGAGACGTCGCGAACTTGATCGTGGCCCATCGCAATACCGATTCCGCTGGTCAGCTTGAGGATCTCAACAATCTCATCGAAGCGGGTGTCGACGCCATTGTATTAAACCCGTCGAATCCCGACGCTCTAAACTCTGCGCTCGAAGCGGCAATGGCACAGGATATCGTCGTGGTCGCGGTGGATGCGGGCGTGACGGCGGACGGCGCTTATATTCTGTCGAACAATCAAGAAGAATATGCCTATCTCGGGGCTAGGTGGCTGTTCGAACAGTTGGGCGGTTCGGGCGACGTCGTCTACATGCGCGGTATCGCAGGCGTTTCGGCCGATACCGACCGCCACAACGGCTTCAATCGTGCGCTGAGCGAATTCCCCGATATCAACGTGGTGCACGAGGTCTTCACCGGGTGGCAGCAAGACCAGGGCAAGCAACAAATGTTCGACTTCCTCGCCACCGGTATCCCGTTTGACGGCGTGTGGACGAGCGGCATCGACAACGTGATTGTCGACGCCTTTGAGGAATCGGGCGCGCCGCTCGTACCGATCGTCGGCGCGGATAACGCCGGGTTCGTCCAATACCTTACGGAGGTTGACGGGCTGGTTGGCGCGGCGGTCACGAACCCGGGCTCCGTCGGCGGTGCGGGTATCGCGCTTGCGGTTGACATCCTGAATGGTGAGGCACCGGCCGAACGCGTCGTGCTTGTCGATCCGGTGCTTTGGGACAATGCTACCGACGAAGGACGCGCCACCATCGAGGCGGCGCAAAACCCGGACCTCGACCCGGAATGGCCGGTCTCCGTCTCAGTTCCGGGCTGGACCGACTACACGATGGACCAGATCATCGCCTGCGAAGGGCCCGGCGACAGCTAAAGCCAGGCTTTTTGACCCCCCGCACCGTCCAGGGCGGGGGGTCAAATCCAAGAGCGGGAAATCATACCCTCATGAGCGGCAGTTACCTGCTGGACGCGTCCGGTGTCGCCAAGAGTTTCGGCGCGGTCCGTGCGTTGACCGATGCAGGCCTTCGCCTGTCCGAGGGCGAGATCGTCGCGCTCATGGGGGCGAATGGCGCGGGAAAATCCACCTTCGTCAAGATCATCACAGGCGCCCTGAGGCCCGACAGCGGACAAGTGCTGATCCGCGGCAACGAAGTGCATGTTGGAAACCCCGCCGGGGCGCGGCGGTCGGGCCTTGTGCCGGTCTATCAGGAGCCATCGCTTATCCCCGATCTCGACGTTGCGGACAATTTGC
Source organism: Pseudomonadota bacterium (assembly GCA_039030175.1). Lineage (GTDB taxonomy): Bacteria > Pseudomonadota > Alphaproteobacteria > DSM-16000 > Inquilinaceae > JANQGH01. The sequence goes on from JBCCER010000263.1 coordinate 3,789, forward strand.
GTCTCATGGATACGTCGGTCGAGCCGTTCCGCCGCTGGGTGACCGAGCTTGGCATCGAGGATCTTAACCTTTCGGCCCCGATCGGCGGGTTGCCCTTGGCCACCTTGCGCATCATCGATCTTGCAAGAGCGCTGGCAATCGAACCCGACGTCCTGCTTCTCGACGAGATAACGGCGGCATTGCCGGCGGACCTCGTCGAGCGTGTCCTTAAGGTTGTTCGCCAGCAGGCGGATGACGGGATGGGCGTCATCTACGTATCCCACCGTTTCAGCGAGATATCGGAATTGTGCGATCGTGCCTTTGTTTTGCGCGACGGACGCACCATGGGTGACCTAAGCATCGAACCGGGTGTCGAGGAGCGCGCGGTGGAACTGATGCTGGGCCAAAAATTGGACCTCGGCGAACGCAAGAATTTTGACGCACGACGTGACCATACCGGCGTCCCGCGTGTGCGGGTTAGCGGATTGGCGATCGCCCCGAAGGTCGTGGATTTGACGCTGGACATCTACGAAGGCGAAGTGCTCGGGGTGGTGGCGCTGGAAGGACAGGGTCAAGACGAGCTGTTCGATTGCCTGGCCGGGTTCACATCGCCCACCGCCGGCGCAATCGAAATCAATGGCAAACCGACCAGTTTCAAACATCCGGCCGATGCTATTGCCGCCGGTCTGACCTTCGTGCCCGGCGATCGCGCCGACGCGCTTTTGGCGCAGCGGTCTGTGAGAGAGAACATCGCGCTCCCACTCTCCGCGCGTATCGGCTCCTGGGGCACCCTAAAGCTGCGCCACGAGCGCGATAGGGTCAGCTACGCGATCGAAAAGCTGCAGATCGATACGCGCGCACAAGGCGAGGTGCAGAGACTATCCGGCGGCAACCAGCAGAAGGTAACGATAGGACGGTGGCTTGCCACCAATGTTCAGACGCTTCTGCTGTTCGATCCCACCCGTGGCATCGATATCCGCACTAAGCGGCAGATCTATCCGCTGGTTCGCGAGCTCGCGGACGACGGGGCGTCTGTTCTCTATTACACGTCGGAGCTTGAGGAAGTTCCGCTGGTTTGCGATCGCGTTGTCGTCATTTTCAAAGGCCGCGTCGTCAATGTTATCGATGCCGAAGATGCCGACGAGCAAACGCTCATGCGGGCCGCCTACGGGCTGGTGGCCGAAAAGGGTGCAGCGTGAGCGAGATCGTTCGAAAGAACGCCTGGGTCATTGGGCTTGCCGCACTCCTGTTGTTGCTTCTAGCCA
>JBCCER010000264.1:0-5030 GCA_039030175.1 Pseudomonadota bacterium
CTCGTCGCTTATGTTCCGAGCTGTGTATGTAACCAGGGTCGGCTCTCCCAGGCGAACCTCAACTTCGTTGGCTTGTGCCTCGAATTCCCAAGGTAGGTTGCGATCGGCATCAGCAGTGAAACGAACACGCATCGTGCGATCGAGGATTTCGGACGAAAACCCGTCCGCCTGCTGCGTGGTTCCGCCGAACCCGGTGACGCGGCAAAAGAGATCGTAAAGGGGCACCGCAGCAAAGCTCAACCCGCCCATCCCCAAAACGATGGCACACAAACCAATGGCGAGCTTGCCGTTGCTGAGATTGCGGAACGTTGGTGTGTTGCCTGCCATGGTCGATCAGGGGGTCGGGAACTTGACGAAGGCGATTACGTAGCACAGCGCAACCCAGGCTATGAGAGCGAACAGAATGGCCAAATTCTTGCCGCGCAGTCTCTTTTGCGCCTCACGCCGTGAGAGATCGTCCTGTTCAGGTACGTCGCCGGCCATCATGCCCCCACAACCGCCGTACTGCGATCAATAATCAACAGAGCGAACAGGGCAAACAGGTAGAAGATCGAATAGCCAAACATCTGTTTGGCCGCCCGCCACTGCGTCGACTCACCGTCCTCAACCAGCACGCGGATACTGCAGACAAGGAACAAGAGGCCAAGCACGGTCGCGCCCGCGCCGTAAAACCAACCGGCCACGCCGAGCAATGTCGGAACGACGCCCAACGGCAGAAGCAAAAGCGTATATGCCAGCATCTGCCATTTTGTAGTGCTCGCGCCCGCAACTACCGGCAGCATCGGAACCCCCGCTTTGGCATACTCCTCACTGCGGAACAGCGCTAGCGCCCAGAAATGCGGTGGGGTCCAAAAGAAGATCAAGGCAAATAGGGTCAGCGACGCCCATGTGACGTCCCCGGTAACCGCCGCCCAGCCGATCATCGGCGGAAAAGCGCCGGCGGCGCCGCCAATAACGATGTTCTGCGGCGTACGGCGCTTTAGCCAGATCGTGTAGACGAAAATGTAAAACAGCGTGGCCAATGCCAAGATGGCTGCGGCGACCCAGTTTACCGCCAGACCCATGATCATGACCGCGAACACGGCCAGGATGATCCCAAACTCCAACGCAGAATTCGGTGCGATCTTACCCTGGACGATTGGGCGGGAGCGCGTGCGCGCCATAACAGCGTCAATATCGCGGTCATACCACATGTTGATCGCACCGGCGGCCCCTGCCCCGATCGCGATACACAAGATCGCGGTCAGCGCCAGAACCGGATGAACCGAACCGGGGGCCACAAGAAGGCCGGCGATCCCGGAGAAGACAACAAGGGTCATGACCCGCGGCTTGAGCAGGGCAATGTAGTCGCGCCAAGTCGCGACACCAGACGCCGCATAGCCGCCTGAAATCCCGGCTGGCACCGCGCGTTCTCTTGTTTCAATGTCTGCCGTCAAATCGGTCATGAATAGCTTACAGAACTGTTCCTTCTAACGATGAGGACCGCGCGGTCGATGCCGGCGCGGTCCCTAAACCCAGCGCCTCTGGCGTCTATCGTATGCGTGGCAACGTCTCGAATTGGTGGAAGGGTGGCGGTGATGACACCGTCCATTCCAATGTCGTCGCGCCGTCACCCCAGTAATTGGCTTCGACGCGCTTTCCGGACGTGATCGTCTTGATTGCGATGTAAACAAACAGCAACGTCGAAGCGAACGCAATGTAGGCACCAATGGACGAAACCATGTTCCAACCGGCAAACGCGTCCGGATAGTCCGGATAGCGCCGAGGCATCCCTGCCAAACCCAAGAAGTGTTGCGGGAAGAAGGCCAGATTCACGCCGATAAACGTCGTCCAGAAGTGGATCTTACCAAGCGTTTCCGGATACTGCCGTCCAGACATCTTGCCGATCCAATAATAGAAGCCGGCAAATATCGAGAACACGGCGCCAAGGCTGAGCACATAGTGGAAGTGGGCAACAACGTAGTACGTGTCATGCAGAACCACATCCATGCCGCCATTGGCCAAGACAACGCCGGTAACCCCGCCCACGGTGAACAGGAAAATGAACCCAAAGGCCCAGAGCATCGGCGTTTTGAACTCGATCGATCCGCCCCACATCGTGGCGATCCAACTGAAGATCTTAATGCCCGTGGGCACAGCGATAATCATCGTCGCGGCCGTGAAGTAGGCCCGCGTATCGACGTTGAGGCCAACCGTGAACATGTGGTGAGCCCAAACGATGAAGCCGACAAAACCGATCGCGACCATGGCATAGGCCATGCCCAGATAGCCGAAGATCGGCTTTTTGGAGAATGTCGAGACGATCTGGCTGATCATGCCGAAGCCCGGCAAGATCATGATGTAGACCTCAGGATGCCCGAAGAACCAGAACAGGTGCTGGAACAGGATCGGGTCACCGCCACCAGCCGGATCGAAGAACGCCGTCCCGAAGTTTCGGTCGGCCAACAGCATGGTAATTGCACCGCCCAGTACAGGCACCGCCAGCAGCAGCAAGAACGCGGTGATCAGCATCGACCAAACGAACAACGGCATCTTGTGCAGCGTCATTCCGGGCGCGCGCATGTTGAAGATCGTGGTGATAAAGTTAGCCGCACCGAGGATCGACGACGCGCCCGCCAAATGGAGCGCGAATATCGCCATATCCACCGACCAACCCGATTGGTAGGCGGAATCCGACAGCGGTGGATAAATCGTCCACCCGGTGCCTGCACCACTGCCCACGAAAGCAGAGCCGAGCAGCAGCAAAAACGCTGGGACTAGAAGCCAGAACGAAATGTTGTTAAGCCTCGGAAACGCCATGTCGGGGGCGCCGATCATCAATGGCACGAACCAGTTACCGAAGCCGCCAATCATTGCCGGCATGACCACGAAGAACACCATGATCAGGCCGTGGGCGGTAATGAATACGTTCCACTGCTGTCCATCGCCGACGATCTGCAGGCCCGGATCCTGCAGCTCCATCCGCATGATCAGCGAAAATGCACCGCCGATAAGCCCAGCCACGACGGCGAACACTAGATAGAGCGTTCCGATGTCCTTGTGATTGGTCGAGAACAGCCAGCGAACGAAGAAGCTAGGCTTGTGATCGTGATGGTCGTCGGTGTGCGTCCCGGCTTGTGCCATGACGGTGTCCTTCTCCTTGCGGCTCTTTGCCGGCCTCTTCTATCGCTTACTCAGCCGCCGCCAATTGGACGGAGCGTTGCGCCAACGCCTCTTCCCACGTCATCGTCAGCAGGACGGGCGGGTCCTCTGGGTCGATGTCGGCGTCGGCGACCTGATCCATGACCCATTGGTCAAACTCTTCGCGGCTGACCGCGTGAACCTCGATCGGCATGTAGGCGTGGCCCGTGCCGCAAATCTCCGAACATTGGCCGTAATAGACGCCTTCCTCTTCGATACGCGCCCAGGTTTCGTTCCATCGGCTGGTCACGGCATCGGTCTTGATCATGAAGGACGGGACGGCCCAGCTGTGAAGCACGTCGCCTGCCGTGACCAGTATCTGAATGTCTGTATCGACAGGCAGCACGACCGGGTTATCCACCGACAGAAGCCGCAGCTGCCCCGCATCAGCATCGATCTCTTCGTCAGGTATCAGATAGCTCGTGTATTCCTCGATCTGCTGATCGGGATACTCATAGCCCCAATACCATTGATAGCCCCTGACCTGGAGGGTCATTTCCGGGTCCTCGACGCGGTCGCCGAGATAAAGCAGCCGGAATGAGGGAATCGCGATCACAACCAAGATGAGGACTGGCACGACGGTCCAAAGCACCTCGATCATTGTGTTGTGCGTGGTTTTTGACGGAACCGGGTTGCGCTTGGCGTTGAACCGGACCATCACGATTACCAGCAGCACCAACACGAAAACAGCGATAGCGGTGATGATGTAGAGCAGCAAATTGTGGAAGTCGTTGCCTTCGCGGGCAAACGGGGTCACCGGTTCCTGCAAACCCATCTGCCAGGCATGCGGCTGTTGTGACAGCGCCGGCAACGAGACGACGCCAGCAAATGCCGTCGTCGCGAACGTGATCAAAAATGCCCAGATACGTCGCATGATAACCGTCCTAACCTCCGCGCCGCTCGCAAACCGGCAGCGACACCCGTCAATAACCGGCTTATACGCAAACGCCCTGTCGTGTGCAAAGCCGTTATCGCCGCAGGCTGCCCGGAAATCGACCTCTCGGCAGATCTCATCGGAAGATTAACCCCATAAGCCCCTGAAACGAAGGATTGCGGCAATCTGGCGCGCTGCTAGCAAGGCGCGGCGCTAACCATAATCCCAGAAGGTTTCTGGCGATGGGGGTTTCCGCACCCTATGTTCTTCGACAGGTAGACCGTTCCGATAGTCCGAAAGCCAAATAATGACCGCGATCAACACCACCGACGACCTGTTCTTCGAACAAGCCGGCCTCGACCGAGACCAGACCGAAAAGCTGGTCGAAAAGTCGCTTGACGGAGCCGACGACGGCGAACTTTTCCTCGAATATCGCCAATCGGAGGCGATGGCCTGGGACGACGGAAGGCTAAAGAGCGCAAGCTTCGATACGACACAAGGTTTCGGCCTTCGCGCAATCGCAGGCGAAGCCACCGGCTATTCCCACTCGACGGAGTTGAGCGAGGCGGCGCTCAAGCGCGCGTCGGAGACGGTGCGCGCGGTCCATGCGGGTCACGATGGGGAATTTGTCGATCCCCCGTCGGGCACCAATCGGCAGCTCTATAGCGACGACAATCCTTTGGCAGGCATACCGTTTGAAACCAAGGTGAAAACGCTGGAGGAGATCGACGCTTACGCACGGGCCAAAGATCCCCGGGTAAAGCAAGTCAGCGCGTCGCTGGCCGGTAGCTGGCAAGCGGTCCGCATTTTGCGCGGCGATGGGCGGCAATCCGCAGATATCCGCCCCCTGGTCCGGCTTAACGTCTCGGTCGTCTGCGGCGACGGAGACCGGATGGAGGCCGGTAGCTATGGTGCCGGCGGACGCACCAGCTTCGACGCCTATCTAGACCCTGCACAATGGCACTACGCCGTTGAC
>JBCCER010000265.1:0-4941 GCA_039030175.1 Pseudomonadota bacterium
AGCCATGAACTCTATCGAGTCTACAGCACTGGAGCCGACCCGCGCGGAGCTCAAAAACGCGTCTTTTGGAGAGCGCATGCTTCGGCAATTACCGGTTTACGGCTTGGTTTTGCTGACCATTGCGTTGATCGTTTTGTTCTCGGTACTGCTTCCAAACACGTTCCCGACGCTCCTCAACCTCCGCTCAATCGTGTCGGACAAGGCCATCATCGCGTTGCTTTCCTTGGCTGCGATGATCCCCATGGTTGCCGGCAAAATCGACCTGACGGTCGGCTACGGCATCGTCTTGTGGCACATCCTGGCCATCAGCCTTCAACTCATGGGGCTGCCCTGGCCGATAGCCTGCATCGTCGTGCTACTGCTCGGCGCCTTCACCGGCTTTCTCAACGGCCTTTTGGTCGAAGTCGCCAAGATCGATAGCTTCATAGCCACATTGGGCACCGGTACCGTGCTTTACGCGCTGGCCCTTTGGCATACGGGCGGTCGTCAGGTCGTTGGCGTGCTGCCAGAAGGCTTTTACGGACTCAGTGGTACGTTTGTACTCGGCCTTCCGATCACCGGCTTCTACGTGCTGCTGATCGCCGTGATTCTGTGGCTGATTTTGGAATACATGCCGACCGGCCGGTATCTATACTCGATAGGTGCAAACCCCAAGGCGGCAGCCTTGAACGGGATTCCGGTGCGGAAGTTTGTCATGGGGGCGTTCATCGCCTCGGGCACTCTGACTGCGCTCACCGGCGTCTTGTTGGCCTCGAAGCTGAGGATCGGTCAGGCCAGCGTCGGTCTTGAATATCTGTTGCCGGCGCTCGTGGGAGCATTCCTCGGATCGACCACGATCAAACCTGGCCGCGTCAACGTCTGGGGCACGATCATCGGCGTCGTTATTCTCGCCGTCGGTATTTCCGGTATCCAGCAATTTGGCGGCTCGTTTTGGGTGGAGCCCTTGTTCAACGGCGTAACGCTGCTCGTCGCCATTGGCATCGCCGGATATGCGCAACGCAAACGGGGTGCCGCGCAAAAGATGCTGATCCCCATACCAACCTCGAACATCGAACCGAAAGACCCAAACCGCATCAAGGGAGGAAACTAGTGATGCTGAGAAAGACCTTTTTGACCGGAACTGCGATCCTTGGGGTTGCCATGCTCGCCGTCGCCCCAACGGCGATTGGCCAGTCGCTGGACGACGCGCAAGCCTATGTCGATCAGTATGCCGAGCGGGTGGATACCTGGGACGGACCGACCACCGGTCCTGCCGCACAAGAGGGCAAAACGATCGTCGTCCTGGCCGCGGACTTGACTAATGGTGGCGTCTTGGGAGTCACCAACGGCGTTGAAGAGGCGGCCGAGGCCATTGGCTGGGATGTCCGCGTGATCGACGGCGGCGGGTCGGTATCCGGCCGTACAGCGGCATTTGGGCAGGCGTTGGCGTTGCAGCCGGACGGCATCATTATCAACGGTTTCGATGCCGTCGAGCAGGCGCCTGGCATGCAGACTGCTTCGGAGGCCGGCATTCCAATGGTTAGCTGGCACGCCGCCCCAGAGATCGGTCCGGTAGACGGGGTCGGTGTCTTCGCCAATGTCACCACAGACCCGATGGAAGTCTCTCGTGCGGCCGCGAGCTGGGCTTTCGTGGACGCCGACGGGGCGCCCAACGTAGTGATCTTCACCGATTCCACTTACACGATCGCCATCGCAAAAGCTGACCGGATGCAAGAGGTAATTGAGGAGCTCGGCGGCACCGTTCTGGAATATGTCGACACGCCGATCGCCGACACGTCGACCCGCATGCCGCAGCTCACCACAACGCTGCTGCAGCGATACGGCGATGACTGGACGCACTCGCTGGCGATCAACGATCTCTATTTCGACTTCATGGGTCCGTCCCTGGCCGCCGCGGGCATTGATGGCGATGGCGCCCCTGTCAATGTCGCGGCAGGCGACGGTTCGGAGTCCGCTTACCAGCGTGTCCGGGCCCAGCAGTATCAGGCGGTGACGGTCGCAGAGCCTCTCAACCTGCAGGGCTGGCAATTGATTGACGAGTTGAACCGTGCCTTCGCTGGCGAAGAATGGTCAGGCTATGTCTCGCCCCTGCATGTCGTGACTCCGGCCAACATTGAATACGACGGCGGACCGGATAATCGCTTTGATCCGGACAACGGGTATCGCGAACAGTATCAGGCAATTTGGGCGGGCAACTGAGCGACCGCCTTTCACACAAAGTGCTATTGGGGTGCCGCGCGATCGGCACCCCCTTTTTTTTCAGCTAAACTGGCAGTGCGAGGGAGGCTCTCGATGGTCTCGCACGAATTAGAAAATTACTCGTTGGCTTCCGGGGGCAAGAAATCGACCTCATGGTCCGCCGAAATCTTTACGACCTCCTCGGGGTCAGAGAGCTCGTGAATAGTGTCGAATAGTTCTTCGAGCTTGCCGGCGGGCGAAACCCAAAACAGGGCCCTAGTCGGAGCGTCGGACTTGTTGAAATAGCCGTGCGGAACACCGCGCGGCATGCGGATGAGATCACCTTCCTTCGCTTGGACCCACTCGCCGTCGAGTTTCAGGTCAAGCACGCCTTCCTGGACCAAAATGAACTCGTCCTGGTTCGGGTGAATGTGGACAGGCACGAATTGACCAGGGTCACTGTTGGTCTCGAACGCAAAGGTACTGTCGCAGGCGGCCTTTGGATAATAGGTCTGGCCGAGAATGTTCCAGGAATTGCCGTCCTGGCCCGTACCGTTTCTGGTGATGCCGCCTTTCAAAGCTCTTCCCATCGCAGTTCTCCCCATTCGATGTGTTGATTGTTGATGGCTCATTCCAGCTGGCCGCAGGATGTCACCATCGCAACAGCTGAGCGACCCTCGTCTAGCGGATGATCAGGTCATCCTTTAGGAATGTGGGACAATACCGCCAATCGACACCGTGATCGCATCGGCCGAGCGCTTCACGTCAGGCCCAACTTGCGCCAGCGCCCGATCGGTCAAGCGAACGGTCGGCCCAGAGATTGAAAGGCCGGCAACCGCCTCGCCATACTCATCGAAGATCGGCGCCGCGAGGCAGCGCATGCCTAGAACATGCTCTTCATTGTCCACGGACCAGCCGCGCGATCTAACTTCAGCAAGATCCGCAATCAGTTCGGAAACTTGCGTCATCGTGTTGTCGGTAAAGCGCTGCAGGTTTGTTTTATCGAGCACACGTTCAGCACGCTCCACAGGCCAGGCCGACATAATCGCCTTGCCGATTCCCGATGCGTGAATAGGCCCCCGCCTTCCCGCCCGAAAGAAGGCGCGCATGGTCTCGGGGCTTTCGAACTGAGAAACGAAAACGACCTGACCGTTATCCTCGATGCCGAGATTTACTGTCTCGCCCGTGCGCTCCATCAGTTCGCGCATGATCGGCCGGCCCATGGTCACGAAGTTCCGGTTCCTGGTGAATGCGTTGCCGACCTGAAAGGCTGTTAGACCGACAGTCCAAAGACTGTTTTCGGGGTCAAGGCTGACGAAACCCCTATTCTGCAGGGTCGACAGCAGGCGATGTGTGGTCGAAGGGGCCATTCCGGCGAGGTTTGACAGGTCCGTCAGCGTCAGGCCGTCAGACGCCGCCAAGATATCCAGAAGGCTCAGCGCGCGATCGAGAGCCTGCACCGACGATGGCTGACTGTTCTTGTGCAGCGGTGGCCTGCCGCGTGGACGGGCGCTTGATTCCGTGTCAGCCACAGCATCCCTGCTGTCTTCGTTGCCCACGATACACACCCGCTCCTAAGTCCCGGTCGATCAGGCAGTTCCCAAAAACGCTCCAAGCCGGATAACATGGCCTGGAAACAATTTCCATTCGATTTGAAGCGCGCCATCGGACCACGAAAGCGAAGCTTCATGAGTCAAAGTCACCCAACCTTGAAAGGCCGCCATGCCCAAATTCGATGCGAATTTGACGTTTATGTTCAACGAGTTCGAGTTTCTCGACCGGTTTGACGCGGCGGCAGATGCCGGGTTTGTCGGTGTCGAATACGTCTCGCCATTCGAACACGACCCGGATGAGCTCGCCGGACGGCTCGCCAAGAACAACCTGAGCCAGGTGCTGTTCAACATGCCAGGCGGCGATTGGGGGGCTGGCGAACGGGGTATCGCGATCCTGCCCGATCGGGTCGATGAGTTTCGGGCCGGCGTAGAGAAGACCATTAAATACGCCAAAGCTCTTGGCTGTCGGCGGGTGCATTGCATGGCGGGGATCGCCCCGGTGCAGTTACCTCGCGAAACCATGGAGCAAACCTTCGTTGAAAATCTGAAGTTTGCCGCGGACCGGCTTGAAAAAGAGAACATTAGGCTCATGATCGAGCCAAAGAACTCAATCGATATGCCGGGTTACTTTATAAATCACTCTCAATCAGCTCTAGAACTTATTGATAAAGCTGACTCAAACAATCTCTTCTTGCAGTATGACATTTACCACATGCAGATCATGGAGGGGGATCTTGCGAGGACGGTTGAAGCGAATATCGATCGCATAGGCCATTTCCAGCTAGCGGACAATCCGGGCCGACATCAACCTGGGACGGGAGAGATCAACTACCCGTTCTTGTTCGAGCATATCGACCGGCTTGGTTATGACGGCTGGATCGGCTGCGAATATGCGCCTAGCGGTGCCACGATCGACAGCTTAGGCTGGATGAAGGCCTAACCAGCTGTACCGGTGCCACGCAGATCGGTCATTGTCTTTGACGGAAGTATCGCTTCCAAATCGAAGGCCAGTTCGATCAGAGAGGGACGACCACTGGCGAGGGCCTCGTCAAACGCAGCGGGAAAGTCGGCGGTTCGCTCAACCCGGCGCGACCAGGCCCCGTAAGACGCTGCCAGCGCAGCAAAGTCGGGGTTCCGCAAGTCCGTACCGGAGACGCGATCTGGGTAATCCCGTTCTTGGTGCATCCGAATGGTGCCGTACGAACCGTTG
>JBCCER010000266.1:0-4887 GCA_039030175.1 Pseudomonadota bacterium
AAGACCCCAAGAGGAGACATAAGTGTCTGAAATTCCGCACCTTCTTGTGCATGAACAAGCCGACAATGTCGGTGTCGTCGTGGTCGAGGGACTGACCGCCGGCACGGACATGCTGTGCTGCGTCACCCACGACAACTCGACCTTTCGCCTGACCGCGCGCGCCGACGTACCCATCGGTCACAAGGTCGCGCTGACCGATCTGAAGGAAGGCGACACCGCGACGAAGTATGGCGAGGACATCGGCAAGATCATCGCCGATATCGGCCAGGGCGAGCACGTCCATACGCACAACTGCAAAACCAAGCGCTGGTAAGGGCACCTGACATGGCTTCGAAATACTCCAATATCACCGTGCACGCCTACCGGCGGGACAATGGCCGAGTCGGCGTGCGTAATCACGTCGTGATCCTGCCGCTTGACGACATCTCCAATGCCGCTTGTGAAGCAGTCGGGAACAACATCAAGGGCACGCTGGCGATCCCGCACGCCTATGGCCGCCTGCAATTCGGCGAGGATCTCGACCTCCATTTCCGGACCATCATCGGTACCGGTGCCAACCCCAATGTCGCAGCATGCGTTGTGATCGGCATCGAGCCGGGCTGGACACAAAAGGTCGTCGACGGCATCGCCGCAACCGGCAAACCGGTAAAGGGATTTTCCATCGAGCAGAACGGCGATCTCAAAACCATCATGGATGCCAGCCGCGCGGCAAAGGACATGGTGCACTACGCATCCGAACTGCAACGGGAAGAATGCGCGCTTAGCGATCTGTGGGTCTCGACAAAGTGCGGCGAGAGCGACACCACGACTGGCCTCGGCTCATGCCCGACCGTCGGCAACATGTATGACAAGCTGTTGCCAGAGGGCATCTATGGCTGCTTTGGCGAAACCTCTGAAATCACAGGCGCTGAGCATATCTGTAAGCGGCGAGCCGCTAACGATGAGGTCGGCGATCGCTGGTACAAGATGTGGAAGGCCTACCAGGACGATGTCATCTTTGCGCACCAGACTGACGATCTTTCAGACAGCCAGCCGACCAAGGGCAACATCGAAGGCGGCCTGACCACTATCGAGGAAAAGGCGCTCGGCAACCTTGAGAAGATAGGCCGCACGTCTCAGTACATCGACATTCTAGAACCGGCCGAGGCCCCGCAATCGGGTAAAGGCCTTTACTTCATGGACACCTCGTCGGCCGCGGCAGAATGCGTGACCTTGATGGCGGCGGGCGGATACGTCGTCCACACATTCCCTACGGGTCAGGGTAACGTCATCGGCAACCCGATCGTGCCGGTCATCAAGATCACGGCCAACCCGCGCACGATCCGCACCATGTCCGAGCATGTGGATGTGGACGTGTCGGGCATCCTGCGGCGCGAAATGACAATCGACAAGGCAGGTGACGAACTGATCGACATGATCCGCCGAACGGCTAACGGTCGCAACACGGCCGCTGAAGCGCTTGGCCATCGTGAATTCTCGATGACCAAGCTGTATCGCAGCGCGTGATCGGCCGGGGCGGCCCCTCCCCCAAGGGCCGCCCATCCTTTTTCAGGCTCACCCTATGAACGACCAGATTCAGATCAGTCTCTCCGACGCAACCGACCTGATGCAATCAGCACTGACCGCTGTCGACGTGGCGGAAGATGCAGCACGGTCAGTGGCCGTCGCTCTTGTCGCCGCCGAGGCGGAAGGCCAGGTTGGGCACGGCTTTTCCCGTCTTGCCGACTATGTGGCACAGGCCCGTTCCGGAAAAGTCAACCGCCGCGCAAACATTACGACCAGGGCGCTTTATCCGGCCTCGCTGCTGACAGACGCGGATTGCGGGTTTGCCTATCCCGCACTGGATGCCGCGCTGGCCGTGGGACTTCCCGCCGCGAGAGAGTTTGGGATTGCAATCATGGGCGTGACCAACTCGCACCATTGCGGCGCCCTCTCGGTCCAGGTTGAGAAGATCGCCCGCGCCGGTCTCGTCGGATTGATGTTCGCCAATTCCCCCAAGGCGATCGCACCGTGGGGCTCTCACGAAGCAGTTTTCGGCACCAACCCGATCGCGTTTTCCGTCCCAAGAGCTGGAACCGACCCGCTCGTGATTGACTTGTCCCTATCAAAAGTCGCACGCGGCAAAATTATGGCCGCAGACAAGGCAGGGACAGAAATCCCCGAGGGATGGGCCCTCGACGCCGACGGACAGCCTACCACGGACACCAAAGCCGCACTCGATGGCACAATGCTACCGATCGGGGAGGCCAAGGGCACCTCGCTGGCGCTGATGGTCGAAATCCTCACCGCCCTGTTTACCGGGGCATCGTTAAGCCACCAAGCAGGTTCATTCTTCGAGGCTGAAGGTGAGCCGCAGCGCGTCGGCCAGACCATGATTGCATTGCGCCCCGGAGCCGACACCGGATTTGCCGCCCGGCTGGAAGGCCTCTTAAAGAAGATCGAAGACCTGGAGGGAGCGCGCCTTCCTGGCACCCGCCGCGTCGATGCGATCAAAAAGGCACAGATAGATGGCTTGACGGTGCCAAGTCGCTATATCGCGCTCGCTCGCAGCCTTGCAGAGGCAGCCTGACTTTGACTTTAGGTTGATTTCAGTGCGAACGCCCCGCCTGCTGCCCGTCAGGCATTCGTAAGCCAAGGATCCGTCGCGCCTCTGCCCAGTCGGCAACGGGTCTTTCGTATTGCTCGCAGATCTCGGCCGTACGACGGACCAATGCCGCATTCGAAGGTGCAAGCGTGTCTCGATCTAGACGCACATTGTCTTCCAACCCGGTACGCGCATGACCACCCGCGGCAATGGCCCAATCGTTGAGCACAATCTGTTTGGCACCGATGCCGGCGGCGCACCAAGGCACATCGGAACCGAACAGCCGGTGCACGGTTCGGACGTAGAAGTCGAACACCTCCTTATCGACAGGCATGGCGTTCTTCACGCCCATGACGAACTGGACATAGGGCGTGCCCGCGAGTTGGCCTTTGTCGGCCATTTCCCGCGCCATAAAGATGTGGCTGAGATCGAATGCTTCGATCTCTGGTTTGATATCAAACTCGATCATAGTCGCGGCCAACCAGTCGACCAGATCGGGCGGGTTCTCATAGACCCGCGTCGGGAAGTTATTGGAGCCCACGGCGAGCGACGCACTGTCGGGCCGCAAAGGCAGCATGCCGCCGCGCTCTTTGCCTGATCCGGAGCGCCCGCCCGTAGAGAACTGAATGATCATGCCGGGGCAATGCTTCTCGATCCCTTCCTTCAAGGCCGCAAACTTTTCCGGGTCCGATGACGGCGTTTCGTCGTCGTTTCGAACATGGGCGTGCATGATCGTGGCGCCGGCCTCGAAAGCCTCATGCGTCGACTCGACTTGCTCGGACACCGTAATTGGGATAGCAGGGTTATTCGCCTTCTTTGGCACGCTGCCAGTGATGGCCACACAGATGATACAAGGCGCCCCCTTTCCGTTTGGCCCTGATTCAGTCGGATTCGGCAATGGGGCTCTCCTTAGCTTCCTCACTCATTGAAAGTTCGGGCGATCTACTCCGATCAACCGCGCGACTAGGTGTCAACTGACCAGGGTGGTCAGCCCGCGACTGGCGACCAGAGTGCGTCCGGGTTTTCGCGCGTGACCGCCATGCCGTTGGGGTAACTTACCAATTCAAGCTGCTTTCCCCAAGGCGCCTTGAAGTAGACCCATGTAAGCCCCTCCGACGGGCCCTCCTCCATCACCGTCGGCTCTCCCTGAACCTCAACGCCATGAGATTTCAGGTGAGCCACGGCCGCGTCCATGTCCTCCACCATAAAACCAAGATGCGCAGCGCCGACATCGCTGTTTTCGGGCGGCATCTGCGATGTGCCCTCAAGGTCGTATTCAAACAGTTCGAAGGCCGGGCCGTTCTTGCAGCGTAGCATGCGCAATTTCGTAATCACGGCTCGCGGATGGACGCCAAGATGGACGTTCATCCAATCGTCGTCCGCGACGAACGGGCCGATTTCAAACACGACCTCGCAGCCTATGATATCGACAAAGAAGCGGGTGGCCTCCTCGATATCCGGCACGGTGAAGCCGACATGGTCGGTTCCGTGGAGGCCCGGCAGGCCTCCGCTCATCGTTTCGACTCGGCCGACGAAACCATGGTCATCAGCCTGAGCTTTTGCAGCTCAAACACCTTGTCCTTGACCTCGGCAAAGGCCTGAAGGTGAGGCAATTCCATATGTTTGTCCCACTCACCTCGATTGGTCCAGTTCTCATAGAATGTGAATTCTGCCGGATCGTCATTGTCCTGGTGCAGCCAGTACTCGACGCAGCCCGGTTCCTGGCGGGTCGGCTCAATCAAGCCCGTAAGAAACGCCTTAGTTTCTTCAATCTGGCCATTAAGAGCACGTAGATGCGCGATGACGGTAAGTTGCTCAGACATTTTGTTTCCTCCTGGTTAGCGTCTAAAGACCGTGAGCATGCCCGGCTCAGTGCCTCTAAGTGCGGTTTGTTTGGGCTTGCCAGCGACCAGATTACCTCGTCGCCCCCGGAGCCGACCTCACTGCATCGTCATTCCGCCATCAATCATAAGGCATTGGCCGGTCATGTAGTCGGATGCCGGAGAGATTAGGAACTCAACGGTGCCAGCCACCTCCTCCGGAGAGGAAACACGGCCCAGCGGAATACCGGCTGCGAAATTCTCCATCGCCTCGCCCGGCTTGGATGAGGCCCCCATTTCCATCAGGTCGGTGTCAAGCTTGTCCCACAATTCGGTAGCAACGTCCAACCCTATTTCGACACCGTTGACCCACATATTGTCCCCTCGCTGACTACTTTCTCACAGTACTCCATAACCAGTATGGACGCATGGCTCCTCAATATCAAGGACCTGATCAAGCTTCACCGTCCCCGTTTGACGGCC
>JBCCER010000267.1:0-4866 GCA_039030175.1 Pseudomonadota bacterium
GGCGCCGCGTACGATGTTCGATAAGATCTGGGACAGTCATTTGGTGCATGAGCAGGAGGATGGAAGCTCCATTCTCTATATCGACAGGCATCTTGTGCACGAGGTGACCAGCCCGCAGGCTTTTGAAGGTCTGCGCATGGCTGGCCGCACGGTTCGCCGACCTTTGTCCACTCTCGCGGTTCCAGACCACAACGTACCGACGTCGGACAGGTCCAAGGGCATCGACGATGCCGAAAGCCGGCTTCAGGTCGAGACGCTGGAGGCCAATTGCGCTGAGTTTGGCGTGCCGATTTTCAAGATGAACGATATGCGGCAAGGTATCGTCCATATCATTGGGCCGGAGCAGGGTTTCACGCAGCCCGGTATGACGATCGTATGCGGCGACAGCCATACCGCCACCCATGGCGCTTTTGGGGCGCTCGCATTCGGCATCGGCACGTCTGAGGTCGAGCATGTGCTGGCGACGCAGACCCTTCACCAGCGCCGCGCCAAAAACATGCGCGTTACGGTCGATGGCGAGTTGCCGCTGGGCGTGACCGCCAAGGACATGATCCTAGCGATCATCGGCACGACGGGAACCGCCGGTGGGACTGGACATGTCATTGAATATGCCGGCGACGCGGTTCGCGCCCTGTCGATGGAAGGCCGGATGACGGTCTGCAACATGTCAATCGAGGCTGGCGCGCGGGCGGGACTGATCGCGCCTGATGAGACAACATTTGACTATCTGAAGGGCAGACCCATGGCGCCGGCCGGTTCGGATTGGGACGATGCGGTTAACCATTGGCGGACGCTGCCGTCCGACGAGGGCGCGGCCTACGATACCGAAATCACGTTAGCCGCTGCCGAGATCACGCCGAATGTCACCTGGGGCACCAGCCCGCAGGACGTGGTGCCGATCACGGGCGCAGTGCCTGACCCCGAGGCAATGGAGGACACCCGTCGCCGCGAGGCCGCGCAGCGGTCGCTCGACTATATGGGCCTCACCGCCGGCACAAAGATGCAGGACGTGCATGTCGACAAGGTGTTCATCGGCTCTTGCACGAACGGACGGATCGAAGATTTGCGGGCCGTTGCGGCTATCGCAGACGGGCGGCGAGTTTCCGAGAGCGTCTATGCCATGGTCGTGCCGGGATCGGGTCTCGTTAAGGAACAGGCCGAGTCCGAAGGCTTGGACCGCATCTTTATGAAGGCCGGGTTCGACTGGCGCGAGCCCGGCTGTTCGATGTGCCTGGCGATGAACGCCGACAAGTTGGCGCCGGGCGAGCGGTGTGCCTCGACCTCCAACCGGAATTTCGAGGGCAGGCAAGGCCGTGGTGGGCGTACCCATCTGGTGAGCCCGGCGATGGCTGCCGCCGCCGCCATCACCGGCCGCCTTGCGGATGTGCGCGAGTTTCTGTGAAGCCGCAGTCCGCCAAGTAAGACGAACGATAGGACGAACGATAGATGCAGCCCTTTACGACATTGACGGCCGTTGCAGCGCCGTTGCCGATGGTCAACGTCGACACCGACATGATCATCCCAAAGCAGTTTCTAAAGACCATCAAACGGACGGGCCTGAAGGAAGGTCTTTTCCACGAAATGCGAACGGATGAGGAGGGCAACAAGAAGGAATTCGTGCTCGACCATCCGCACTACACGGACGCCCAGATTCTGGTAACCGGCGACAATTTCGGCTGCGGCTCCAGCCGCGAACATGCGCCATGGGCGCTCTTGGATTTCGGCATCCGCTGCATCATCGCACCCAGCTTTGCCGACATTTTCTACAACAACTGCTTCAAGAACGGCATTTTGCCCATCGCGACCCACAACACCCATGTCGACAGGCTGATGGAGCACGCCGAACGCGGCTCGAACGCGACGTTGACAGTCGATCTTCACACCCAGGAGATCCATGGGCATGAGGGCGGAGTTGTCGTGTTCGATATCGATCCGCACCGCAAACACTGCCTGATCAATGGTCTCGACGATATCGGCCTGACCATGGGGCACGATCATCGTATCGACGCCTTCGAAGCGGCGCGGCGCGAACGGCACCCTTGGCACGACCCGGAACATCCTGACCAGCGCAGTTAGGGGACCCCGACTTGTTCCGCCCTTTACGCCTGCTGTGCTTGCTGGCCTGCCTGGTTTTGCTCGGCAGCCTTGCATTTCCGTGGCTCGATATAGACGGCACTGTGTTGACCAGCGAGATACCGAGCACGATAAACGCGGTGATGCCGCAGCTTTCGCAATGGCTCGAGGCGGGCGGGATCAAGGTCTACATGCTTGATGTCGCCCGGCTGCCAGTCGACTCGCAGGCCGCGCTGCACGGATTCATCGATGCGAGCTTTGCCGACCAGATGGACGATCCATCGGCGCTCGACCCGATCGTGGTTTTCGGTAGTGGCTTCATCGACAATGATGACCGACGCTACTGGGCGTTCTTGATTTGGCTGACCCCCATCGGTGCGGCCTTGAGCATTGCGATCTATTTGATCCGCCGTGCGGCCTATGTGCCAGCAATGCTCGCCACATTGCCACCCGTCGGCATCTTCTTCGGCAGCCTGATGCAGCGCGATCCAATCGCTTATGAAAGCCTGACCTCGTGGTTTTACGCGGCGCTCGCAGCCTCTGCCGTGATCTGGTTTGTGGGCATCATCGCCTGGATCGTACGCATCAGCAGATCAAAACCCGCCTAACCTCTCGCTGCGGGCAAGCCCCCGCAGCCAATTCGTTAAGAAGGACACCCCATGATCGCGAACAAATCGATCCTGCTGTTGCCTGGCGACGGCATCGGCCCGGAAGTGATGGCTGAAGTCGTCAAAACGGCCAATTGGATGAAACAGCACCGTGCGGTCGGTTTCGATATGGAGGAAGGGCTGGTCGGCGGCTGTTCGATCGACACCCATGGCGTTCCGGTCACAGACGAGGTTGTTTCGAAGGCGCTGGACGCCGACGCGGTTCTGCTCGGCGCGGTCGGTGGGCCGAAATGGGATGGCGTCGATTTTGCGATCCGGCCGGAGGCTGGCTTGCTGCGCCTGCGCAAGGATCTAGAGCTGTTCGCCAACCTACGCCCAGCGATCGTATTTCCGGCGCTGGCCGATGCCTCAAGCCTGAAACGCGAGATCGTCGAGGGGCTGGACATCATGATCGTCCGCGAGTTGACGGGCGGCGTTTACTTTGGCGAGCCGCGCGGTATCGAGCATTTGCCGAATGGAGAGCGGCGCGCTGTCAACACCCAGGTCTACACCACATCGGAAATCCGGCGGGTAACCGCCGTCGCGTTCGATCTCGCCAGAAAACGCAACAATCTGGTCCATTCGGTCGAGAAGATGAATGTCATGGAGTCCGGCCGCCTGTGGCGCGAGGAGGTTGAGATCCTCCATAAGGAAGAGTTCGAAGATGTCGAGTTACGCCACATGTTGGCGGACAACTGCGCCATGCAGCTCGTGCGCAACCCCAAACAGTTCGACGTGATCGTCACCGATAACCTGTTCGGCGATATGCTGTCCGACGAGGCGGCGATGTTGACCGGCTCGCTTGGCATGCTGCCATCGGCCTCGCTGGGGGCTGCCGACGAGACGGGACGTAGGCGTGCCCTTTACGAGCCGGTACACGGGTCGGCGCCGGACATCGCTGGGCAGGGGCTCGCCAATCCGGTCGCCAAACTGCTGAGCTTCGCGATGATGCTGCGCTACAGTTTCGATCTTGGGACCGAGGCAGATCTGCTGGAGACGGCCGTTGGCAACGTTCTGGATGCCGGCATCCGTACCCACGACGTTGCGACACCTGAGACCAAGAAAGTCTCGACCGAGGAAAAGGGTCAGGCGATCCGCGACGAGATGGAGCGTTTGAGCGGCTAAACCAGCACGTTCAAACCGAGGCGCCGGTTCCGACGAGGCACGTATTCGAGAGATAAAGAGGGGGCCGATGGACACCAACGTGTTGCTAACTTGCGGTCGCTTTCACGGCGCGCTTGGCCTGGCGCGAGATTTGAGCGCCTCTGGCGCGCGGGTCGATATCGCGGACTCCTACGCCCTGTCGCCCGCGCTTCACAGCAAAGCTGTCGACCGGTCTCACATCATCGCATCGCCGGCCGGTGATCCGGTGGGGTTTGCTAAAGACGTTGCCAGGATCGCCCGTGAGCGCGACATCGAACTGATCGTTCCGACGTTCGAGGGTGGGTTCTATCTCGCGAACTATGCCGATCTCATTCCGGCGACACTGTTCGCCCCGCCGTTTGAGATCATTCGGCGCCTCCACGACAAGGCTCGGTTTGTCGAGTATTGTCACGCGTTAGGAATTCGCACGCCGGACACTCTGGTGGTGGACAGCCAGGACGCGTTGCGCGATGCCGTCGCCAAGTTCGAGAACTTTGTCGCCCGCCCGGCCTATTCGCGTGGCGGCCTCACCTATCTCACCAATCACGGCCCTCGCGCGGGCGAAAACACGGTAGAGGATTGCCAGCCGACATCGGAAAACCCTTGGCTGGTGCAGGACTATATTGAAGGCGATGATGCCTGCACCTTAAGTGTAGCGCGCCACGGTGAGGTTGTTCTGCACTGCGCCTATGAGCCCTCGATCGCGGCACCTGGCGGATTTTCGGTCCAGTTCACCTCGATCGCTGACGCTGCGGTGCTGGACATCGTTTCCGCCATTTGCAGAGACCTCAACTACACCGGCTTCATCGGGTTCGACTATCGCCGCACAAGCGATGGTTTGGTGATGATCGAATGCAATCCGCGAACGGGACCGGGCGTCTTTCTCATGCCGCAAGGCTGGGTCAGCGAGGCTGTTATCGGCAGCCCGACCGGATTGATGGAGGTCGAACCCGGTATCAGCCGACAGTACGACGCATTCATGCTGAACCGTCATCTCGTGAAC
>JBCCER010000268.1:0-4858 GCA_039030175.1 Pseudomonadota bacterium
CCGAACAGGCTGGTGCCGCCTAAGATGATTGCCGCGATGACGGTCAGCAAATGGTCGCTGGCCGCAGTCGGCGCCGCTGCGCCCAGGGTCGCGCTTAGCACGACACCGGCGACGGCCCCGCTTAGACCGGAAATGACATAGAGGATAATCTGGGTGCGCGCCACCGGAACACCGATCAACCGGCTGGCCTCGGCATTGCCGCCGGATGCATAGAGGTGCCGGCCGAAACGGCTAAATCGCATCAGCCACCATAGGATCACAAATACGACGATCATCAGAATCAGCGGAACGGGAACTTCCAGGAATCGGCCGCTCCCAAGCCAGTTAAAGCTGGGATCGAACAGAGGCTGGCTCAGCCCTCCCGTAAGGACCAGGGCGAGACCGGAAACGATGCTCATCATGCCCAAGGTCACGATCAGCGGGTTCATCTTTAGGCCCGTGGCCAACGTGCCGTTCAGCAAGCCAATGCCGGCGCCAACCAAGAGGGCGACGACGACACCGCCCCAGATCGGGATACCGATGCTGTTCAGCAGTGCCACTACCACGCCGGCAAGGCCGGCAATCGCCGCAACAGATAGATCGAGCCCCCCCGCGATGATCAGCGGGGTTCCCGCCGCCGCCATGAGACCGATGAAGGCCATGTTCGTGCCGATGCTCATCATGTTGTTGAACGACAGGAACCATGGCGACAGGACCGAAAACGCTACCAGCAGCAAGATGTAACAGACCAGCAGCATGGCAACACCGGCCCAGGGCTTGCCCATAAGCTCACCGAAATGACGCGCCTCCGCCGGTCGGTCGAGGCTTTGACTGCTCACGGTGCCGCCTCCTGCCGCCCGTCTGTCGAAGGTTGATCCTGGAACGCAAGAGCCATCAGCGCCTCCGCCTCCTTGGGTTGGTCGGCGCGGCCGACTATTCGGCCCCGATCCAGGACGACGGACCGGTCGGCGATGCCCGCAATCTCTTCGACGTCAGAGGAGAGAACGAGGATACCCAGCCCTTGATCCGCAAGGGTGCGCAACTCGCGATAGATCTCCTTACGTGCGCCGACATCGACACCGCGTGTCGGCTCTTCGAGGATGAGCAAACTCATTCCGTCGACCAGCCAGCGGGCGATGCACACTTTTTGCTGATTGCCGCCCGACAGAAACCGAATGCGCTGCTCAGTACCTCTCGCTCGGATACCAAGAGCCTTGATCCAATGATCCGCGTGCGATTTTTCGGCACCGACGTCTACCCGTAGTGCCTCGCCGAACCTGTCGAGGAAGGGCAGGGTCAGATTCTCCCTCACGGTCAAATCAGCGACGATGCCTTCCTGCTTTCGCTCTGCCGCCACGAACGCAATTCCCGCCGCCTTAGCGGTACGTGGCGTGCGCGGGGCATATGGCTTCCCAACGATCGTCAGGGAGCCACGATCAAGCGGCCCCATTGCGCCGTAGATCGCCCGTCCGAGGCTTTCGACGCCCGAACCAACGAGGCCAAAAACCCCAAAAATCTCGCCCTTTGCGACCGAAAAATCGATGTCGGTCAAGAGCCCGCCGACGGACAGGCCCTCGACACTGAGCAAGGGGTCGCCCGTCGATCCACCATGCTCGGGGTAAAGCTGCTCGATCGCGCCACCGAGCATTGCGGCCAAGACCGCGTCATGATTGCTGGTATCCGTATCGAAGCTGCCGGCGTTCACACCGTCTCGCAGGACCTCGATCCGATCGCAAATCTCGAAAACCTCGTCGAGATAGTGCGAGATATAGATCACCGTGACGCCGCCGTCAGAGAGCCGACGCAGGACTTGAAACAGGCTTTTGGCCTCTTGGTCGGTCAGCGCCGCCGTGGGCTCGTCCATGATCAAGATGCGCGCATTGCCCGCAACAGCGCGCGCGATTTCGACGACGCGCTTTTCCGGCACAGAAAGGCTGGCCATCTCGCGGCCCGGATCGATGTGATCGAATCCCAACTGGCGCAGCGTCTGAGTCGATCGCGTGGCCATATCCGCACGGTCGACCACCGGCAGGCCGAAGCGACGGCGCATCGGCAAATCGCCTAGAAAGATATTCTCCGCCACCGTCATGTCATTGTGGACAGACAATTCCTGCGGCAATAGGCCGATACCATGCGCGATCGCACTGCGCGGCCCGTCTATGTGGACTGCGGTACCGTCGACAATGATGTCGCCGCGGTCCGCGCTGTAGGCGCCGGACAGGATTTTGACCAATGTGGACTTGCCGGCCCCATTGGATCCTAGCAGCCCGACGATTTCGCCGGCGCCGGCCGCAAGTTCGACGTCCCGCAGTACAGCGTTGTTGCCAAACGACTTCCAAACGCCTTGCATGACAAGACGCTGTCCGGCCGCCTCGCTAGCTGGTTGGCCCACGATTTCGAATCCCAAAAATCGCCCGGCCGAGACTTGTGCCCCGGCCGGGCTGCCCCGTCAGTTGCTGGGGATCAGGGTTTCGTAGCCCGCTAGATCAGGATCGTCGCGCAGGGCGGCGAGGTGCGCCTCGAACGCATCCGTCGGGAAGCTGTAGTCAAAGGCGACCAAATCGTCGCCGCAATCCCGGTCCGGATACTGCTCGCAGACGTTCGACGGACTGATCATGACATGGTTCATCAGCACCGCCGGTGGCAACTCGTGCCCCGCCAACGCCATCAGCGACATGGGCACGAGATAGTTGCCATACCGCTCCGGGAAATAGCCGACCGACGCGATCATCCGATCCTCGCCCATCAGCGTGTCCAGCTCGTCCGCGCCCATGCCGACGGCCAACGCGTCGCCTTCACGGCCCGCCTGCTGCACCGCGCGTAACATACCGGTGGTCGACTGGTCGTTGATCGCCGTGATCATAATCGGCACGCCTTCAGGGATACGTCCCAGCACGTTGGACATTTGCTCGAACGAGCCCTGCAGCGTGTTCGATGTATCGATCAGGATGATGTGGTCTTCCGGGAAGCCATCGACGGCCGCCTCGAAACCAGCGATCTGTCCGCCGGTCCGCATCGCTGGAATGGCGCCGGACTGCGGGAGCTCGCCGACCACGAGATAGCCTTCATTGACTTGATCGGCACCCCATTCGGCCAGAGCCGCCTGGCCCAAATAGGCACCGCCCATGAAGCCGGAACGCGGGTTGTTGGCGCCGAAGAAAGTGGCGCCGGGCATCGGAATGTCGATCGCGATCACGCCGATACCGGCATTGTTGAACTCGTTCATCACGGTCGGACCGAAATTCACGTCGGTCTGGAACTCGATCACGGCGTCGGCCTCGCGCCGCACAAAGCTTTGCGCATTCGCCAGCGCCGTCGGGCCGTCCAACCGATTGTCGGCGATCACCAACTCGGTTCCGGCGGTCTCGGCATTTTCGACAATGCCGTTTTCGACCAGCACGCCAAAGGCTATGTCGCGCTGCAAATTGGCAAATGCCAACACCAGTTGTTCACCATTGTTCGGCGGCGAGGCGGCCTCGGCATCGGCCACCATTGCGGTCAGCTGATCGGCAGACATCATCGAGCCGTCATGGCTGCTGGGGTCGAATCCGTGGAAGTCCTGGGCGCCTGCAGCACCCGCCAAAAGGATGGTAACGGCGGCAGCCGTCCCGAAAGTCACTCGCTTCATGGGGTTCCTCTCCTCGTTCGCTGGGGCACTGACGGCCCATTTACAAACTTATATAATTGGCCTTACCATTTAATGATGTTGACCATCCGAATGCAAGTGCCAATGAGCGCGTCGAGGCGATCCATGCGCAAGGAGGTGGGCTGAAATGAAGCTGACGCGGATTGAGCCCATCGTCTTGCGCTACCCGGAGCCCAACGATTTCAATAATTTACGGCACACGGTCTTGGTGCGAGTCACGGCGGCCGATGGCACGGAAGGCTGGGGAGAGGCCATCGCCATGTGGCCCGAGGCCTGCAAGGCCGTCGCCCATCTGATCGACGACGGATTGGCCGACACCGTTCTCGGCATGGATGTGACCGATCCGCCCAGCATTTGGCAGACGCTGAAGCGCCATACCTGGTGGTATGGCGAAGGCGGGCTGGCGACCATGGCCTTGTCGGCGATCGACATGGCAGTTTGGGACTGCGCCGGCAAATGCTCCGGCCGCTCCCTTAGCGAAATGCTCGGCGGCGCGAAGCGAGAAGAGCTTCCCGCGATCGCGAGCCTGCATGTGAACCACCCGACGATCGAGGATAGCGTCTCGACCATCGCCGGATACATCGCGTCCGGCTTTCGCGGCGCCAAACTCGGCTTCGGCAAAAAAGGACCGTCTAGGGTGGGCCAGGACCCCGCCTATGATGTCGACTTCGTCAGAGCGGTGCGCACAGGCATGGGGCCCGACGCCCTACTTATGATCGATATCGGCAATGGCGTACGCTGGGATGCGAAGACAGCGATCTGGGCCACAAACCGAATGGCCGAGTACGATATCTCCTGGATCGAAGAGCCGCTCCATCCTGACGATTGGGCAGGGCTCGCGACGATGCGCAAGGCGGTCGATACCCGTCTTGCCACCGGCGAGCGGGAATGGACGGTCGCAGCCTATGGCCGGCTGATCGATACCGGCCTCGTCGATGTCTTCGGCGTCGACCCAGCGCGGGCGGAGGGCATTACCGGCTTTCAGCGCATCGCCGGACTGGTCGAACAAGCAGGTGCGGTGATCAACGCCCATGCCTGGAGCACGGCAATCACGAGCGCCGCCAGCCTACACCTGTCATTGGCGACGTCCGCCTCTGAGATCTTCGAGCTAAAACCGATCGAAAACCCAATGCAACATGAGCTTGTCGAGATTCCGATCTGGCACGAGAACGGACAGGTTCGCGCGCCCAACGGTCCCGGTCTGGGGGTCGTGCCCTTAGCGTCGGTGATCGA
>JBCCER010000269.1:0-4842 GCA_039030175.1 Pseudomonadota bacterium
GATCGCGAAGGCTGGGAACACAGTCATCCACCACATGTCCGGAAGATATTGCGCGCCCTCGGCCACCATGGAGCCGAGATCCGGCGTCGGCGGCTGTACGCCCAGGCCAAGGAAGCTGAGCGAGGAGGCGATCAGGATGACAAAGCCGACATCGAGCGTGATCTTGGTGAACACGGCCGGCAGGCAGTTGGGCAGGACCTCGCGGACCAGCAAGTGCCATTTGGGTGCCCCGATCACCTCGGCCGCCAGCACGTATCCCTCATGGCTTTCCGAACGCGAGAGATTGTAGGCAAGCCGCGCATACCAGGGCCACCACATGACCGCCACGGCCATCATGGCGTTCAGCAAGGTCGGCTCCAAAAAGCCCATGATCGCCATGGCCAAAACCAGGGGAGGGATCGACAGGAAGACGTCCGTCACCCGCATGATCAAATAGTCGACCCAGCCGCCGAAATAGCCGGCCACCAGCCCCAACCCGACGCCAACCGGCGCGGCGAGAACCAAAACAACGACAGACAGCAACAGCGAGACCTGATAGCCGTAAAAGATCCGGCTCAGGATATCCCGGCCAATGAGATCGGTGCCGAACCAGTTGGTCGCCGACGGCGGTTTGCTGGCGTTGACGAAATCGACGAAGGCGCCGGCATGGTTCGGATAGGGGGCGACCAGCGGTGCAAACACCGCCAGCAGGATGATCAGCGTCACCAGGCCCAGCCCGACCATGGACAGCGGATTGCGCCTGAACTTGTACCAACCCTCGGACCGCAATATGGCGACCATCAGCCGGCCCACCGTTTTTGCAGCCGGATGCGCGGGTTCAGCCAGGCGACCGCGACGTCGACCAGCATGTTGACGATGAGGAAAAACGCCGAGATCACCAGTACGGTGCCGACAATGCCGTTGAGATCCTTGTGCAGAATCGTCTCAACGCCATAGCGCGCGAGGCCTGGCCACGCGAATACGGCTTCGACCAAGAAGGCCCCGCCCAGCATGGCGGCGAAGTCCAGCCCCATGATGGTGAGGCTCGGGATCATGGCCGGCCTGAGGGCGTATTTGCTGGCGATCCTGCGTTCGGAAAAGCCGTAGGCCTGGGCCATCTCGACATAGGGCGTGTCATAGCTTTCGGCCACGTTCGCCCTCGTCATCCGCGCCGTCTGACCGATCGCCGTCATCGCCAAGGCGGTTGCCGGCAAGATGATGTGTGCGAGAGCATCCCAGAAGGTCGACCATTGGCCGGCCAGTAACGCGTCGATGGTGTAAAACCCGGTCAAGTCCGGCGGCGGGTCCACGCCCTGCGACAGGCGGCCGGCCACGGGCAGGATCTCCAGATAGAAGGCGAAGACCAGCATCAGGAAGACGGCCCAGACGAAGGTGGGCGTCACCACACCCAGCAGCGACAGCAGCCGCACCACATTATCGGTCAGCTTGTCGCGATAGCGCGCCGCCAGGACGCCGAGCGGGATCCCGATGGCCACCATCAAAATCCCGGCAAAAACGACCAGCTCCAGCGTAGCGGGCAATGTGTCAGCGATGTCGGTCGTCACCGGCCGGTTTGTATAGAGCGACACGCCGAGATTGCCCTGAAACAGCTCGCGGACGAACTCGAAATATTGCGCCGGCAAGGGCTCGTTCAGATGCAGCCGGTCGCGCAGCAGCTCGACTTGCTCTTGCGTGGCGTTCGGCCCCAACGCGATGCGCGCCGGGTCGCCCGGGATCACCCGGGCGATGCAAAAGATCAGGATCGAAACACCGACCAGCACCAAGGCCGACGTCCATAGTCGGATGCCGATGGTCTTGAAGAAAGTCGAAGACATGCGCGCGCCAAAAAAAGGCAGGGCGCCGCGAACCCGAAGGTGCGAGGCGCCCCGGCCAACCGGTCCTACTGGACGTTCATGTGGCGGAACATGAAGTTCGCGCCGTCCAGGCTGTACGAGCTTTCGCCATCGCCCGACAGGGTCTCGGCCTCGACCGCGTCGCGCGCCACATAGACGCTCTGCGTGTCGAAGGCATAGATGGTCGGCTGCAGCTCAACGAGCCGCGCACCCAGATCGCGATAGATCTGCGCCCGCTCGTCCTGGTCGATCGTGCTGCGCCCGGCCTCCAGCATGGCGTCGACTTCCGGATCGTTCAGCCATTCGGTGGACTGCCAGGTGCCGGCCACGTCCGAGTGATACATGTTGTAGATTAGCGCATCCGGGTCCGGCGTGGTGGCGCGGACATAGACCTGGCCGATATGCGGCGTGGTATCGACCTGCGTCACCCGTTCGGTGAACAGCGCCCACGGCACCCGGACGACCTCGGTGTTGAAGCCCAGCTCTTGGAAGTTTGCCTGCATCAGCAACGCAAACCGCTCTTCCAAAGGCACCTCGGCCACCCAGGAAATCTCGATCGTGTGCTCGTCTGGCACATAGGCGCATTGCTGCAGCTCTGCCATCGCCGCATCCATGTCGCGGGTCGGCACCGGCAGGTCCGGGTTGGCGCCCAACATGCCGGCGGGCAGCGGGCCGTTCGCGGGCACGCCCTGCGCCACCTCGTCGGTGATCTGGATCAGCTGGATGACGCTGTCATAGTCCAGCGCATGGGCCAAAGCTCGGCGGCAATGCACATCGTCCAGCGGCGCGCGCTGGGTGTTCAGCTTAATGTAAAAGCCGCCCGTGCCGCTCTCGCGGAACAGATGCATGTCATCCCGCTCGGCCAAGGCGCGGATGATCTCCGGCGCCAGCCATTGGGACGAAATGTCATGTTCGCCGCGCGACATCAGCGTCCGCACCGTGGCGCCTTCCAGCCCGTAGACCAGCCGCACCTCGTCCGGCGCGCCGTCCTCAATGTCCAGGAAGTAATCGTCGTTCCGGGCCAGCAGGGTCAGCTCCTGCGGGTTGTGATCGGTGACATTGTAGGCACCGGTGCCAGCAGAATTGGCCGATAGATAAGCCTGACCATAATCGCCATTGTCGCCGTAATCGCCCTCAACCGAGTTGGCGATCGCCGCCTGGCTGTCGACGATTTGCAGTCGTGTGAGGGCCGCCAGGAACGGCGCGTAAGGCGCATTTAGCGAGAAGCGGACGGTGTGATCATCCAGCGCTTCGACCGAAGCGACATGGTCGCGGAACAAGTGCGAGAAGCCCTGGCCCAGAGCGATCAACCGGTCGTAGCTGTAGACCACGTCGTCCGCGGTCAGCGGGTTGCCGCTCTCAAAGTTGATGTCATCGCGCAGGGTGAAGGTAAAGTCGTTGCCGTCGACGGTATAGTCGCTGGCCAAGTGCGGGGCTAGGCCGCCCGTCCCTTGGGCCGGCAGCAGTAGCGTGTCATAGGCGTTGAACATCAACATTGTGTCGACGAAATCGGTCGCCTTCGCCGGGTCCAATTCGCCAACCGGCACCTCGTCGAGGCGCAGGACCGATTGGGCCTCCGCCGCCATGGGGGCCAAGGAAACGGCCACCGCAAGCGCGGCGGCGGAAACGGCGTATTTTAACGTCCTCATGTCTGTTCTCCCTTGTTCGTGTGACCGCTGGAAACGCGGCCGGTTCCCTGTCTTGGAGTATGATGGGCCGGGTCGGCGTGCTGGGCCGGGACGTTGCCCAAGCTGGGGCTGATCAGCACGTCATTGTCAAAAAGCCGCAATGTGCCGACCCAAAGCACGATTGCGGTGGTCTCGTCTGGATTCTCTGTCCGATGAGGCAAGTGGGATGGGAAATGGACAGAATCTCCCTCTTCCAACAGGCGCGTTTGAGCGTCGACAGTGCACAAGACACGCCCTGAAACGACGAACATCATCTCTTCGCCGTCATGGATATTTTCTTCCGCCCGATAATGGGGGGGCAAATGCATCAATGTGGAGTTGAGGACGCTGCCGTCGAAGGCATCGCTCAGTCGCTCGTAAACCGGCGCCGTGGAGCCCGTGGTATAGGTCGTTCTTTCGTTGCGGCGGCTGACCGTTCCCGGCCTCACCGGCGAGCGGATGAAGTTCTCGACCCCGCTGTCAAGTGCACCGGCGATGTTGATCAGCGATGAAAGCGATGGCGAGGAAAGATCGCGCTCGACCTGCGAAATGAACCCGACGGACAGCCCGGCCTCGTCGGCGACAGACTGCATCGTCTTGCCGATCTGCTTGCGCCGCTGCCGCAGCTTGTGCCCCAGCGACATGTCCGTACCCAGATCCGTCGCCATGCCTCCGCCTGCCAGTTTCGTCCGGCATTTTTACCGTGGCTAAAACTTCACCACGGATGGCCCGATGCAGCAAGCGTTTTTAGTCTGGGTAAAACCACGTGAGCGCCGACGCCCCCGTCCTCGGCCCCTCCCGACCGGAAGGGGCGCTGACGCTGGAAAGTCTCTAGTCGCCGCGCAAGGCTTGATCTTTACGGAGGTGGAGGGTCGCCGCCATCGGCGAAGAACTCCGCGAATCCGCCCGGTCCGCCGGGCACGCCGCCGCCGGTGGGTATGCCGAACGATGTGCCGCCCAGACCGCCATTGCCGCCGCCATCTGTGACCGCGGTGCCGCTTTCGTCGATGATACCCATCGCCGCGGCATCGGCCGTCGCGATACCGTCATCGCCGACATCCCCTTCGCCGCGGTCGGCGCCATTGTTGCCGTCGACTCCGCCGGCGCCGCCTGGCGCGGCTAGGCCTGGCGAGCCGCCTTCACCTGGCATGCCCGGCATGCCTGGATTGCCGCCATCCGCTGGGCCGCCTTGGCCGCCCAAGCCGCCCTGGCCTCCAACGCCAGCGGCACCGCTGAATGCCGTGGCACCGGAAGCGAAATCGAAAAACTGGCTGTTCGAGACCGTGATGTCGCTGGTGCCGTCTAGAGCAACCACGCCGCCCGCATACGATGTTGCGTTCGAC
>JBCCER010000270.1:0-4837 GCA_039030175.1 Pseudomonadota bacterium
CCCAACGGGCGCCACTTGATTTTCGAGCAGAACCATTCGACTAAATCTGCCGGCATTTGTGACGTGAAGTAGACATGGTCGATATCCGCGATCGCTAGAATGGCGTTGAGAGCCCGGCTCATCTCTTGGGCGGCGAGTTCTGCCCAATGCTCAAGCGGTGCGCGGGCCTTCGGTGCCATGCCCGCCAGGCCTTTCCAGTCCGACCAGTCGTCAAGCCCTGCTGCGGCCCGGAAGTTTGGTTCGGTGGGTCTGGCGGCGATGTGCGGCAATAGGGCAGCGATCTCGCCCGTATTGCCGTGGGCGCCTTCGCGAAGTTCGCCGTCGAGAACCAGGCCGCCGCCTACGCCTATCCCAAGCCAAACCGCAAAAAAGTTCCGCGAAGGACCGTCCTCAATCAGGCTGCCGGCGACGACACGGCCGTCATTGGCGATCACTGCCGGGACATCGATAACGTCGCCCAACCAGTGTTTGATGTCTAAGCCGGCCCAGCCATGCGGATCGGAGCGAGAGACAATCCTTCGGCCTGCTTCGATGAAATAGCCTTGGATGGATGCGCCAAGGCTGACGATGCGGCAGTCGGCCGGGCACGCGGCCCGGGCTTCATCCAAAAGGGTTTCTACAGTTGCTTGAGATTCGGACGCGCGTTCAAAAACCTGATCGACATGGCTCTCAAACAAGAGCGCGCCGCCGACATCGCGCAGTGTAACGCTGATCTGGTGTTGCGCGATCGACAGGCCAACTGTTGCGAGCGTGCCGCTTCGGTAGTCGAGTTCCAGGCCCGGTTGACCTCGGCCCGTCGCGGACCGCCGCCGTTCCGTCACGAGACCCGCATCGCGTAACGTGCTGGCGAGCCGCATGATCGTCTGCCGTGAGGCCCCTAGCTCCTCGGCAAGGACGCCGCGCGGCAGGGCTCCACGTTGTGCCAGCCGGAGCAAGACTTGGCGCTGAAGGAGGCTGAACTGGCTCTGCTCGACGGCCATCATCCCTTCACCCCGCCACCGGAGAAGCCTGCCAGAACGTAGCGCTGTGTCAGTACGTAGATGATGATTAGGGGCAGTGTGGAAATCACCGATCCTGCCATCAGCTGGCCCCATGCAGCCTCGTACTGGCTGACGAAACTTAAGAGACCCAGAGGCACCGTGTAGAGCTCGGGTGACGTGAGATAGAGCAGCGGGCGTAGCAGTTCGTCCCAGTTGTTGATGAACGCGATGACGAAGACCGAGATCAGGGCCGGCTGGGCGAGCGGCAGATATATGCGCCAAAAAATGCGGAACTCCCTGGCGCCGTCCATGCGCGCGGCCTCGGCATAGTCATTTGGCAGGGAGGCAAAATACTCTCGCAGCATAAACGTGCCGAACGCGCCGACCAGAAATGACGGCACGATCAGGGGCAGGAACGTGTCGAGCCAGCCGAACCCGCGCATCAATAGAAATTCAGGAATAATCGTCACTTCCGTCGGCACGAAAGCGGTCGCCAGGATAATCGCGAAGATGATGTTCTTGCCGGGCAGGGGCAGCCGCGCGAAAGCGTATCCGGCAAGCGCGCAGGTAAAGACCTGGCCGATAGCCGCCATGAACGAAACGAACGCGGAGTTTCGGAAGAAGGTGACGAAGTTGCGCTCGT
This sequence comes from Pseudomonadota bacterium, assembly GCA_039030175.1. Taxonomy (GTDB): domain Bacteria; phylum Pseudomonadota; class Alphaproteobacteria; order DSM-16000; family Inquilinaceae; genus JANQGH01. The sequence goes on from JBCCER010000270.1 coordinate 1,624, forward strand.
TCCAGATCACCGAATAGTTCTCAAACGGCGTGTCGGAGAAGAGCAGCGATGGCCTGAAGCTGGGCGGCAGTTGGAAGAGCGCAGACTGTTCTTTGAAGCTGGTGATCAGCATCCAGGCGAACGGCATCAGCGACAAAGCCGCGTACGCGATCAGAAAGCCGTAAAGGACGGCCAGAGCCCCGGGGGCGGATACGCGCCTATTCATGAACCCACCGCCGCCGGAAATAGAAGTTCACAAGTGTCAGCAGGCCGAGCACGAAACACAGGATGTACGCCAACGCCGCCGCGTATCCCATTTGGAAGTGAATGAAGGCGTTTTCGTATACGAAGTAGGCTAGCGTGGTGGACGACCGGTTCGGCCCACCCTCGGTGAGCGCGTACGTAATTTCGAAGGTCTGAGTCGATCGCACGATGGCGATGATCAGCACGAAGAACAGGCTACGGGACAGCAATGGCACCGTGATCCGGAAGAACCGGCGCAGCACCCGCGCACCATCGATGCGCGCGGCCTCATAGTAAGTTGGATCGATCGTCTGCAGCCCCGCCAACAGCAGGATCATGTAGAACCCTACGTCTTTCCAGATCGACACGATGGCGACGGCGGGCAGGGCGTAGGTTGGATCGGCCAGCCAAGCGGGGGCCGCATCGATACCAATCCAGGCGAGAGCGTTGTTCAGCAGGCCAAAGCGCGTGGAGAAGATCCACTTCCAGGCCAGCGTCACGGCCACGGTCGACGTGATGTAGGGGACGAACAGCGCGCTTCGGAAAAAGGCGGATGACCGAAGGGCATTGTTCAGCACCGAGGCGAGTATCAGGGAAAGAATGATCGAGCCCGGAACGTAGATCAGCCCGAAAACCGCTGTGTTGAGCAACACTTGCCCCGACACCGGCGACGTCAGGATGTGGATGTAGTTGTCGAGACCGGTGAAGGACGGCTGGTCGAAAATCTGCCAGTCATAGAACGAAAGGACGAACGACCACAGGATCGGAACCAGTCGAAAAACGGCCAGTCCAACCAGTGCAGGAAGCAAAAAAATCAGCGCCGGTGCATAGCGCTGCCAGGCCGGGGTCATATCGGGTTAATGGGTGCGGGGCCGCCAGGGGAGGGGCGAATGGCGATCATTCTGCTTCACCCCGGCGGGCCCGTAGTCGCCGGATTACCGAGACAGGACGTCGTTGCCGTAGGCGACGAAGTTCTCGATAGCCTCGTCCAGTTCGCTGCGGCCGTTGAACACCTCATCCAACTCCCCGTTCATGCCGCCGGAGCCGGACGCCGCATAGCCGCGCCATGCGCTCCAGTCACGGGAGAATCCGGTCTCGATCGGCTGAGTGCCGATCTCTAGCAAGAGGTCCTTGTTGGCCGGCTGCATGTCGGCTTCCAACCAGTCTTCGCTCTCGGCAATCGCCTGGAATGCCGGAATTTTGCCGCCCAGGAAATCGGACGCCGTGCGTCCCTCACCAACCATGTGTTGGATGAATTCCCAAGCGAGATCGGGCTGTTCGGAGTTGTTGCCAATCGCCAACATATCGGCCCAAGCATAAGCCCGCGCGGTCTCTTCGGTGGCATCCGGTCCGACCGGAACCTGCGCGATACCCCATTCGAAGCTGTCGCCGGCGACGTCGCGCACATTGGCGATGTTCCAAGACCCGTCGACCCACATCGCGGCCATACCAAGAGGGAATACGTCCTGTTGGCGGATGCCCTCCATGTCGGCCGGGGCCGGCGCGACGCCGTGCTCGTTCACGAGCGAGGTCAGGAATTCCAGTGCGTTGACGGCTTCAGGCGACGGATCGATCGCCGACATGTCGTCGTTCAGCAGCCGTCCCCCATTGCGGAAGATCCACGGCTCGATATGCGCGTACCGGCCATAGAGCCACATGCCGTATTGCTCCGGCGTGCCATCGTCATTCTCATCCACGGTTAGCGCTTGGGCCGCGGCCAGGAAATCATCCCACGTCCAGTCGCGCTGCGGATGCTCAACGCCGGCAGCGTCGAACATGTCAATGTTGTAGTACATGACCGGGGCGACCCAGTTCTGTGGGAACGCGACGCGGGCATCGCCAATAACGCCGACCGAGGCGGCGCTGTCATAATACTGTGCTAGTTGCTCGTCGGTAATCAGGCCGGACAGATCGGCCAAATTGCCGGCCTCGGCCCAGCTCTGCACAAAGCCGGACGACATCGCGAAAACGTCGGGCAGATCACCGGCCGCCGCCAGCGCCGACAGTCTCGGCCAGTAGTCGGCCGGCGGCATCGCCAGCGCCTCGACGGTAACGCCGGGATGGTTCGCTTCAAACTCCGCAATCGCCGCCTGTTCGGTTTCGAGCTGAGCGGGATCCCACATCATGTAAGTGAGCGTGGTGTCCTGTGCCGCCGCCATAGTCGTTGCAAGCGCGGAAGCCGCCATAAGCGGCACCCAAAGATGTCGAGTCAATGTCATGGGATCCTCCATAGCCAATAAATTCCAGCGTGGAATAAAATAGCAAGGCTATGACGGTTCGGCTACGTCTGGATCATCGTTTTCTGACAATTAGAGCCAATCAGTCGGCTTTCGTAGGCCTGTTTCTCAATCGAAGAGGACGGAATGCCGATCGCAGTGCCCGTTATCGCACGCGTTGTCCGTTCTCGGCGAATACCAGGATATGCTCCGGCGATGGCTGAACCCAGAGTTCGTCCCGACGCGAAGATCTACGATCCAAGCGGCTTTCCAGCGTGAGTTTAGACCCATCAACTAGATGGCCGTAGACATACGAGACACCGCCGAGATGCTCGATATGATCGACCTCGACCTTCAGGCCGCCCGGCTCCGAAGTTTGAACCAGATGTTGAGGGCGGAGGCCCACCTTAACGATGCTGCCCGCGTCAGGCGGCACACGCTCAGCGGTCCAAGTCAGATCCACCTCACCCGGCAGCCTTAGAACCGCAGACCGCCCGTGTACGGATGCAACGCGTGCATCCAAAATGTTGATTTTGGGGCTGCCGATAAAGCTGGCAACGAACAAATTCTCTGGATCGTCAAAGATGTCCAATGGCTTTCCAACTTGCTCGATGATGCCGTCCCGCAGGACGACAATTTTGTCGGCAAGCGTCATAGCCTCGACCTGGTCGTGCGTGACGTAAATGGTCGTGATGCCGATCTTTTCGTGCAGCTGTGAGATTTCGACCCGCATCTGGACACGCAACTCCGCGTCCAAGTTGGACAGCGGCTCGTCG
>JBCCER010000271.1:0-4718 GCA_039030175.1 Pseudomonadota bacterium
CTTGATGTTCGTCTGGGCAATGGCCGCGAAGGCGCCGAGCGCCATCGATAGGATCGAGGTGACAACGATGATCTGTTGCCATTGCGCGACCAAATCGCCAAACGGCTCCAGCAGAACGCGCGTGAACAGCGCAATGGCGGCAATCTTGGGCGCTACTGCGAAGAAAGCAGTAACCGGCGTTGGTGCGCCCTCATAGACGTCCGGTGTCCACATATGGAAGGGCACGGCCGATACTTTGAAGGCCAGCGCCGCTGCGATGAACACGATGCCAACGATAAGACCAAGCGCTGGACTTTCTTGACCGGCAAATTCGTTGGCCAGAGCAGCGAAGTTGGTCGTGCCGGAGAAGCCATAGACCATAGACGCGCCATACAGCAGCAGGCCGGAGCTGAGCGCACCAAGCACGAAATACTTCAAGCCAGCTTCGGACGACCGGGCCGTATCGCGCCGGAATGCGGCAATGACATAGAGACACAGGCTCTGCAGTTCGAGGCCGAGATAAAGTGAGATCAGATCGCCCGCGCTGATCATCATCATCATGCCGAGCGTGGCATAGACGAACAGAACCCCGTATTCGAACCGGTCCATCTGCTCGCGTTCTATGAAATCCTGGCTGATGATCAAGGTCAGCGCCGAGCCGCCCAGCACCAGCAGCTTCATGAACAGGCCGAAGGATTCGACCTGGAACAAGCCGTTGAAAGCTGTCTGCGGGCCGTCAAAGGTGGCGACGGCAAGGATTCCGGCAATGACGAAGCTGATAACGGCAAGGTAATTGACCAGCCGCGAGGCTCCCTTGCCTGAGAACACACCGACCATCAGAAGGACCATGCCCATGACGGCCAGGAAGAGTTCCGGCAGCGCGACGATCAGATCGGTATTAGTCATCGGATCGACCCTCGCCTACCGTTCGGCCACATCGACGGCCTCATCCGGCGCCAATGCCTGCTGATAGTTTTCAATCAGATTGTTTACCGACGCGTCGGTGATATCGGTGAAGCTTGATGGATAGATCCCCATCCAGATCACGATGATTACCATCGGCACGAAGATTGCCACCTCACGCATGTTGAGGTCTGGCATGGCCTTGACGTCGTCTTTTGTCAGCTTGCCAAACACGACCCGGCGATAGAGGTAGAGCATATAGGCCGCGCCAAGGATTAACCCCGTGGTTGCGATCAGCGCCACCCAGGTATTGACCTGGAAAGTACCCACCAGAACCATGAACTCACCGACAAACCCGCTAGTGCCGGGCAGTCCGACCGACGCCAGCATGAAGATCATGAAGAAGAACGCGTAGGTCGGCATGTTGTGTACCAACCCGCCGTATCGCGAGATTTCAAGCGTGTGCAACCGGTCGTAGACCACGCCAACGCACAGGAAAAGCGCTGCGGAGACCACGCCGTGGCTCAGCATCTGAACGATCGATCCCGTCACGCCTTCTAAGGTCAGGGTAAACATGCCGATCGTCACGAAACCCATATGGGCGATCGACGAATAGGCGATCAGCTTCTTCATGTTGGGCTGGGCGAGCGCAACCAGGGATGTATAGACGATGGCTACCCCGCTGAGGATGTAGATCAGCGGCGTCAGCGTCTCGGTAGCTTCCGGCAAGATCGGTATGGAAAAGCGCAGGAAGCCGTATCCGCCCATCTTCAACAGGACGCCCGCTAAAATGACCGAACCGGCGGTTGGCGCCTGAACGTGCGCATCCGGCAGCCAGGTATGAACCGGCCACATTGGGATCTTGACGGCGAACGAGGCGAACATGGCCAGCCAGAGCCAGATCTGCAGGTCGTAGCTGATATCCGTCTGCATCAACGTCGGAATATCGGTCGTGCCGGCCTGCAGATAGAGCGCCAGCAGAGCCAGCAGCATCAAGACCGAACCGAGCAGCGTGAACAGGAAGAACTTGAACGCCGCGTATATCCGCCGTTCACCATGGCCCCAAACGCCGATGATGATGAACATCGGGATCAGGACGCCCTCGAAGAAAACGTAGAACAGCACGTAGTCGAGCGCGCAGAACATCCCAACCATCAAGGTTTCCAGGATCAGGAATGCGATCATGTATTCCTTGACCCTGTCCTTGATAGACTCCCAACTTGCCAACACGCATATCGGTGTCAGGAAGGTCGAGAGCAGTACGAACAGGACGGATATGCCGTCCACCCCCATCCGGTACGAGATGTTGAGGCCCGGGAACCAGGTCAGCGTCTCTTCGAACTGGAACTCCGCACTGCCTCGGTCGAAGCCGAACCACAGGATAAGGCTGATCAGGAAGGTGATGCCGGAGGTAAACAGCGCCATCCATCGCGACCGGCGGGCGACATCTTCTTTATCGTCGCCTTGCACCATCACGAAGATCATCAACGCCCCGACAAGCGGCACGAACGTGATCAGAGACAGAACGGGAAAGCTGGTCATTGTCTGTTCGTGATCTCGCGTTAGCCGAGCAGGGTGTAGAGGTACCAGGAGACGAAGACCACCACCCCAATCAGCATCGCGAAGGCGTAGTGGTAGAGATAGCCGGACTGCAGCCGGCTAAACCGGCCGGCCAACATACGCGACGCGCTGGCAAAACCGTCCGGTCCCAAGCCGTCGATGATCTTCTGATCGCCGACCTTCCACAGTTCTTCGCCGCCCTTTTGCGCGCCGCGCACGAATGTCGCGTCATACAGCTCGTCGAAGTACCATTTGTGGAAGAACAGATAGTAGATCGGCTTGAACGCGCGGACCGTCACCGCCGGCAGCGATGGGATCACCATGTAGTAGAGCCAGGCAATGATCAGGCCCGAAACGGCCAACGCCAGCGGCAGTAGTTTGACCCAAAGCGCAACATGGTGCGCTGCCTCGATCGTGTCGTTGCCCGGCAGGACTAGGACGCTGTGGCCCCAGAAGCCCTCCATGCCGTGGCCAACCAGCCAGTAGTAGCCAATCGCACCGGCGAAAGTGGCGCCGAAACCCAATACGCAGAGCGGGCCAAGCATGACCCACGGCGATTCATGCAGATGGGCCGCAACCTTCTCTTCGACGCGTGACTTGCCGTGGAAGGTGAGGAAAATTAGACGTCCGCTGTAGAATGCGGTCATGAAAGCAGCCAGCGTCCCCAGCCAATAGGCAAGCTCGCCAAACCAGGTGTGGTCTGCGAAGGCGGCTTCGATGATCAAATCCTTCGAGTAGAACCCGGCGAAGCCGATACCCGGCAGTTCAGACAAGAATGGTATGCCGAACGTCAGCGGTATGCCGATGCCTGCCAAGGCCAAGCTTCCGATCCACATCATGGAATAAGTCCACGGGATGTGCCGGGCAAGCCCCCCCATCTTGCGCATGTCCTGTTCGTCCGACATCGCGTGGATCACGGAACCAGCGCTCAGGAATAGCAGCGACTTGAAGAAGGCGTGCGTCATCAAATGGAAGATCGCCGCCTGATAGGCCGACACGCCGATGGCGAAGAACATGTAGCCAAGCTGGCTCATCGTGGAGTAGGCGATGACCCGCTTGATGTCCCATTGGGTCATGCCGATCGTCGCGCCAATGAAGGCCGTCAGCGCACCGACGATGCACACCACCAGCAGCGCCCATGGCGCGTATTCGAACAGCGGCGACATGCGGGCCAGCATGAAGACGCCGGCCGTTACCATGGTCGCAGCATGGATCAGTGCCGAGACTGGCGTCGGGCCTTCCATGGCGTCCGGCAGCCAGGTATGCAGCCCAAGCTGGGCCGACTTGCCCATAGCACCGACAAACAACAGCAAGCAGGCCGTGGTCAGCGCATGGACTTCCCAACCAAGGAAGTTGAAGGTCGCGTCCGCCAAGCCCGGCGCGCCTTCGAAGATCGTGTCGAAATCGACCGAGCCGAACAGGAAGAAGATGGCGAAAATGCCAAGGGCAAAGCCAAAGTCGCCGACCCGGTTGACAACGAACGCCTTCATCGAAGCCTTGTTGGCGCTCTCGCGATCGTACCAAAAGCCGATCAGCAGGTACGAGGCAACGCCCACGCCCTCCCAGCCGAAGAACAGTTGCACCAAATTGTCCGCGCTCACCAGCATGAGCATCATGAAGGTGAACATGCTGAGATAGGCGAAGAAACGCGGCCGGTGCGGATCGTGATGCATGTAGCCGATGGAATAGATATGCACCATCGACGAGACACCGTTGACCACGATCAACATCACCGCGGTCAGGCTGTCGAATTTCAGAGCCCAGGTGACCTCAAGGTCGCCAACCGCCATCCAATGGAACAGCGTCAGGACGAAATCGTTACCGTCGCCGATAATGTTGAAAAAGACGATAACAGAGAAAATCGCAGCCAAGCACAGGCATGCGACGGAAACCGCCATCGCTGCATGATCACCCCAGGCCCGACCGAACGGAATCGTCAAGACCGAGCCGATGATCGGCAGGAAGATCGCGAAAAAGGCCAGGGTTTCCATCGTGTCCTAGCCCTTCATCAGATTGACGTCATCGACCTGGATGGAGCCGCGATTGCGGAAATAGACCACCAGGATTGCAAGACCGATGGCCGCTTCAGCGGCCGCGACGGTTAGCACGAAAAGGGCAAACACCTGCCCGACCAGATCGTTCAGGTGCGTGGCAAAGGCGACCAGGTTGATGTTCACCGCCAGCAGCATAAGCTCGATCGACATCAAAATGATGATCACGTTCTTCCGATTGAGGAAGATGCCGAAGATGCCGAGCGTAAACAGAATCGCCGCTAC
>JBCCER010000272.1:0-4708 GCA_039030175.1 Pseudomonadota bacterium
CCGCTTCATCTATTCGGACGCGTACTGGTCGGAGACGGTCGCGTACGCCGATCTGGTGTTGCCGGACACGACCTATTTGGAGCGCTGGGACTGCATCTCGCTATTGGACCGGCCGATCTCGTCCGCCCACGGGCCGGGCGATGCCATTCGCCAGCCGGTGGTCGAGCCTGACCGAGATGTTCGGCCATTCCAAACGGTCTTGCTTGATCTTGGCGCGCGTCTGGGCTTACCGGGTATGTGGAACCATGATGAGGGAAGGCCGACCTATCCAGGCGGCTACGCCGACTATATCGTCAATCACGAACGTACGCCTGGCGTTGGTCCTCTGGCGGGGTGGCGCGGCGATGGGGGTGCGTACGGCAAGGGTCCGGTCAATCCGGACCAGCTAAATCGATACATCGAGAACGGTGCCTTTTGGAGCCACGATCTTCCGGCCGATCAGCGCTATCTCAGGCACGCCAACGGGGCCTACCTCAACTGGGCACAGTCCATGGGATTTGTGCCCAGTACCGATCAGATCGTGCTGCAGCTCTATTCGGAGACCCTGCAGAAGTTTCGCCTCGCCGCGCGCGGACATGGCGTCATGCAGCCACCTCCAGAGCACAAAGAACGCATCGAGACCTATTTCGACCCGCTGCCGATCTGGTACATGCCTTTCGAGGAAGAAGCCGTCGATGGCGAGGAGTATCCGCTGCACGCGATCACCCAACGCCCGATGCACATGTATCACTCGTGGGGCTCGCAGAATGCTTGGTTGCGACAGATCACAACCGCCAATCGGCTGTATATGCACCCGGAAACCGCTGCCGACCTAGACATCGAAGACGATGATTGGATCTGGCTGACCAGCCCGCACGGAAGGGTCAAGGGCCAGGTCAAGCTGATGACCGGCACGAACAAATCCACGGTTTGGACCTGGAATGCGATCGGCAAGCGCAAAGGTGCCTGGGGGCTCGACAACGCCGCACCTGAAGCGACGAAGGGCTTTCTCCTGAACCACTTGATCTCGGAGTTATTGCCTGCCAAGGAGGGCGGTTATCGCTATGCCAACTCCGACCCCGTCACCGGCCAAGCGGCCTGGTATGATCTGCGGGTCAACGTCGACAAATGCGCAGCCGATGAAGTGGGCGAGACAGCGCCGATAGCGCAGCCGCAAAAGCCCGCTCCCCTGGCGAAGAAAAGACCCTCCATTCTTCGCTACGGTAAGACCCTGACGGGTCAACCGTCCGGCGAGCCGCCAGTCTCGCAGAAGGACTGGATCGGCAATCGACATGAGGTCGCCGAAACCGTTGAGGGGGTTCCCGACGGGCACGGCAACAAGACCGAGTCCGACCGATGACCAATCTTCCCAAACATGCGCCGGCGAAGAAGCTAGGCCTGGTCATCGACCTCGACATCTGCGTCGGCTGCCAGGCCTGCGCGGTACATTGCAAGGAATGGAACATCGCCGGCCATTCCGGCCCGCTGCCGGACAAGCAACCCTACGGCGCCGACCCGTCCGGCGTTTGGTTCAACCGCGTCCACACGTTCGAACTGGTCGATGATGATACGGGCGATAGCCGCACGGTCTATTTCCCTAAAAGCTGTCTGCATTGCGAGGACGCGCCCTGCGTCACCGTTTGCCCGACCGGCGCCTCCTACAAGCGCGAGGAGGACGGGATCGTCCTCGTTAATCCGGACACCTGCATCGGCTGCAAACTCTGCTCCTGGGCCTGCCCCTACGGCGCGCGGGAGTATGACGACGATGAAGGGGTAATGAAGAAATGCACCCTGTGCGTCGACCGGATCTATAACGAGACCCTGCCCGAAGACACCCGGGTGCCAGCCTGCGTCTCCACCTGCCCGGCCGGCGCTCGCCATTTCGGCGATTTGGGTGACCCGGAGAGCGACATCTCGCTGCTGGTCGCGGCACGCGGCGGTTACGATTTGATGCCCGAGCAAGGCACCAAGCCCGTCAACCAATACCTGCCGCCCCGGCCTAAGAAGGTGCCGGCCGACCCGCTGTCAGCGCCGCGTTTGACGCCGGACGAAGACCCCGGCGAGGCTGGCCCGTTGGCCCGTTGGGTCGACAAAGTGCTGTCGCGATAGAGCGCCGCCATGCATCCCGCCAAATCGGTCATCTTCTTCACCACCGCGTCGGGCGCCGGCTATGGCTTGCTGTTCTGGCTCGGTCTCTACGGCAGTTTGGGCCTGCTGCCAGCTGGAGCCTGGTTCGCCGTTGTGGGATTCGGCGTCGGGTTTGGTCTGGTTACGGCCGGCTTGGTCTCATCGACCTTCCATCTCGGCCATCCCGAGCGGGCTTGGCGGGCGCTGAGCCAATGGCGCAGCTCGTGGCTTAGTCGCGAGGGCGTGGCGGCGATCGTCACCTACGTCCCCGCCGGCCTTTACGGCCTCGCTTGGTTGATCGTCGGGCCGGCGCCTGGGTGGACCGCCATCTTCGGTTTGCTGACGGCGCTCGCCTGCGTCGGCACCGTCATCTGTACGTCGATGATTTACGGTTCGCTGAAATCGATCCCCACCTGGCACACCAGCTGGACGCCGGTGTCCTATCTCGCATTCGCAGCCATGTCGGGGGCAGTCTTGCTGTCCTTGCTCGGCCATCTTTGGCGGCTTCCGACCACAGTAACGCTGGACACCATCGCGCTCGTCGCCATCGCGGCGGCCGCCGCCATCAAGTTCGGCTACTGGCGGGCAACCGACAACGCAACACCGGTTTCCACCGCAGAGACCGCGACCGGCCTGGGCACACCCGCGACATCAACAAGCGGCAAGGTTCGGCTCGTCGATCCACCGCACACGATGGACAACTACTTGCTGACCGAGATGGGTTTCAGCATCGCCCGCAAACATGCCGACAGGCTGCGCCAGATCGTCTGGACGAACGCCTTCGCCCTGCCGTTCTTGTGTAGCCTGATCGCCATCTTTGCCAGTGGAACCGCCGCGACCATCATGATGTTGATCGCCGTGGCGAGCATGGCTGGCGGTCTTGCCATCGAACGCTGGCTATTCTTCGCCCAGGCCAAGCATGTCGTGACGCTTTATTACGGCGAAGCGGCCGCTTAGCCGTCCGCTATCATCATCTCCGCCGCCTTCTCCGCGATCATAATTGTCGGCGAGTTGGTGTTGCCGGAGGTAATCGTCGGCATGATGGAAGCGTCGACCACGCGCAGGCGCTCGATGCCGTGGACACGCAACCGGTCGTCGACCACGGCGCGGTCGTCATGGCCCATCTTGCATGTACCGACCGGGTGGAAGATGGTCGAGGCGATATCGCCGGCGGCCTTGGCCAAATCTTCGTCTGATTGGAGCTCGGAACCGGGCAGCATCTCGGTCGGTCGGAACGGTTGCAGGGGGGCGGCCGCCAAAATACGGCGGGTCAGTTTGATTGCATCGGCGGCCACTTGCCGATCCGCCGGCTCGGCGAGATAATTCGGCTGAATTTCCGGGGAGTCCGTCGGCGTTGGCGATGCCATCCGAACATGCCCTCGGCTAACCGGGCGCAGATTGCAGACCGAAGCGGTGATTGCCGGGAATTTGTGCAGCGGATCGCCCAACTTGTCGGTGCTGAGCGGCTGGACGTGATACTCGAGATTGGCCGTCTCCATGGACGGATCGGACTTGGCGAATGCTCCAAGCTGGCTGGGGGCCATGCTGAGCGGGCCGGTGCGACGTAGCGCATATTCCAGCGCCATGCCCGCCTTACCGATCAGGCTGTTGGCCTTCTGGTTGAGGGTGACCGTGTTTTCGACCTTGTAGACGGTGCGGATCTGCAAATGATCTTGCAGATTCTCGCCGACGCCCGGCAAATCATGGATCACGTCGATGCCCTTGTCCTGCAGTATGGCACCCGGGCCGATGCCTGACAGTTGCAGCAGGTGCGGCGAGCCGACTGCGCCCGTTGCCAGGATCAACTCTCCAAGGGCAAACGCCGTCTTAGGCTGGCCTTTCTGGCGGAAGGCAACGCCCTTGGCCCGCTTACCATCCATGATCAAGCGGTCCGTCTGGGCGTGGGTCAGAACGGTGAGGTTTCGGCGATCGGCGACGGGGTGAAGGAACGCGTTGGCGGTGCTCCAGCGCCAACCCCCCTTCTGGTTGACTTCGAAATAGCCGACGCCTTCATTGTCGCCGCGATTGAAATCATCGGTCATGGGGATGCCGGCCTCGATCGCGGCGTCGCGAAAGGCGTCCAGGATCGGCCAGTGCAGGCGCTGCTTGTCGACATGCCACTCGCCGCCGCTGCCATGCAGGTCGTCTTCTCCCCTGTGATAGTCCTCGGACTTGCGGAACAGCGGCAGCACATCGTCCCAGCCCCAGCCGACATTGCCCAGCTGGCGCCATTGGTCATAGTCCCGCGCCTGGCCGCGCATATAGATCATGCCGTTGATCGACGAGCAGCCGCCCAGAACGCGGCCGCGCGGATAGGCCAGCGAGCGGCCGTTCAAGCCCTCCGACGGCGCCGTCTTGAAGCACCAATCGGTTCGCTTGTTGTTCATGGTGTAGAGATAGCCGACCGGCACATGGATCCAGAAATAGCTGTCGCGACCGCCAGCCTCGAGCAACAGAACGCGCCGTTTCGGGTCTGCCGACAGTCGATTGGCCAGCACGCAGCCGGCCGAACCGGCGCCTACGATGACGTAATCGAAGCTGCCGATATGTTCCGGGCGATCGTCGCTCATTGTTGGTTGCTCGGTCAGTGGCGCAAATTCGC
>JBCCER010000273.1:0-4692 GCA_039030175.1 Pseudomonadota bacterium
ATTGAAAGTGGCGATGGTGACCACGATCGAAATGATCCGAAAATAGTGGATCAGGCCGGCATTAATGGCTCCTAGGCAGAAGCCGAAACCCGCGGCGAGCGCAAATCCCAGCGCCCAGCTACCACCGCCCAGTTGCTCCACCGCCAGTGCCGTTAGGTACTGAACCACCGAGGCTGCGACCGCGAATGAGATATCGATCCCGCCCGCGACCAAGACAGCCAACAGCCCCACGGCAAAGATCAGATTGATCGCCGACACGTTGAGCAGATTGAACAGGTTGGAAACGGTTAAGAACGAATCGGTCGAAACCCCGAGGAAGAGAACAAGCAGCGCGATGACAATGATCAGCCATGCCTCTGTGCCGTGGATGGCCAGGAGCCGACTGTTAGGCATGGACCGCCATCTCGATCTCGTCCATCGACGTCTTTTCGGGCACATATTCATCGACGATCTGACCGTCACGCATGTGCAGGACACGATCGGCGTTGAAGTAGACCTCCGGAATCTCGTCCGAGATCAACAAGATAGCCATGCCGGCCTCGGCCAGGCTTCGAACGATCTCGAAGATCGCGGCCCGCGCGCCCACATCGACCCCGACTGTCGGCGCATCCAAGATCATCAGTTTCGGATTGGTAGCCAGCCATTTGGCTAAGACGACCCGCTGCTGGTTGCCTCCGGACAACATGTTGACGGCGTCTTCCGGTCGCCCGACTTTGATCGACAAGCGCTCGATCCAACCGTCGACCAGGCTGGATTTCAGGCGGGAGTCGACCAGCCCCGCTGGGCCCAAGACGTCCTTGAGCACGGGCGCGACGATGTTGTCGGCGATAGTTTGCGGCTGAACCAAGCCGAGCGACAGGCGATCTTCCGGGACATAGCCGATGCCGGCTTCGATAGCCTCACGGTTGCTGGCGAAAACCCCAGGCTCACCATTCAGCAGAATTTTGCCGTTATCCGGACGCGTCATCCCGAACAATGTCGACGCTAACTCGGTCCGTCCCGCACCCAGAAGGCCGGTCAGCCCAACGATCTCTCCCTGCCTAACGGTGATGGACACGTCGCGATACTCGCCGTATCGCGTCAGGCTTTTTGTTTCCAGAACAACTGGTGCGGCTGACCGATCGGACGCGTGGGGGTGGTCATCGAATGTCGCCCCCGTCATCAACTCGGTGAGCCGCGTTTGGGTCATGTCGTGGCTCGGGAAATCACCTACTTTTCGACCATCTCGTAAGACGGTCACCCGTTCGGAAATTTCTAAAACTTCGGCAAGCCGGTGACTGACAAAAACGACTGAAATCCCGTCGTTCGCCAACCGTCTGACGACATCCAGCAGCGCATCGGTCTCCGCCTTGGTCAGCGACGCCGTCGGTTCATCCATAAAAACGATCTTGGGCTCTGCCGCCAGCGCCCGGCAGATGGCCACCACTTGGCGCTGGGCGATCGGCAGATCCTTGACGGCCGCGTCGAGGTCGAGCCGCAATCCGAGCCGATCGAGCACAGCGCGTGCCACCTGGCGAAACCCACGCCGGCCCGTCCAGCGCGGCCAACCACCAAGGTTGCGCTCAAAGGCGATATTCTCGGCCACCGTGAGATGGGGGAAAAGGGACAGGTCCTGCCAAATGACCTGAACGCCTAGCTGCCGCGCGTTGACGGGCGTCAGGCTCGCAATGCGTCTGCCTGCAAACTCGATCATTGCGCTACCGTCCGGTTTGTAGACGCCCGTTATAATTTTGATCAGGGTACTTTTACCGCTGCCGTTCTCACCGGCCAGGCAGCAGACCTCACCCTCCGCAACTTCAAAATCAACATCGCGCAGGGCCTGAACGCCTCCAAACGCCTTGGAAATGCCTTCGAGCCTGACAACCGAAGGTCGGCGTCGGACGTCATTCGTCTGATTCTGAGCCGGATAGGGCATATGCGTGCTTCACTGGTTCCACCCGCGAGACAATAGCGGGCCGAATGTCAAAGCGATAAAGAAACCAATGAGGGCCGCCCCCTCCGCGTCAGGGCGGCCCCAAGGCTAGGTGAACCGATCAGAGGCCCATGTCGGCCAATTCGTCCACCGTATCACTGTTCAGCGTCACCAACTGATCAACGATGATGTTGTTGGTCTCAAAATCAGGCTCGACGACACCCAATCCCTCGATCTCCATACCCGATGTAACCTCGTTGCCGTCATGCAGAATGTCAGCCATCGTGACGAAGACCTCGCCGGCCTGCATCGGGTTCCACATAAAGCCGCCGGTCAGCACGCCGTCATGGACCAGGCGGCGCCCCTGCCCCGGCGAAAACGGCCCAAGAACGTGGATTTCGCCACCTCGGCGAAGCTCGTCAATGGCGCGGCCCGCGCCAATCGGCCCCTGACTGCCGAAGGCAAGAAAACCCTCGAGGTCTGGGTTTGCCTGGATCAGATCCAAGGCGGTGGACCGGCTGTCATCGACGCTTTCCGCTACGCCGAAGCGGTCGGCGACAAGGGTCATATCAGGATGGTTCTCTTCCAAGTAGGCGATGGCTGCATCGGCCCAAGCATTGTGCAGCGGCACAGTCAGCGACCCAACATAGACCGCATACTCGCCATCGCCGCCCATGCGGTCGGCAAGCATCGCGGCATGGGCTTCACCAAAGCCCTCGGCCGAGGCCAGCTCGAAATTCCAGTCGACATTCTGTTGGTCAGGCGATTCATGGGTGATGACCAGGATGCCCTGCTCGCGTGCCCGCGCCAGGACTGGCTCCAGGACTTCCGCATCGTTAGGAACGACGCCAATCGCATCGACGCCCTGGGCGATCAAATCTTCGACCGCACGTACCTGCAAGGCCGGGTCGGCGCTAGTCGGACCGACCATCCAGGCGTCCCAGCCCAGCTCTTCGGCTTGATTTTGGATGCCGACCTCCATGGCGTTGAACCATGGAATGCCGCCGATCTTGACTACCACGCCCATACGGGGAGCGTCCTGCGCCATGGCGGCGGCGCTGATCCCGATTGCGAGCGCACCGAGAGAAAGTCCGTAAGCCAACTTCTTGAGCATGAATTCCTCCTGTCTGCATTTGTTTGGTCCGTTGGACCGGCACTCCGGATGAGCTGGCTGATATCGAAAACATCTAGGCCGGCTATGGTCCGGTAAGTTGCACGTTTTCACCGCCTTCGGGCGGTCAGCACGAATGCTCCGGAGCTTGCGTTTGAAACTAAATGGATTTAGCAAAACAAGCAAGCGACCTATTTGCTGGGCATGTATAAGGAAAGGCGGCCCAAGACGCGCCTTACCGAATGTGGAATGGGCCACTGAGATAGTCGGCAGGGGGTGGTTAGTGAACCGATCCCCATCAGAGAACACGGACGACCCGAACTTGGCTGAGCGCAAGCGCCCCCCTACCCTTTACGATATCGCCAAGCGAGCCCAAACGTCGCCAACGACAGTCAGTCTTGTCTTGAACAACAAATGGCGGGACCACCGCATTAAACCTGAGACCGCTGCCCATGTCGAACGGATCGCGGCCGAGGCGAACTTCTCCGTCAACTTGCAGGCCCGTGGGCTGAGGCTTGCCCGATCCGGCCTCGCCGGCATGATCGTTCCGAACTATCAGAACCGGTTCTTTTCCGGGCTTTCGGAGAGGTTTGAGGAAGCCGCACGCAGCCGCGGTCTCTGCCCAGCCGTTATCAGCACGCGGCGCGATCCAGAACGCGAACATGATGCTGTGACGGTTCTTCTGGCGCAAAAGGTCGAGAGCCTTTTCATTGTGGGCGCCTCGGACCCCGGCCCTCTCGACGCCCTTTGCCGCCAAGCGGATACCCCACACATCAATCTTGACATCCCGGGCGACGGCACGTCGGTTGTCAGCGACAATCCGCTGGGTGCCTATTTGCTTGCCAGCCGCTTGCTTCAGACATTGGCGGAAACTCAGGGCGCCGATCCGGCCGATCTCGTGTTCATCGGCGGCTACAGTGGCGAATACGCCACATCGGAACGCATCAAGGGGTTTAGCCGCGCGATGGCGGAGTGTGGTTACGAGGCCACGCCGGAACGCATCATAACCTGCGGCTATTCTCTGGGTGATGTTGAAGATGCCCTAAGCTCGCTCTATGGTCGCCTGGGGCGACTTCCGGCGGGCCTGTTCGTTAATTCGATCGAGGCATTCGAAGGCGCCGTCCAGTTCATCAAGGGACTGCCGTCGGACGAGTTCATTCGGCTCGCGTTAGGATGTTTTGACTGGAACCCATTTGCAGCGTTCCTGCCGATTCCGGTGATTATGGTGCGCCAGGATGTCTCGACCATGGTCGAGCGGGCATTCGAGTTCATCGACGGTGCTGCGCCCCCGGAATCGGGGCTGGTCCACATCCCGCCGGTACTGGTGGACCCACGGTAGGCCGACCCTCCGGCACGAGGAAGGCGCATCAGATTGTCTTGGCACCGGCTGGCACTGCGAGATAGGTTTTGACGGACCTTGAGCAGAATCCAACGCTACGAGTTGGAATGCACCGAAGAGAGACGGACCTCGACCGTGATAACACCGTCTTCTGTCAATGGATTAGGTGATAGTACGCGGAATCTGGATTAACCATGAAGCGTATTGCGATACTTGCCGTTTTGCTGCTGATTACCCCTGCGTCAGGGCAAACCGTTACGGACGGAGACCGGTTTCAGCTCGGCGAAGAACGCGTTCGGTTGTGGGGTATCGATGCACCTGAGCCCGACC
>JBCCER010000274.1:0-4666 GCA_039030175.1 Pseudomonadota bacterium
ACGCCGAAATCGATCCGCTTGCGCAAGGCTCTCTTGGACACGCATGAGCGCAAACGGGCCATGCGCAAGGCAGAAGCTGAGGCAAGTTGATACAACAGCAAAATCCTGTACTTTATTCGGGAAGCCGCTCACGTTATCGTGAAAAAGGAAAGCGCTGACTCGCGATAGCGAGCGTCGCGCGATAGACCTGTCCGTTCCCCCCTTCAGGGACCGATCTTTCACGTTGATGGAGTAGCCATATGCGCCGTGCCGCCCTTACCCTGTCCGCCTCATTAATCGCGCTGACCGCCACAGCGGCTGTCACCACTACGGCCTCGGCAGCCGACTTCACCTGGGCCGGACGTACCGACCCATCGACCATGGACCCGCATGCGCGCAACACGGCGCCGGTCCTCGGTTTTTTGAACAACATCTATGAAGGCCTGATGCGCCGCGCGCCCGACATGTCGTTGGAGCCAGCACTGGCCGCCAGTTGGGAGCCACTGGGCGACGAGGGCTGGCGCTTCCATCTTCGTGAAGGCGTCACTTTCCATAACGGGAACGATTTCACCGCCGACGACGTCCTATTCTCCTACGAGCGCGCATCGTCTGAGGTATCGGATGTGCGGTCTTGGTTTGCATCGGTGTCCGACGTCCAAGTCGTCGATGACTACACCATTGATTTCATGACCAGCCGGCCCGACCCGCTATTCCCGACCAGTATTACCAACTTCATGATCATGGATCGCGATTGGGCGGTCGAAAACGGCGCCGAAAGCCCAGTTACGGAGGGCGACAACTACGCCACCCTGAATGCCAACGGCACCGGTGCGTTTATGGTGGTAGAACGCGCGCCGGATATCGAGACTGTTGTCGAGGCCTTCCCAGACTGGTGGGATGAGCCGATGCACAATATCGATCGCGCAACCTTCACGCCGATCACCAGCCAGGCGACGGCCGTGGCCGCCCTCATCTCCGGTGAAATTGACTTCTTCGAGCCGATCCCGCTGCAGGACACGCCGCGCATCGCTGAAAACCCTGACCTTTCTCTGATCGAGGGCATTGAGGCTCGGGTGATTTTCTTTGGCTTCGATCAGGCCAATGACGAGCTGGCCTATTCCTCGGTCGAGGGTGCCAACCCGTTCCAGGATCCGCGGGTACGCGAGGCGGTCTATCGGGCGATCAATGTCGACGCCATCGTCCAAACGATCATGCGCGGCAATGCCCAATCGACCGGCTTGCTTGTCAGTCCTTCGGTGGCAGGCTGGACCGCCGAGCAAGATCAGCGCTTGGACTATGATCCCGATCGGGCTCGCGAGCTGTTGGCCGAGGCCGGCTATCCGGACGGGTTCGACTTCATGCTGCGCTGCCCGAACGATCGCTACATCAATGACGAAGCGATCTGCACGGCCGTGACCGGGATGCTGCAGCAAATCGGTCTTGACGTCGATTTGCTGGCCGAACCGGTCAGCCAGTACTTCACCAACCTGCGTGCCGGCGAATTCGACATGTATATGCTGGGCTGGTCACCGGGCACGTTCGATTCCGAGCACCCGGTTCGTTTCCTGATGGCGACCCCGAACGAAGAGCTGCGGTTGGGCAGCTGGAACTTCGGCGGCTATTCCAATCCGGATGTCGACGAACTGCTGACCGCCGTCCAGACGACGATCGATCCCGATCAGCGCCAGCAGGACATCGACGCCATCCACACCATCCTGCGCGAAGACCGGGTCTATGTGCCCTTGTTCGTGCAGCCGTTGGTCTGGGCTGCGCAGAACAACGTCTCGGTCATTCAGCGGCCGGACAACTTTTTCCTGCTACGCTGGGTGAACGTCGAGGAATAGCGTTTACCGCGTGAGTAATCGAACGAGGGGCGGGTCGGATGCCTGAATTGCCTGGCAACGACCCGCAACTCGTCGTCATTATCATATTCGCCGTTGGCTTCGGTCTGGCGATCTTGATTAATATCTATGGGCTTTGGCGGCTGATGTTTCGCGAGATGCGATACAGACCCGGGGATCTGTCATCGCCGCGTGAGACCAAGCGCGAAACAATCGACTACCCGGCCGGTCCCGGCCTAACCGGGCGCAGCGTCCGATCCGGAGGCAGCAACCGTCACCGGAACACCGACGACAAATAGACCCAGCCGCTCGGCAGCTTTCTCTACAGCTTTTCTATCTGCCACGAGGGTGCCCCGCGCCTCGACTGCGATGCCGGCAAGGCCGGCCTCAGCCGCTCTTTCTAGGGTTTGCACGCCGATAACCGGCGGGTCCAAACGCTGGTCTTGATCCGGCTTCTTGATCTTCACCAGGACCCCGCTGGGGATTGACCGACCAACTGTCTCGCGACGCACGCGATCTAGCATGGCATCGGTTCCATCGACGCCCTCGCGTGCAATGACGGTGCCTCCACGCACTATCACGGCCTGGCCGATATCGGCCCTACCGATTTGTTGCGCAGCTATGAGGCCAACCGCAATATCCGCCTGCGCCGAGCTATCCGGCTTGAGGGCTGTTAGCGGCCCTGACGGGATCAGCAGATCGGCAATAATCTCGTGAGCGCCGACCAGTTGGACCCCTTCCTCCGCCAACCGTTGGCGCACCGCCTCCAAAAGCGCGTTGTCACCGAGTGAGCGAAAGCCGAAACGGAGGATAAACTTCATCATCTCCCAATCCGGCAGCAGCGTCAGCAAGCTTGGCTTTTTGACCTTGCCCGCCATGCACAGCCGGTTGAGTCCGCTTTGACTGATCGCACGTTGCATTTGGCCGATGGCGCCGAGCCGGACCCAAGCGTGGTCTACATTCCGCACCGTTTCCGGTTCGCAATGGCCCTTCAGGGCAATGACGTAGATTGGTTGCCCCACCTGGCGGCATGAGGCGATCAACTGTCTGGGGAGATCTCCGCTACCCGCCGCCAGGCCCAGCGGCGATCCGTCATTCGTGGTCGTCGTCGTCATCCCGCTCGGACATGTTGTCCCGAAGGTAAGACCGTGCCGATCCTTCGCGAATGAAAGACAGGATTTCCTGAGCCGCCGGCTCATCCGCGTAGAGCTCCAGCGCCCGATCAAAACGCTCTTTCATTGTGCCGGATTCGCGGAACATGGTTTTGTAAACCCGGCGCAGCACATTGATCTCGTCGCGCTGCAATCCGCGCCGTTTCAGGCCGACCAAATTGAGCCCGGACAATCGTCCATCGTCAGCCCCCATCACGATGGAGCACGGTATGACGTCAAAGCGAATCGCCGCCATGCCGCCGACATAGGCGTACGACCCAACGCGCACGAATTGGTGGATCGCCGTCAATCCGCCAATGAACACCTGCTCGCCAATCGTAACGTGCCCGCCGAGCGTGGCCCCATTGGCAAAAATCGCGCGTGCCCCAACCTGACAGTCATGGGCGATATGGACGCCGATCATGATTAGGCTGTCGTCGCCGACCCTGGTCTCACCCTTGCCGTGCGCCGTTCCCCTGTGGGCGGTGACGTGCTCGCGTATTTGGCAGTTCTTGCCGATCACGAGGGTTGTCGGCTCCCCCTTGTATTTCAGGTCCTGAGGCGGCACGCCGAGTGACGTAAACGGAAAGATTTTTGTTCCCGCGCCGACCGTCGTCTTTCCGTCGATCACCGCGTGCGAGATCACTTCGACCCCATCGCCCAAAACGACATCCGCCCCGATATTGCAAAACGGCCCGATCTTGACGCCGGTACCTAATTGAGCCCCCGGCGCCACAACGGCGTGCGGGTCAATAGAAACAGCCATTATGTTTTCTTCGATATCCTTTGGCATAGCGCCGGGGACACTAGCCCGGATATCTCAACAGATCTATGCCGTCGTCGCGGTCCCGCCGGTCCGGACCGCAAGGAGACGACCCGAAGGCGATGCCGGGCGCATCGGAGAGGGTCGTCGCCGCGGCGGACGGCCGACGGGGCGCGACCCTTCGGGCGGTGTCGCTCCGGCCGACAGTGTGCGTCAAACGCCTTAGCCGATGCCCCACATCGCCCGGCACCGTTTTTCTGCCCTGACGGCCGGATCGACACCGCGACGGCATGGATCTGCTGAGATATCCGGGCTAGCGCAGCGCGCGCCGCCATGCGAGCGTTCAAAATTCAACCATCGGATTGGTGGCTGAAATCGCGCCATGTGCCCGCTAGAGTCTAATGATGAGTAGCGAATTACAGAGTCTAGAAGCTACAACCTCGCTTTGGGACTGGCGACGAGCGATTTTCGAGGCCTATCGAGAGGTCCGGGAGCAGGCGGACCACCCGCAAGCCGCGTGGGCAAAGTGGCGAAAAGTTCGCTCGGACTTGTTTCGAAACCACGCTCAATCGCCAATCGCCCGCGATGGCCGGACGTCATATGACGGTCCGCCCTTCTATTCCTATGACAAGCGATTCCGATTCGCGGTCGACTTGACGGCGCCCTTAGACGACGAAGCCATCAATGTCCCGGCAGGGGCGGACGGGACGGTCAGCTTGAAACCCTTTGCCCGGACAAGCGGTCTAAAGAATGTGCTGGGCGGCGAATTAACCCTTTTCTGGATGCAGCTCTATGGCGGCGGCGTGTTTCTTCCATTCCAGGATGCGACGTCGAACAGCGCAACTTATGGCGGCGGCCGGTATCTGCTGGACACGATAAAGGGGGCGGATCTCGGGTCGGATTCGGCCGGCCGGGTCATTCTGGACTTCAAC
>JBCCER010000275.1:0-4658 GCA_039030175.1 Pseudomonadota bacterium
GCCGTTTCGGGTCTGCCGACAGTCGATTGGCCAGCACGCAGCCGGCCGAACCGGCGCCTACGATGACGTAATCGAAGCTGCCGATATGTTCCGGGCGATCGTCGCTCATTGTTGGTTGCTCGGTCAGTGGCGCAAATTCGCGCATAGCCTAGCATCCGTCGATCGCAGCGGAAACGAGGTCTGTTGCACATCGTTTGCGAACGCTTCATCGTGACATGCGTCTAGTGAAACTGACACGGCGACCCTAACCACCACCATCGGAGTGCGTGCCTCAGATGAGCGGACCCAAAAACAAATGGCTCATCTTGATCGGCTTGGGATGCACGGGCGGGCTCATCCTGCTTGACGAGTCGATCATCGGTGTCGCGCTGCCGACCATTCGCAGCGATCTCGGCATCTCGCAGACTTCGGCTCACTGGGTGATTAACGCCTACATGCTTGCCTTTGCTTGCTTTGCCGCGGCAGGCGGCAAGCTGGCGGACATCGTCGGCTTAAAGCGCCTCTTCATTGTCGGCGCAGCCCTCTTCGGTTTGGCGTCTCTCGCCGCCGGTTTTGCCGAGGGTGCGGTCTGGTTAATCGCGGCGCGGGCGGTCCAAGGCCTTGCCGCTGCATTGATATTTCCGATCTCAATCGCGATCGCCTCGGTGGTCTTCAAGGATCAGCGCGGATTTGCAATGGGTGTGGTCGCGGCGATCGGCACTGCGTTCCTGACCGCCGGGCCTTTGGTCGGCGGCGTTCTGGTCGAACTGCTCTCCTGGCGGTGGATCTTCTGGGTCAATGTCCCGATCACGATCGGCATCATCGTCATGACCCTGACGATCCTGAAGGACCTGCCGGATTCGCAAAAGGGCCAGGGGCTCGACGTCGCCGGCCTGGTGACCTTGGTGCCCGGGCTGACATTACTGGTTCTGTTGCTGATGCAAGGCGCCGATTGGGGATGGATCAGCCTGCTGAGCATCGGGTCGCTGGTCGGCGCTGTACTGTTCTTGACCTTGTTCGGCAGGATTGAATTGAGGCGTGAAGAACCGCTGATCGACGTCAGCCTGTTCGGAAATTCAACATTCACCGCCTCCACTCTGATCCTGTTTTCGACCCAGTTTGCCAAGATCAACATCGTGGTGTTTGGCGCCATGTATCTTCAGGAGGATCTCAACATGAGTCCCCTGATCGCAGGCATCGCGATGCTAGTGGCCGTTCTCGCCACGCCATTCTCGGCAGGCCCAGCGGGTAAGCTTTCCGATAGGATCGGTTCGCGGATACCAGCGATCGGCGGGCTGGCAGCAGGCACGATCAGCGTCGCTTGGGTCGGGGTTGCCGCCTATTGGGATTCTTATTTTTGGCTGGTGCCCGCCTTCTTGGTGTTCGGGGCATCGATGCCGGTGTGCTATCTGCCGGCCATGCGGGAAGTCCTTAACGCCGCGCCACCGGAAAAACAGGGACAAGCGAGCGGCGTCACGATGACCGCCCGCCTGCTCGGCGGCACGATGAGCATCGCGCTGAGTGGCGGCCTGCTATCCGCGACCGGTTCGTATCAGGTCGCGTTTCTGGCCACCGCCGCCGTCATGGCAGCGATCGTGATCTTTGCCTGGTTCGCCATCAAGCCCCAGGAAAAGGCGTCGAGTCCCTAATCGCCTGTTGGCAACGGCTCTAGGACTGCTTCTAGTCCTGGTCGAGATAGATCCTGATGATCTGGTCCAGCATCGCCAGAGCTTCGTCCCGCGGACGCTCAAAGCTGTTGCGGCCAATGATCGAGCCGTTGCCGCCGCCGTCGCGCACGGCACGAATTTCGCCGTACAGCGTATCCAAATCCTTCTCCGCCCCGCCGGAGAAGATCATCAGCCGTTTACCATCAAAGGCACATTGCACCATGTGGCGGATACGCGCCGTCGCAGTTGAAATATCGACATTCGCTGCCTCGTAAGCGGCCTTTGCCTCCGGCTGTTCTAGGTGATCTGTCGGGATCTTGACCTTGATGATGTGGGCACCAAGCAACGCCGCCATATGTGCGCCATAGCCAACTACATCGACTGCCGTCTCGCCTTCCTTCGACAGAATGCCACCGCGCGGGTAGGACCAAACCACAACCGCCAAACCTTTGGCGCGTGCCTCGTGAGCTGCCGCGCGAACCTCCTCCATCATCTCGAACTGATGTTCGGAGCCTGGATAGATCGTATAGCCGACCGCGGCGCAGCCAAGGCGCAGGGCGTCGTCCACGGTGGCCGTGATCGCCTGATCCTTTTCCGTGGCCAAGCTGTTGCTGCTGTTGGCCTTCAAGATCAACGGAATGTCGCCCGCGAATGTATCCGCGCCGGTCTCAAGTAAGCCCAACGGAGCGGCCAGCGCACTCAACCCAGCGTCGATTGCCAATTGATAGAGGTAGTGCGGGTCGTAGGCAGGTGGGTTGCCGGCGAAGCTACGAGCCGGGCCGTGCTCGAACCCCTGATCGACCGGCAAGATCAGCACCCGCCCCGTGCCGCCGAGGCGACCTTGCATCAATATGCGGGCGATGTTGGCCTTGCTGCCTGGATTATCGCTCTCGTAGTTGGCCAAGATGCCCTTGACCACATCGGTTTTTGCCATTTGGGCGACCTCACTTTAGCCGTGGTTGCGCTGGTTACGCGTCAGGATACAAGCGCGTCCGACGCGTGTCTAAGCGATTCCGGAAAGGTTGAGACCGTCGGAACGGATTGTCACTAGAGCGGGCAGGAAGCCTCTGTGAACGCCAAGAGCGCGGCGCGCAGTTCTGGCCCCATCGAGCCGTCGATCGGACCTTGGTAGTAGCCGCTCAGTGAGAGGGTTTCCTGGATCTGGAGCCGATAAGGCGCGTCCCTCAACTCGTTCACCCGCGCCCAGTCAGCAGCCGCGAGTTCGGCATTGCCCAGGGCGCAGTGGACCTGACCTCTACCACTGTAGGATTCGTCGAAGTCCGGATCGATCTCGATGGATTGGCTGAAGCCCTGCAGCGCCCGCTCGGGGTCGCCCAAGCTGAAATAGGCGGCAGCGCGATCCGACAACGCGATGGCGTCCTGCGGATCGAGAGCAAGCGCCCGGTCGTAGTCGACCAGCGCGCGCTCGAGTTGGCCCAGCAGATGGTACGAATAGCCGCGTGCAGCGTAGCCTTGCGCATCGTCGGGATAAAGCTCCAGCAAGCGGTCGTAATCCTCGATCGCCCGCTCGTCCCAGCCGAGCAGGTGATAGGCGCTTCCTCGATTGTACCAACCGTCGGCATGGCGCGGATCCAGCATTAGAGCCAGGTCGAAATCCGCAATCGATACTTCGACCTCGCCCATATCCATGTAGGAAACGCCCCGGTCATTGTAGGCGTCGGCCGACTCCGGATCGATCGCCAGGGAGCGGTCAAAATCTTCGATGGCCTGACGGTGGTTCCCAAGTTCGAGACGGGCGAGCCCGCGATGGTAGAATGCCAGAGCTGCCTGCGCACCGCTTTCTTCGACGTCCAGAACGGCGGAACACAGCTCGATTCGAGCGTCAGGCGCCTGATCACTATTGCTGCAAGCTTCGATGCTGACGTCCTGTTGCGCCATTGCAGTGCCGGACAGCAAAACACCAGCGAGTAGACACAGGGCAGCGCGCGTCATTGGCCCTCTCCTCGTATGGAAGATCCCATCGTAGTGTCTTCAGCAAACGACAGATGCGCAAAAGTCGCGTGAATTGCGGATGCGACGATTTGGTTTCTACAAGTAGCTGAGCCACCAGTCCTTCCGCCGCGCCTTCACGCCAGCAAACCAATGGCACAGGGGATAAAGCGCGACCACTATGGCCACCCAAAGGGCGTAAACGACCCCGAGGCTGATCCCGAAATCCGGCGGATAGTAGAAGAAAAACACAAACATATCGCTGACGGCAAAACCCAACGCCCACCCGAGCGCAATGGCGCAAAGGTGGATCACATAAAGATGGATGACGTAGAAGAAGAACGGCACGCGGCCGTACGTTAGGAAGATGTTGGCGATCCTTCCCCGGGCGTGGTCCAGCAACCCTAGCAAGAGCAGGATCGGACCCAGCGTCATCATCAAATACTGCAGGGACGGCGGATACTTGGTGACGTTGAAAAAGTCGACGAGGGTGGCCGGGATCGTCGGGTGAACGACCCAGCCGTTCGGCTCACCATAGAGCTGAAAGTAGCGAAAGACGAAGAAGGCCACCGTGATCGTCGCGCCCAGACCGATCAGTTGCCTAACCCGGACTTTGGGGTCACCCAAAAAGATCTGCCCGAGCACGAATCCGAGGGCCATGACGCCCGGCCAGGGGATCAGCGGATATAGGACGAATGCATTGAAGAGATCGAAGTCCGGCAGCGGTCCTTGGATATGGAGGACCTGCCAAAGCATGGACGCGTCACCCTGCGCCGGCTGAACACCGTCGAGCAAGTTGTGACCCAGAATCAACACCAAGGCGATGACGGCGATTGCAAGGCGCGGGAGCCAAACCAGGCCGGACAGAACGATCATGGAAAGGCCTAAGATCCAGATGACCTGCAGCCAAAGCAGATAATTCTCGCCCAGAACGTTGAAGTTCCAGGCGAGCGAAACGAAGACGATCTCAACGCAAACCAGCCATATTCCGCGCGTCAGAAGGAACCGGGACAGATCGCCCCGCGTATGATGATGCGAGCCATAGAGAAAGGCACTGACGCC
>JBCCER010000276.1:0-4656 GCA_039030175.1 Pseudomonadota bacterium
GCCGGCTCCTGATGCAAAAGGATGTCCGCTGTTGGAAAGGACTGCCGAAGAGCATATTCAACCGCGTCGCAGACTTCGTGCGCCGCGTCGACGGTCATCGATCCGTCGACCTCCAGATGCAGCTCGATGAATTGCCGACTGCCAGCGTCCCTGGTTCTAAGGTCATGCAGATCGGCTACTGCGGGATTGGCACGTACGATTTCAACGATCCGCTCGCGATCTTCTACAGGCAATTCGTGATCCATCAAGAGGTCGAGCGCCGGCATGACGATCTGACCGGCGCAGCGCAACAGCCAGATGGATATGATGATCGCGACAATGGGATCGACCCACAGCCAACCTGTCTGGGAAACCACGACCAGCGCCGCTATGATTGTTAGGTTCAACACCAGATCCGTAAGATATTGCATGCGGTCGGCGCGGATGGCGATGGACCCGGTTCGGGCGACGACCATGTGCTGGTAGACCACGAGGATGCCCGTCAGGAGCATCGCAAAAACTATTACTGCTATGCCGACAGCTTCTTGCACGACAGGCTGCGGTGTCAGCAGTCTGGAAACCGAATGGAAAATCAAGAATAGAGCAGACCCGCCGACAAAGGCGGACTGAACCAAAGCACCTAAAGGCTCTGCCTTGGCGTGACCGAAGCGATGAGCACTGTCCGGCGGCCGCATGGCTTGACGAACCGTAAAGAAGGTCACCAACGAAGCGATCAAATCGACGGAACTGTCCAGCAATGAGGCAAGGATGGTGATCGAATCGGTCACCAGCCACGCGGCCAGCTTTGCCAAAATCAGGATCATAGCCACTGAGGCGCTGGCAATGGTTGCCTGCCGTTTCAGCCTTCCGGCAGTCTGATCGTCCACCGTCTGGCGCGGCATCAGGGATACAGCCTCTCGGCCGACCAGCGGTTACCGTCGGCCACGTAGACCATGCGGTCGTGCAAACGAGACGGCTGACCGTGCCAAAACTCAAAACGTGCAGGCACCAATCTGAACCCCGACCAAAAATCGGGTCTTGGGACATCACCGCCCTCAAACTTGTTCTCAAAGTCGGCAACCCTCAGTTCAAGCACCGACCTTTCGGGCAGCGGTTGCGACTGTTTTGATGCCCATGCCCCGATCTGGGACCCGCGTGGCCGACTGGCGAAATAGTTATCCGCCTCGGTGTCGGAAACCGGCTCACAGACCCCTTCGACGCGGACCTGGCGGCCAAGGCTTTTCCAGAGGAAACAAAGCGCCGCGTTTGGGTTGGCCTGCAGTTCGGCAGCCTTGCGGCTTCCGAGATTGGTGTAGAAGACAAATCCGCGATCATCGACCCCTTTCAGCAGTACGATTCGCAGCGAGGGCGCCCCCTCTGGCGACACGGTTGCCAAGGCCATCGCATTGGGGTCGACCGCCTCTGCGGCCCTAGCCTCGCCAAACCAGCGTTGGAACAGCGCAAAGGGATCGTCGGTACGCATTTGGTCAGTTGCGGCGCTAGATTCATTCATTGAGTGATGGCCCGTCGGGAGAGGCGATAGACTGGCGAAGATGGTGGGTCGCTGGCCTTGGCGCTAGCCAGTTTCGCGATTTGGCAGGGCAGTCACCGTCTTGTCGTCATCGTCGTCCGGCACGGCAAACAGATCGGCCAAGGTAATCGACAAGGCTTCCGCCGAGTCTCGTTCGGCGGCATCGATTCGCTCGATCAGATGCTGCTGCCAAGCCCCCTGTACCGCGCCGATGCGACCGACGGGTCCGCGCATTCCTATGCCCAACGCCCTCAGTAGATCATGCAAGGTGGTGACGGCAGGCTGGCGGGTCATGACCCAGCGATCGTCGGTCGTTCGCTCGACAAAGCGACCTTGGCGCAAGATATCCAGCATCGCGTCCACCGCGGCCGGCCCGATGGGGATTTGCGCCAGAATATAGGACCGGGTCACGCTAACGCCCATACGACCAGCATCCGACAACACGCGCAGGATACCGGCCGCTAGCGTCAGCCTTGGCCCCGGCAACATCGCATCCAATCGGCTGCCAATCGCCTTTCCGGATCGCCAGTCGGGCAAGGATGCGGAAACTACCGCGCCCATCAAAGTGATTGACCAGACCAGATACAGCCAAACCAGGAAGATCGGGATCGCCGCCAGCGCGCCGTACAGAGTCTGATAGACGGGGAACGAGGTCAGGTAGAAGGCAAAACCGCGTTTCGCCACCTCGAACAGGATGCCGGCGACCAGGCCACCAATCGCGGCGTCTCGCCAACGCACCGAGCGATTCGGGATGATCCAATACAGCAGCGCAAAGCCTGCTATCTGCAGCAAAACGGGCAAGACGACTGCGACCGTGTCGATGAAAGGCCCTCCACCCACCCCGCGGGTCTCGTTGAGCAGCCTTGTCCCCAGTGACAGACTTGCACCGAACAGCAGCGGCGTAAGTGTCAGGACGGCCCAGAAGGTGAGCAGGCGAATGAGCCAGGAACGGCTTTCGCGGGCCCGCCAGATGGCGTTGAACGAACTTTCGATCGTGGCCAACATCAAT
This sequence comes from Pseudomonadota bacterium, assembly GCA_039030175.1. Lineage (GTDB taxonomy): Bacteria > Pseudomonadota > Alphaproteobacteria > DSM-16000 > Inquilinaceae > JANQGH01. The sequence goes on from JBCCER010000276.1 coordinate 2,520, forward strand.
ATGGAGGTCACCACCAAGCCGATCGTACCAACGGCCGTGAGACCGCCCGCGTTGCCCGCCAGCGATTGCAAGTTTTCAGATACCACCTCGCCGACCTGCGGCACGAAGTTATCGAAAATCAGCTCTTGGGCTGTCTCCTGCAAATCGGCGAATGCAGGGAACGCTGAATAGATGGCGATCACCAGCGCAGTTAACGGAACCAGGGCCAGCAGGACGGTATAGGTCAGCGATGCGGCCGCCTGCAGACACTCATCATGATAGAAGCGCGATAGGGCATAGCGCGTGAAATTGACGAATTCCGATGCCTGTCGATAACCTGGTACCGACTTAATTCGCTCAAAGAATGGTGAGTTCATCGCCATCACCTCCGCCACTTGGCACGTGGCCAGGTGTCGTTGACCCGACCTCGCTTTCGTGTAGGATCACCCGGCCCAAATCGAGGCCAAGTTTCCGTAAGAAAGGCGCTTTCATGTCCGTTTCCTCGCCCCTCATGGCTGGCAAGCGCGGCCTGATCATGGGGGTCGCCAACGACCGGTCGATCGCATGGGGAATCGCCAGCGCATGTGCCTCTCAAGGTGCGGAATTGGCATTCACCTATCAAGGGGAACCGCTGTTGCGCCGTGTTCAGCCTTTGGCCGAACGGGTGGGCAGCGAGCTCGTCCTGCCGTGCGACGTGACCGACACCGACAGTTTGGACGCGGTGTTCGACACTTTGAAGGACCGCTGGGGCGGGCTCGACTTCGTGGTTCACGCAATCGCGTTTTCCGATAAGTCGGAGTTGGATGGGCTCTATCTCGATACCTCGCGGGAAAATTTCCTGCGCACCATGGACATCTCCTGCTACAGCCTTACCGCAGTCGCCCAGCGCGCGTCAAAATTGATGGCCGACGGCGGCAGCATTCTGACTCTCACCTATTACGGCGCCGAGCGCGTCATGCCCCACTATAACGTGATGGGTGTCGCCAAGGCTGCGCTAGAGGCCAGCGTGCGCTATTTGGCGGTCGATCTAGGCCCGCGCGGCATTCGCGTCAATGCAATTTCCGCTGGGCCCATCAAGACATTGGCGGCCAGCGGCATCGGCGATTTCCGCTTTATTCTCAAGTGGAACGAGCTGAACGCTCCCATGAGAGGTAATGTCACGACGAACCAGGTCGGCGGCTCGGGCCTCTATCTGCTGAGCGATTTGGGCGCGGCGGTAACCGGCGAGGTCCACCACGTCGACAATGGCTTCCACACCGTGGGCATGCTGGCCATCGACTCGGTTCCGGAAACGGCCAAGCTGCTGGAAACCCTCAAGCCCGACAACTGAACGGCGGCCCAGCGTTGATCGAGATTCGCTCGGCCGTTCAGGAGGAGCTTCCAGCCCTGGTCGCGTTGTTCGGGGCAATGCTGGACCATTACGGGCAGCTATACGGAAGCACAAGCGACGCAATCGACACATTCTTGCGTGACCACCTGTTTGGTCCTAGCCCCAGCGTCTTTTGCAGAATGGCATGGCAGGAAGCTGACGCTCTTGGTTTTGCCACCTATACGCTGGTGATCCCAGGAGCTGGGCTTGGACGCGAGTTGTTCCTCAAAGAACTCTACACGGCCGAGACAGCACGCGGTCGCGGCGCCGGCAAGGCCCTGATGATCGATCTTGCCAAGATCGCAAAGCACGAGAACTGCCAGCGGATGCGATGGATCACGGGACGCAGCGCTGACTACGTCGCCGCCAGAGCCCTATATGCGGCGGTTGGCGGTCATGTGTTGGAGGATGCCGTGGTCTATGCCATGGATCGGGGTGGGATCGACTCACTGGTTGGATCGCAAGACGATGGCAGGTAACGGTTTTGGCACTCTTTTCCGCTTCACTAGCTGGGGCGAAAGCCATGGACCGGCGCTTGGCGCGGTCGTTGACGGTGTCCCGCCGCTGCTTGAGCTAACGGAGGAGGATATCCAGCCCTTCCTGGACAAGCGGCGCCCCGGTCAATCGCGCTACACGACCCAACGGCGGGAAGCCGATCAGGTTCGTATCCTGTCCGGCACGTTCGAGGGCAGAACAACCGGCACGCCGGTTAGTTTGATGATCGAGAACACCGACCAGCGCTCAAAAGACTATTCCGAGATCGCCCGCAAATTCCGGCCGGGGCACGCA
>JBCCER010000277.1:0-4645 GCA_039030175.1 Pseudomonadota bacterium
ATACTGGATCTGTAAAAAGGTCTGGCCGACAGGCAACTTGCAGGCCATGGACACCTCGAAGATCGCCAACTACGACAAGATCGTCGGCATCTTTCGGAATGGGAAGCTGACGCCTGAAAGCACGATCGCTCAAGGCACCGCGCCACACACTGTTGGGTTCGCTTCGGGTGTTGATGGCAAAGAGTTCGTCAACGAAGAATCCGGCTGGATGACCTTGATCCCAACGATCTACAACGCCGATACCCTGGGCATTCGCCCCGACCTAATCAATCGGCCGATCAACAACTGGTCGGAGTTGCTGAACCCCGAATTCAAAGGCAAGGCGTCGATCCTGGACATCTCTTCAATCGGGATCATGGACATGGCGATGGTTGTCGAGTCGATGGGCGAGTACAAGTATCCCGACAAAGGCAACATGACGAAGGAAGAGATCGACATGACCCTCGGGATTTTCACCGAGGCCAAGAAGAACGGCCAGTTCCGGGCGTTTTGGAAGACGTTCGACGAGTCGGTCAACCTGATGGCCTCGGGCGAGGTTGTGATCCAATCGATGTGGTCGCCCGCGATCACTGCGGTGCGATCTAAAGGCATCCCATGCGTCTACCAGCCGTTGAAAGAGGGCTACCGGTCCTGGGGCGGCGGGATCGGCCTGTCGGCCAATCTGTCGGGCCTGGAACTGGATGCAGCCTACGAATATATAAACTGGTACCTCTCGGGCTGGGTCGGCGGCTTCCTGATGCGCCAAGGCTATTACTCGGCGGTTCCGGAGACCTCGAAGAACTTTATGTCCGAAGACGAGTGGGGCTTCTGGTTCGAGGGCAAGGAAGCCAAGGGCGACATCAGCAACCCGTTCGGCGACGTGATGGAGAAGGCCGGCGCAACCCGCGATGGTGGCAGCTTCTACGACCGCATGGGCGCGGTTGCCTGCTGGAACGCCGTGATGGACGAGAACCAGTACATGGTTCGCAAGTGGAACGAGTTTATTGCGTCCTAAGACGCAAGTGACTGCCGGTGGGAGCACGAGGGGGCGGTCCCGGTGAAAGCCGGGGCCAACCTTTCCTCTGCCGAACGGCGGGCCCGCTTTGGTGCGGGCCTGTCAGCTTTGCTGTTGGCGACGCCAATCTGGGCGGTGCTGCTGTTTTTCCTTTTATTGCCCATCGCGATGATCGTGGCCGTCAGCTTCTGGACGGCAACCGAGTGGTCATTCCATCCCGACTTCAGTCTTGAAAATTATGAGTTCCTGTTTGGCTCGCCGGTCACCTATTCGGTGTTCCTAAAGACGTTCATTTATGCCGGGCTGACATGGATCTTCACGCTTCTGATCGGCTTCACGGTTGCCAATTTCCTGGCCTTCCACGTGCAATCCTTGACGTGGCAGATCGTGTTATTCCTGTTGTGCACGATCCCGTTCTGGACCTCTAACATCATTCGGATGATTTCTTGGATTCCGTTCCTTGGACGCAACGGTATTGCCAACCAGGCATTGATTTCCTGGGGTGTGATTGACGAGCCGTTGGAGTGGCTGTTGTTCAGCGATTTCGCCGTCGTACTGGCCTTTGTGCACCTCTACACGCTGTTCATGGTGGTGCCGATCTTCAACACCATGATGCGCATCGACAAATCACTGATCGAGGCTGCACGGGATGCCGGAGCCTCGGGCCTGCAAATCTTGACAAACGTGATCATTCCGCTGACCAAGCCGGGGATTATGATCGGATCAATCTTCGTGGTGACACTGGTGATGGGCGACTTCATCACGGTGCGGTTCATGTCGGGGTCTCAGGAAGCAAATGTCGGACGGCTGATTTCCAACGATGTCGGGCTCCTGCAGTATCCGTCCGCCTCGGCTACTGCGGTGGTGCTTCTCCTGACGGTGCTGATCACCATCGCCATCATGCTGCGCTTCGTCGACATCCGGAAGGAACTCTAGATGGAGAAGCGGCCTCTATCCTTCTACATCCTCGCCGGGTTCTTCGGACTGTTTCTACTGTTCCTCTATGGCCCAACGATCACCATCGCGATCCTGTCGTTTCAGGGGCCACAAGGTGGGTTGACCTTCCCGATGAACGGCGTCTCAACCCATTGGTTCGCGGATCTCTTCGAACAACAGGCGGTTGGTGATATCTGGGGGTCCTTCGGGCGGTCCTTCGCCCTGGGTCTGATGGTCATGGTCACGACGGTTGTCTTCTCTGTTATGGGCGGTTTGGCGTTCCGGGTGCGTTTCCCCGGGTCCACCATCCTCTTCTATGTGGTCATCGCCTCGCTTGTGATCCCGTCGATCCTGATCTCTCTGGGGGTTGGGTTGATCTTCAACCAGTTGGGCTGGGACGTGCATTGGTGGACATCCGGCTTTGGGTCTCAGCTGACGTGGACCCTGCCATTCGGCCTGCTGATCATGTTCGCGGTCTTCAACCGGTTCGACAAATCCTACGAGGAAGCTGCCCGCGACCAGGGTGCCTCCAGCTGGCAAACCGTGCGCTACGTGATCCTGCCGATTATCGCGCCCAGCCTGATCGGGGTCGCGCTGTTCGGCTTCACACTGTCCTATGACGAATTCGCCCGCACCTTGCTGACGGCGGGATCCTACAACACGCTGCCATTGGAGATCTTCGGCATGACAACCAATGTCACCACACCGGTGATCTATGCGTTGGGCACACTGACCACCGCGTTCAGTTTCCTGATCGTCGGTGGGTTCCTGGTCGCTGCGATACTAGCGAACCGACGCCGGGCAAGGCAGGCATCCGACGCAGGCAAGGGCATGGTCTGATGCGGGTGCTGGCGATTAACCCGAACTCGACGGCCAGCATGACGGACGGTATTGTCGAGGCGGCTCGCGCCGCAGCCGCACCCGACGTTACCATTGACGGACTGACCAATGCTGACGCGCCGCCCGCGATTCAGGGCGAAGCCGATGGCTTGGTCGCGACACCCGGGGTGATTGCGGCGTGCGAGGAGGCCGCTGACAACGGCTATGATGCCGCCATCATCGCCTGTTTCGATGATACCGGTTTGACCTTGGCCCGCGCGGCGGCATCGATCCCGGTCATTGGAATTGGTCAGGCGGCATTTCTGATCGCCATGTTACACGGTGGAATCTTTACGGTGATCACGACGTTGCAGGTTTCCGTTGGCGTCATCGAAGACAACCTCGCGGCCTATAGGCTGACCGATGCCTGCGCCCGGGTTCGGGCTTCGGGCCTGCCAGTCCTGGCATTGGAAGATGATCCCGACACTGCACGAACAACCTTGGTTGAATGCGCGCGCGCCGCAGCGGCGGAGGATCGCGCGGACGCACTGGTCTTGGGCTGCGCCGGTATGGCCCCATACGGCCGGGCGATGTATGACGCGTCTGGCCTGCATGCCATTGATGGCGTGGCGGCTGCGGTGGGTCTGGCCCGCGCCACCCTGAAGGCAAGCTGAGAGATGCCGATGACCGATTATCCGCGTGACATGAAGGGATACGGCGCAGCGCCGCCTGATCCGCTTTGGCCGGCGGGAGCCAATATCGCTGTTCAGATCGTCATCAATTATGAAGAAGGTGGCGAGAACAACATCCTGCACGGGGACGCTGCGTCCGAGGCGTTTCTATCTGAGATCGTCGGAGCGGCGGCCTGGGAAGGCGAGCGGCATTGGAACATGGAATCGATCTATGAGTATGGATCGCGCGCCGGGTTCTGGCGATTGCACCGGTTGTTCACCGGGATGGGCATTCCGGTCACGGTCTATGGCGTCGCCACGGCGTTGGAGCGGTCCCCGGATCAGATCGCGGCCATGGTCGGGGCGGGTTGGGAGATCGCGTCCCACGGGCTGAAGTGGATCGAGTACCGCTCAATGCCCGAAGATCAAGAACGCGCCCATATCGAGGAAGCCAAATCCATCCACACCCGCGTCACTGGATCGCCGCCGCGCGGCTGGTATACAGGTCGCTGTTCCATGAACACGGTGCGCCTGATCGCCGAGGACGGCTCCTTCGACTATGTCGCGGATTCCTATGCCGATGACTTGCCGTATTGGCTGCAGATCGGCAAGCGGCGCCAATTAGTGGTCCCCTATACACTGGATGCCAATGACATGCGGTTTGCCACGCCGCAGGGATTCAACGCAGGGGACCAGTTCGAAGCATATCTGCGGGACAGTTTTGACGAGCTTTACCGCGAAGGTGTCGAAGGTGCCCCGAAGATGATGTCACTCGGCCTGCATTGCCGTCTGATCGGTCGCCCGGGCCGGATCGCCGCGCTGCGCCGGTTCCTGGAATACGCGTCAGGGCATGCTGATGTCTGGTTCGCCCGACGGATTGATATCGCCGAGCATTGGGCGGAGTATCACCCAAGTTCCAGTCTAAACTCGTGAATCAAAGGCGGGTACTGGTATAGTGTCCGTATTGACGTGACTCCGGACATCGGCGGCTTCGATAACGGATGCCCGTAATCGCGCGGCATTCCGCGTAGCCAAATCGGCTTGAACTACTTGGTCATTCATTATCGGCAATCGAGGGCTCATCTGTAATGCAGGCGACCTAACGGGACACGGTGAGCCATCAGGATAGGCGTTCTCGGAGGGCTTCGTAAGGGGTTTTGCCGTTGAACGCGCCATGTGGCCTGGTGAAGTTGTAGCACCTCTCCCATTCGTCCAGCTTGGCTTC
>JBCCER010000278.1:0-4642 GCA_039030175.1 Pseudomonadota bacterium
CTATATCGCCTTCGTCAATCCGCAGATCCTGGCGGCGGCGGGCATGGATCGAGATGCGGTGTTCGTTGCGACCTGTCTAGCGGCCACTTTCGGCTCTGCCTTCATGGGGCTCTACGCCCGATACCCGATCGCGGTGGCGCCGGGCATGGGGCTCAACGCCTATTTCGCCTACACCGTCGTCGGCACGATGGGCTACAGCTGGCAGGTCGCCCTGGCCGCGGTTTTCATCTCCGGCGTCCTATTCCTGATCATCTCGATCCTGCCGATCCGGGCCTGGGTGATCAACGCGATTCCGCCCTCGCAGAAGCTGGCAATCTCCGCCGGCATCGGCCTGTTGCTCGGCATCATCGCGCTGGAAAATGCCGGCATGGTCGTGGATGACCCCTCGACCCTGATAACGGTCGGCGATTTGGCCGATCCTAAGGCGATCCTGGCGGGTGTCGGCTTCATCATCATCGTGGCGCTGGACTATCACAAAATACCCGGCGCGATCCTGATCGGCATTTTGGCGATCACGGCGGCCGCCATGATCGCCGGCCTTGCCGAACCACAGGGCCTCTTCGCCCTGCCGTCCGACCCCTCGCCGGCTCTGCTGCAGCTCGACTTCACCCAGGCCTTGGAACTGGGGCTGGTGACCATCGCCTTCACCTTCCTGCTGCTGAACTTCTTCGACTCGTCCGGCACCTTGATCGGCGTTGCCCAACGCGCCGGTTTTCTGGACAAGGACGGGCACATGCCGCGCCTGCGCCGTGCCCTTGTGGTGGACAGCAGCGCCACGATCGTCGGCGCGGCGCTGGGCACCTCCACCACCACCGCCTATGTCGAAAGCGCGACCGGCGTGCGCGCCGGCGGCCGGACGGGCCTCACCGCCGTCGTGGTCGCTTTCCTGTTTCTGATCGCCCTTTTCTTCGGGCCGCTCGCCGCCAGCGTGCCCAGCTACGCGACGGCCCCGGCGATCCTGTTCATCGCCTGCGTCATGGCCCAGGGCATCGCCGAGCTCGACTGGACGGACATCACCGAGTCCGCGCCTGGCATGGTCACGGCAATCGGCATTCCGTTCACCTTCTCGATCTCCACCGGCATCGGCATGGGATTCATCGCCTATGTCGCGATCAAGCTGCTCGCCGGCCGCCTCGCCGATACCAGCCCTGCCATGATCATCGTCGCCGCGATCTTCATCTTAAAGTTCGCCATTTCGTAAAAGGGTCGCCGGACTTTTTTTGAGGGTGCGCCAAAAGTCAAAACACCAAATTTCTGTATATATTCCAAAAATTGCATTACACTCACTCTCCAACTTGGATCAGGAGGGTGCGATGAGCAAGAATCGCGAGGTCGTAGAAACTTGGTTCCGGCGTGTTTGGGCCGAGGAAGATGAATCCGCAATCGACGATATGCTGGTGTCGGAGACCGAAGCCAGGGGACTTGCTTCAAAGGAACTGACCGGGCCAGAAGGATTCAAGGCCTTTCACCGCGCTTTTCTCGCCAATCTGTGCGAGTTCGACATCGTCATCGATAGGTTCATAGAGGATGACGATTGGGCCTCGGTGCTTGTCACGATCAATGCCAAATGCCGTGAATCGGGCAAAGATATCTGCACGACCGGCAACATCTATTTGCAGATCGTCGACGGCAAGCTGATCCAGGGCGACAACCATATCGACTTCATCAGCCTGCTGGAACAGTTGGGCAAACTGCCGGAGCACACCCTGGAACACGCCCTTTCCGGGGGTCGCTTTAGCTGACATTCCGTTCAGTTTGATTGTCTCCATCTGGCGATCCCAAGCAGATTCTGGCAAGCGGGATCGGACGGCAAGGCGCGACATCCATCGCCTCGCTGCTCGCGCGACAGAAGACTGCCAAGAGGCCAGACATGGGCGAGATTGTTCTAAGGAAGCTGACAGGTGCAGACTTCAAACGCGCGCTTGACGGCCTGGCCCGCTTGCGGATCGAGATCTTTCGCGAATGGCCGTATCTCTATGACGGGGATCTCGACTACGAGCGGCGCTACCTGTCGAAATTCGCGATGTCAAAAGACGCCGTCATCATCGGCGCTTACGATGGCGACAAGCTGGTCGGCGCGGCGACGGCGTCACCCCTGATCGACCATGCCGACGAGTTTGCTTCGCCCTTTCGTAAGGCCGGCCTCGATCCGGAAGAATTCTTCTATTTCGCCGAATTCCTGATGCTGAAGCCCCACCGTCGCCAAGGCATCGGCGCGCGCTTTTTCGACGAGATGGAACAGGTCGCGCAAGACGCTGGCTTTCACAAGATCGCCTTTTGCACGGTGGTCCGCCCTGCCGATCACCCAGCGAAACCAGACGACGCCATCCCCATCGACGGCTTTTGCCGGCGGCACGGGTATCGGCCGGTCGACGGCCTCATCTGCGACTTCCCCTGGCGCGACCTCGGCGACGCCGAGGAAACCCACAAGCCCATGCAGGTCTGGGTGCGCGAATTTACTGCCGCCGCCCAACCGCCTGCTCAGCCACAATCCAAGTCGTAGGTCGCCCGGCGGGAGCCATCCGCAGTGGATTCCAATGTGACCGTGCCCGTCGCGTGGGCAAAATCGCCGGTGCCACCGGTGACAGCCCGCTGATAGCTGGCATCCGGTCTACTGCTGGGGTCCAGAGCATTGGGCGATGGGATCATCGCCGTGGAGGCCACCGTCCCAACGTCGAACGTCTCCAGCAACGTCACGTAAAACAGTGGCTCACCCTCGACCGAAGAGTGGCTGATCGTGGCGATGGCATGCTGCCGACCAATCCGATTGCCGTCCGTATCCGTCAACCGGCCGCGAATGATCCGCTGGTCGCCTGGGCTAGCCCCTTCCGGCCCCTGATCCACGACGGTGACATCGTCATTCACCACGAAGGCGACAAAGTTCCCGCAATGGGGGTCCGACGCTTGTTGGGCGGACGCCACGCCGGCAATGGTCGTCAGCGCAAGGGCGGCTGCAAGTTTCGACATAGCGCGCATTATGACGGTCCTTTCTGTTCGTGAGCCGTAAGGTCGACACTACGTGGCGAGCTTTTGTCCGCCAAGTCGCTGCAGGTCTGGGTGCGCACCTTGTCAGCCGCCTAGGCAAACCCCGCTTTGGCTACGACGCCGTTCGTGACACACTCGGCCAACAAAACCGTCTTGATGTCGAACCCGCTGTGAGAGGGAACCCGCCGATGCGCCCGTTTGTTTTCTTCATCGTTTTGCTGCTAACGGGCACCGCCCAGGCGCAGGTGTCCAACTGGAACCATTTCGTTCAGGACGAGGCGCTGGAGCAGGCGTTTCACGCCGCGCTGAACCAGGCGGCGTTCGAATACATCCAGGAACAGCAGGATGACGGCCGGCCCGCTGCGATCATCTTCCTGGACTCACAACGCAGCCCCTCTCTCCAGCTCACCTCCTCCTCCTTCCGCCCGGCATTGCTCGATGCGGCGGGCGCAAGGGCGGGCTATGTGATCGACTATCAGGCACTGACCTCCGAGGGGGTGCGGGTGCAAATCGGCATCGCCAATTTCGGGGGCGGCGGATTCGGCATTTATGCTGCCGGCATCGACCTCGGCGGCTTTGTAGGCGCGGAAATTGCTGGAGACGGTGCGGTGATGCTGTGCCCGGTCAACAGCGCCGGCTTGAAGTTCATGTATGGCGCGATCGCCGTCGCCAGCCTTGATGACAATGGCTCGTTCCGCGTCGACCAAGACGGCGCCGACGCGATCGCCCTTCGCCAGCGCATTCTCGACCTCACCTATGAGAGTTACGGCCACACGCCGGCCGAGTGAACGGTCCTGGCAATCGCCGGCCAGCGAGCATCCGTCGCCGTATTGGGGGTAGAATTGGAACCGCATCGATGCGCCTAGTCACCATCTTCATCGCGCTGCTGCTAACCGGGGCAGCCCAGGCCCAGGTGTCAAACTGGAACCATTTCGTTCAGGACGAGGCGCTGGAGCAGGCCTTTCACGCCGCCCTGAACCAGGCGGCTTTCGAGTATATCCAAGACCGGCAAGATGAAGGCCGATCCGCCGCCATCCTGTTCTTGGACTCCCAACGCAGCCCAGTCTTGCAGCTCTCCTCCTCCACCTTCCGGCCGGTGTTGCTGGATGCAGCAGAGGCAAGGGCCGGCTACGTGATCGACTATCAAGCGCTGACATCCGAAGGGGTGTATGTCCAGATCGGGCCTGCGAACATTGTCGTCGCCGTTGGCGCGGAAATCCCAGGTGCCGGCGCCGTTATGGTGAGCCCAACCAACAGCACCGGCCTGAACTTTACGTATGGCGCACTCGCGGTCGCCAGCCTGGACGACAATGGCTCGTTCCGCGTCGAGCAGGATGGCGCCGATGCCCTTGCTCTGCACCAGCGCATCCTCGACCTGACCTACCAGAATTACGGCCATACGCCGGGGGAGTGATGTCAAAGACGGCAGACCGCAGCGCAGCGGTCCCTACCGTCAAATCGAGATCCATCAGGGTCGATGGTCAGACGAACGGATCATCCACACCATTGATGGTGAAGGTAACCAGCCCCGTGGTGCCGTCGAGCGCTTCGACGATGAACTCGTCCGTGAGGCTTTCCCCCGTGTTCAGGTTCTGAACTTCCGCGAGCGAGTTATCGACCGAATAGGAATATGACCCATCCGGGTTCAGGGCGAGAA
>JBCCER010000279.1:0-4554 GCA_039030175.1 Pseudomonadota bacterium
ACGTTGTCGTTGTTATTGCCTTTCAGGTGGTCGTCGCCACCAAGTGCTTCACCTTTGTCAACACTACCTGGCACATCTTCAAGATCACCATTGTTGGACTCTGGCGAGCCGTCTGCCCAAGGAGCGGTATCTACCGAATCCCAAGCATCATAAAAGTCAACTCTTTCAGCCATTTCGTTTCCCCCGAAAATAAAGGTTCACTAAGAAATCTCGCGCGTGAATATAGAATGATGCGCGACTGCAGCCTGACGGAGAAGCCCGCCAAACCTAGACCGATAGAGCCACCATCACAAAAGAATGAATACCCCCATATGGGGGTTGTCTGCTGTCAAACAGCAGTAATCAAACTGTTTCGTATCCGTAAACAGAGACGGACACGCGCGTTCGACATCTGGGAAATCCGTTCCGGTCTCCTATGACGGATCTGGGGGAGATCCGCCTCTGACCAAACCGAAACACCGCTTCCCGAAAAAAGCTTTAAAGAATGAACTGGACGAGGCTCAGGGCGAAAATGCGGCCGAAATACGGCTTTACCACACCACGTCATCGGTATGATGCTTGGTAAACGTTAAAGTTGTGTTAATGCAAGCACCTTCGCGGGTGGCGTTGCGTCATCCGCGGAAATCTGCTCAAACCGGGGCCGCCTGGCCCAACCGACACACCTGCCCGGCGCACGCCTGTGTCGCCGCCAGCAGGATCAGCCGTCGCGAAAGGCCTTGTCGAAATACCGCGAAATCGGCGACATCAGATAGGCTGCCGGCGTGCGGTCTTCGGTCCGGATAAACGTGTCGACCTGCATGCCGGGCACCAGCACCTGACCGTTCGGCAATTTGGCCATCTCTTCTTCCGACAGTTGAACCTCGACCCGGTAGAAAGAGGCCCCCGATTGTTCATCGGTAAAGGCGTCTGCGGAAACCTGGGTCACGAATCCGTACAGATCCGGCGTGTCGCGCATGTCGAAAGCCGAAAAGCGCAGCAGGACCTCCTGACCGGTATAGACCTCATCGATATTGATCGGGTTGACCCGCGCCTCGATGATCAGCGGGCGGTTCTGGGGCACCAGAAAGAGCACGGAATCGGCGGGCCGGATCACCGAACGGCGGCCATAGACCCGCAGGTCGTAGACAATGCCGGCGACCGGCGCGCGGATCTCCATCCGTTCAAGCTGCTGCAGCAGGGACTCGCGGCGCTCCGACAGTTCGCGCTCGTTATATTGCAGATCCCGCAGCCGGGTGATCGATTCCTCGCGGCGCTGCGCATAAAGCTGCAACTCCTCAATCTCCAGCTCGGCGATACGTTCCATCGCCTGCGCCCGCCGGGCGGTCAGCTCTCCCACCTGGCCGGCAAGGCGCGCGCCCTCGCGCCGAAGGCTGAGCACCCGCGACGTTTGCGCCAGCCCGCGCTCCAGAAGCGTTTCCTGATTCTTGGTCTCCTCGGCGATCAGCTCCTCCTGGAGCTCAAGCGCCGACATCTGGGCATCAATCCCCGTGACCTGCTTTTCCAGCTGCACCCGCTGATTGCCCAGTTGGGTGACCGCCTTGTGCAGCGAATCCCTGCGCGCCTCGAACAACCGGGCTTGGCCGTCGACAACATCGCGCACCTCGTGGCTCCGCTTGGCCTCCTCAAGCAGCATCGGTTCGAAGGTGATCTCCTCGGCTTCTCCGCGCTCGGCCTCCAGCCGGCCACGGCGGGCGATCAGTTCAAAAAGCTGTGCTTCGATGATGGTCAGTTCGGATTCCCGCAAGGACGGGTCAAGCCGGACCAGAATCTGGTTGTCGTCGACAACATCGCCTTCCTGTATCAGGATCTCTTCGACCACCCCGCCATCGGGATGCTGAACCACCTGACGGTTTTTTTCGACGATGATACGGCCCGACGCCACCACCGCTCCTGCGATTTCGGTGCGCATCGCCCAGGCGCCAAGCGCCCCGACCAGCAGAAAAACCGTCACAAAGCCGACAAACATCGGCACCGCGGATCCGAATTTGGTCTTGGGTTTCTGGTTTTCCGTCATACCACACCGCCTGTCTTGTTCGCGGCCTTTTTGATTTCGTTGTAATTTGCCAGGGTCTGGGCCAGCACCTGTTCGCGGGGGCCCCAGGCCTTGCGCGCGCCGTCTTCCAGCACCAGAAGCTTGTCGCATTCCTTAATGGCCGCCGGACGGTGCGCCATGATGAGAACCGCTCCGTCCCGCTCCTTGACCTGCCGGATCGCGGTGTTGAGCGCGGTCGAGCCTTCGTTGTCGAGGTTCGAGTTGGGTTCGTCCAGCACCAGGATCACCGGGTCGCCATAAAGCGCGCGCGCAAGACCGATGCGCTGCACCTGGCCGCCCGACAGCTGGGTGCCGATACTTTGGACAAGCGTTTCATATCCGTGCGGCAGCTTCAGGATCATCTCGTGCGCGGCCGCCTTCTTGGCCGCTTCCACCACCTTTTCGCTGTCCGCGCCCTGGGCAAGACGGGCGATGTTCTCGGCGATCGTGCCGTCAAACAGCGACACCCGTTGCGGCAGATAGCCGATATACTGCGCCAGCCGTTCGGATTGATACTGATCCAGCGTTGCCCCGTCGAGCCGGATCTTGCCGCCCGACGGCGGCCAGACGCCGGTGAGGCCGCGCGCCAGGGTCGACTTGCCGCATCCCGACGGTCCGATCACCCCGATCGCCTCGCCCGGTTTGACCGAGAAATTCAAAAGCCGCACCGTCGCCTGCCGCCCGCCGGGCGGGATCAGGATCAGCTGCTGCACGTCGAGCCGGGCGGCCGGGCGCGGCAGTTCGACTCGCACGACCTCCTTGGGCACCTCCGACAGCAGATCGACCAGGTTGTCCCAGCCGCGCCGGGCGCGCTGGATCGTCGACCACTGGTTGACCACCTGCTCCACCGGCGCCAGGGCGCGGCCCAGAAGGATCGAACCGGCGATCATCACCCCCGGCGTCACCTGCCCCAGAAGCACCAGATAGGCCCCCAGCGCCAGCATCGTCGATTGCAGAAACAGCCGGAAGGTCTTGGTCGCGGTTGTGAAGCTGCCGCCCAGATCCTGGGCGCGCACGCTTTGCTGCAGCGCCTGGGACCGGGCCACCTGCCATTTCTCGAACGCGTTGGTCTGCATGCCGAGGCTGCGGATGGTTTCGGCCTCAGCCTTGAGATTTTCGGAATAGCGATCCGAACGATAGCTCGCGGCGGCGGATTTCACCGCGGCCGTCCGGGTGGACAGCTGGTTCAGGACGGTCAGCAGAATGAGGATCGAGCCGCCGGCCACCGCCAGCGCCCCGAGCCAGGGATGGAAGATCGAAATCCCGATCAGAAAAATCGGCGTCCAGGGAATGTCGAAAAGCGCCGCAAAAATCGGCGATGCATAAAAGCGCTGAACCGCTTCCAGATCCTTGAGCTGTTCGCCATGCGTGCTGTGCGGATTGACCTCGCCTTCGGCCCGGTCGGCCGCGGATTTCTTCAGCATCGCCTCAAAGACGCGGCGGTCGAGCTTGGCCTGAAAGCGGGCGCCGAGACGGGTCAGGATCCGGCCGCGGGCCCAGTCGATGATCCCCATGATCAAAAACAGGAATGCGACCAGAATGAACAGCGCCACAAGCGTCTCTTCGGAGCGCGCGCCCAGCACACGGTCATAGGTCTGCAACATAAAGAGCGGACCCGTCAGCATCAGCAGATTGACGAAGATGCTGAAGAACCCGGCCGTCCAGAGCAGCTTCCCGTTTTCGCGCCGCGCTTCACGCAGTTCGCTCAGACCTGCAATCTTGTTTGACTCCGCCATTGTTAACCCCTGTCACTCCTGAACCCCATTGCGGCAAGGCCAAAAGCCGTTCGTGCCATGGCGGTATTCCTAAAGTTCTGCACAATACCAATATGGGGATCATACGCTCTGCTGTGTAAAGCGTCATCCATAGATTTAGGCTAAATCCCGCTGCCCCTGTTGTCCGGCAATACCTTGTGGTCTTCATCGCAACCCGTACAAGATAAGCACAGACATGCCAAAAGAAATCTGCGGCGCGCGCCTGCATATGCGCCCGTGTAAAAACAATCCTGCGTCACACTGCGTTTTGTAAACAATTGTCCGAAAAGTCCCGGGCCGGCGGGTCTGGCTGGCTCACACCGAAGCCTTGGAAAGAAGATCGGCATACAGACGGATATGCTGCAGGATGACATCGTCCCAGGGGATCACCGTGTCGTTTTCATGCGCGCCCTGAAACAGCTGATCGGCAAGACCATCCGCGTTGTCGATCACCGCGCTCAGACGGGCGATATCATGCCGGATATCGCCGGACAGAATGAGCCCGTCCCGTCCGTCGCTGACCAGATCGGGCACCATGCCGACATTGGTGCACAGCACCGGAACCGAGGAGGCCAGCGCCTCGGGCAAATTGGCCGGGCCGCCTTCATAGGTCGAGACCATCAGCAGGAAATCCATGGTCTTGTAGAGATCGCCGAACAGCCGGTAGGGCAGGTATTCGAACACGTCCACCTCAAAGCCGAGGCTGCGGATCTTTGCGGCGTCATCCGTGCGGCCCGCGCCGACCAGAACAAGGCGGACCTTGTCCGG
>JBCCER010000280.1:0-4544 GCA_039030175.1 Pseudomonadota bacterium
CTTGTCCGTTGCGGGGAACCGATCGCCGTTGGCTGAAGCACCGTCCATTCATCACGTTACGCTCGGAGCAGACTTCGAGGATCGACCTGGTGCCGGCCTGTCGAGCGCACCTTCACTTACCAGCCCCGCGACCCATGAAACCGGACTGAATCGCTTACGGCGCTTCTCGCCCAGCATTCGGCCCATTGCATCCGTCTCTTGGAGGAGTCGCGTTCGTGTTGTTCAAAGATATGCCAGGTAGCCGCAGACAGTCCCGCGTCCGGAAGCTGCGCTGGGGCGTTACCGCATCCGTCTCGTCGATGGCCTTGATTTGCGCCGCCGGGATGGCGCAGGCCCAGACCGTCATCAACAATGGCGACAATGTCACCGTCACCAGCAATGCGGATGGCGAGACCATCACCGCCGCGCCCGGCGTGACCAGCCAGGTCGACGGTGCGCCGCTCGTCATCTTCGACAATGACGATGTCACGCTGACGAATGGCGGTACGCTGATCACCACCGGCGTGACCCAGACCGTTCAAGTCAACGAGCTGACCACCGGCGGCGTGATCAACAACCAGGTCACCGGCACCTTGCAGGCCGACTCGCGGGTCGTCGATATTCGCGGGGATGACACGACGCTGAACAATGACGGTGACATTATTGGCACCGGCGATCAACGCAACGGCACGGTCTATACCAATGACACCGCCAACAACTTCACCATCAACAACAATGCAGGCGGTCTGATCGATGCCGGCGCTGGCAACCAAGGCGCCGGCATTTCTGTATCGCTGGACACGACCGACCCGGTGAATGGTGACATCAACAATGACGGCGAAATCGCCGGTCGCGGCAATGCGGGCGCGGGTGCGGCCACGGCGGGTGACGGCATTCGCATTGAAACCGTTCGCGTCGGCGGCGCGCTGGGCGCGAATACCGGTACCTTTACGGGCAACATCACCAACTCCGGCGAGATCACGTCCGAGGGTGCGAACAGCACGGTTGCCGGCTTCCGTGCGGTCAATGGCGTGTCCTTCCAAGGCACGCTGACCAATGAAGAAGGCGGCGTCATTTCCGGCACGCAAAACGGCGTTTATTTCGGCAACCCGGTCCCGTCGGGCGGCGGCGACCACACCGGCGGTGTGGTGAACAACCTTGACACCATCTCGTCGGACAGCCGCGCGCTGAACATCGACGGTATCGGGTTGGAGATTAACAATTCCGGCCAGATCGTCGGCACGGGCAACCAGCGCAACGGTACGGCCTATGCGGACTCCACGGCACAGGAGTTCACCCTGAACAACCAGGTCGGAGGCGTCATCGATGCAGGTGCCGGCAATCTGGGTGCAGGTTTCTCCGCTGAGCTGTCTGAGGGTGGCAACGATTTCACCATCGTGAATGATGGTGACATTGCGGGTCGCGGCAATGCTGGCGCCGGTGCGGCGACGGCGGGTGACGGGATCCGGCTGGAGCGTGAGCGGGTCGGCGGTAATCTCGATGGCACGACCACGGGCTTGTTCACTGGAGAAATAGTCAACTCCGGCACCATCACCTCCGAGGGCGCGAACGGTACGGTTGCGGGCTTCCGCGCGGTCAACGGTGTGTCCTTCCAGGGCACGCTGATCAACGAGGCGGGCGGTGTCATCTCCGGCACGCAGAACGGCGTTTATTTCGGCAACCCGGTTCCGGCCGGCGGTGGCGATCACACCGGCGGCGTGGTGAACAATCACGGCACCATCTCGTCGGATAGCCGGGCGTTCAACATCGACGGGCTCGGCCTGGAGGTGAACAATTCTGGCTTGATCGTCGGCACGGGCAACCAGCGTAATGGCACGCTCTATGCTGACGGCACGGCGGACCAGTTCACCGTCAACAACCTCGAAGGCGGTGTAATCGACGCGGGGATCGGCAATCAGGGCTCGGGCATCTCGCTGCAGCTTGGGGCTGAGGATGGCGACGAGCGTACCATCTCCATCGTCAATGACGGCACGGTGGCCGGTCGCGGCGACGCGCTTCCCTCCGGTGAGACGGCAGGCGTGCGGCTGTTCAACGGCGCCGGTCCCGACACCACGGTGACGGTGTTCGGCGATGTCGTAAACACTGGCGACATCACGTCGGAAACCTCGGCCGCGATCCTGATCGAGAACATCGATTTCGACGGCATCCTAGTGAATTCCGGCAATCTGACCGGCGTCACCGCCGTGGATGCATCGACGGCGCTGGACGGCGTGACGCTGTTCCAGACGGGCGGATCGATCAATGGCGATTTCGTCGGGTCTGACTTCGATGACGCGATTGTCTTCGAAAGCGGCACCTCCATCCTGGCAGGCAGCGTGCTGAACGGTGTCGTGGTCGATGTGGCGACGGGTGCCTCGGTCGATGTCGATGGCGACCAGGTGATCGAGGGAACGCTGAATGCCAATGGCGGTCTCAGCTTCACCTTGAGCGATGACAGCTTGCTGGTGGACGGCGATGCGATCTTCGGCAATGGCAGCACGGTGACCGTAGCCGCGCCGGATGACATCACTACGCTGCCGCTGGGCGCGCCGATCACGGTGATCGACGAGACCGGCGACTTCATCGATGCGGGCCTGGTCGTCAACATTCTCGATGACGACTTCCTGGTCGACTATCTGGTGTCCATCAGCTCGGTCGAGGTCACGCCGGTTGCGGTCGATCTGGCCGAGGTCTCGGCCGACCCGAATGTCTCTGCGTTCGGCGGCGCGCTGACCGGTGCCTTCGAGGCTGGTGACCTGGATGCGGACGTGGCCAATGCGCTGAACGCTGTGACCAGCACGCCGGAATTCGAGGCCGCCTCGCTCTCGCTGCTGCCGGCGATCAATGAAGGGGTGACGCGCGAGATCTTTGAGACCCAAAGGCTGGCCAACCGCTTCATCACCGACCGTCTGCGCGGCGATGGCACGGGCGTCTGGGGCCAGATCCTGGGCCGCTCGGCCGATCGCGATGGCGATGGGATCAGCGTCAGCGGCTTTGACTCCGAAGCCTTCGGCATCGCCGTCGGTGTCGACCATCAGGTCGCCGATAATGTCATCGCCGGCCTGTCGTTCACCTATAGCGACATCAGCGTGGACAGCACCGGTGCCAGCAGCGCGACGGCGGACATCGACTCCTACCAGATCTCGCTCTATGGCGGGTATGAGCAGGGGCCGTGGTTCATCAACGGCCTGATCGGCTACACCTTCAGTGACGTTGATACCAACCGCAACTCCATCGTCGGGCCGATCGGCGGCAGCTTCGATGTGGATGGTGTGAACATCGTGGCCAATGCCGGGTATGAGTTCGTGGTCGGCAACGGCACGCGGCTCATCCCGTCGGTCGGGCTGGAATACACCAACCTGTCGCAGGACTCCTTCACCGAAAGCGGCGGCTTGAACCTCAATGTCGATCGCGGTGATGTGGAGTTCCTGGTCCTAAGAATCGGCGGCGAGGTCTCGCACGATTTCGAGGCCGATGGCTGGACCATCAGCCCGTCCTTGCGGCTCGGTTATGCCTATGACGCGATCGGCGATGCGCAGACCTTCGACGTCTCGTTCGCCGGCGCCCCGGCACCGTTCACGCTTGCCACGACCGAGCCGAGCGAGTCCCGCTTCGAATTCGGCGTGGGCGTGGATGTGGCCAACACGGACGGCCTGACCATCAGCCTGGAATATGACGGGGTCGTCACCTCCGACTATGACAGCCATGGCGGCTTCATCCGGGCGGCGTACCGGTTCTAATCCGCAATGCGAAGGGGCCGGGTCGGGTAAAACCGGCCTGGCCCCAAAGCGCTGTTTTCGCCCATGATCTCGGCGGCCACCACCGCCGAGATTTCTTTGTGCGCTGACGCCGCTAGTGGGACTGATGATGCGCCTCCGCCAGTTTTTTGAGGCCCACCCGGTCGATCTTGCCCGTGGGGTTTAGCGGCATCTCGTCGAGGATCACGATCATCTCCGGCGCCTTGTAGCCCACCCGTTGCCTTGCGGTGTCGATGATGTCATGGACATCCGGTGTTGGCGCACCCTGCTTCAGGGTCACATAGGCCCAGACATTCTCGCCATGGACCTCGTCTCGCACGCCGATGACGCCGGCGAGGTCGACGGCAGGGTGGGCCATGACCGCCTCCTCAATCTCTTGCGGGACGATGTTGGAACCGTCATGGACGATGATCTGCTTCTTGCGGCCGCGAAACCAGAAACGGCCTTCGGCGTCGACGCGCATGACATCGCCGGTGTCGAACCACTCGCCATCGAAGGCGGCCTCCGTGGCTTCCTTGTTTTGCCAATAGCCGGTCATAACAGGCGCGCCGCTGAGCCAGAAATTGCCATCGGTATCGGGCGGCACCTCGTTCCCGTCCTCATCCCGCAGGCTGGCGACATAGCCTGGCCCCACCGTGCCCACGGAGCCAGCGGTGCTGAACTCGCGAGATTGGTTGAACAGGCAGTCGGCCCCTTCGGTGAGGCCGTAGGTCTCCTGGATCAGGACGCCGGTCTTGTCGGCGAACTCTTTGGCGACGTTGGCGGGAAACTTGTCGCCGCCAGTGACGCAAATGCGAAGCGACGAGA
>JBCCER010000281.1:0-4529 GCA_039030175.1 Pseudomonadota bacterium
GCCGGAGCGAGATGGCTTGACGGCAACCACCTCGGCCTCCGCCCGCAGGGTGGAGCTGGGTCTTAGCGGCTTGGGCCAACGCAGGCTCTCGACCCCGGCCCCGATGATGGGCGAGCCGCCAAGGATCTTGCCGTCCACGATAAGACGCATGGTTAGTGCCGTTGTGTGCCAACCGCTCGCCGCGAGTCCACCGAGCATGCTGGCATCGGCAACCTCGCGATCGAGATGGTGCGGTTGCGGATCGAAGTCACGGCAAAAGGCATCGATTTCTTCCACCGAAACGGTCAGCGGGCCGGCTTGCATCCGGTCGCCGACTGCGAAATTCTCAAATGTGCGCGGCCATTCGTCAGACATAATCGGACCTTGCCACGTGCTTGTTGACCTGTCGAAGGCCCATTGGGCCGAGCCGCTATGCGCACACGCCGACAGGTCAATCAGCGTCGAGGTTGGCAATCGAACGTAACGCCTCCGGAGGCGGGCCATTCGCTAACCGCCGGCTTATCTCAGCAGCGCATTGTTGGGGCGTGAGGATCGATGTATCGACATCCAGATCATAGATACCAGGCTGATGAACCGCGGTTTGCCACCGTCGGACCGGCGCGGGAACAGGCTCGTCTTCATTACCGACGACATAGGGGGTGCCGCCTTCAATCCGGGCGGCCATCCGGCGCGCCATGATCACGTCGACGGGGCAGCGAACGCCGACGAAGAGTGCTGGCAATCCGTCCAATAGCCGCGCGCAAGAGGGCAATATACCCAGGGGTTGGGAGTATCCGTCGTGATGGCCGACATCGACCGCGACGTTGAGGCCAAACCGGCTGTGCGCCGCAATCGAAGCATACATTGCGCGATACATCATTGCCACGATGGGCTCTAAGTCGGGGCACTCGCCGCCTGGCCGCAAACCGATGCCCGGCGAATACTTCTCAGGCGTTGCGCACTCCTTGAAGGTGTCGACACCTAGATTCATCCAAACACCATCGAAGCTCTCCTGTATGGCGGCGACGATGCTGGACTTGCCCGACCTTGGGGCGCCATTCAGTATGACGATCTGACCTGGGCTCATGCCAGTCCTCGGTTATTGAAATCAAACGACGCCTTTCTCGGGCGTAGACCCAGTTTACCGCATCGGCTAGGAAGCGACATGACCCTCGCCAGCTTGGATTGGAAGACACCGAGCCGGGAGCAGTTTCTCGCTCGATACTGGCAGCGTCAGCCGCTCGTCTGGCGTCAAGCGTTGCCAGGATACAGAAGCCCGATAAATCCCGCCGACCTGCAACAGTTAGCCTGCCAGGATGAGGCAGACGCGAGGCTCGTGGTTCATCAGCCGCATAGCGAGCCCGTCTGGGGGGTCCATCATGGGCCGTTTGAGCCTGAGGATTTCAGTGCCCTGCCCCGGCGCGGCTGGACCCTCCTCGTGCAGGCGGTCGATGCTTGGGTACCCGAAGTCGCTGAGCTTTTGGGTGCCTTCGACTTTCTGCCTTCCTGGCGCCTGGACGACATCATGGTTTCATACGCGGCGGAGGGAGGCGGCGTCGGCCCGCACACCGACCAGTACGATGTCTTTCTGTTGCAGGCCGCCGGCCAGCGACGTTGGCGCTTCGGCACAACGGCAGATGCAAACCTTGCCATTCGGGCGGATTTGGACCTGCGCATCCTAGCCGAATTCAATCCCACCGAAGAAGCCGTATTACAGCCGGGCGACACGCTGTACTTGCCCCCTGGCGTTGCCCATGACGGCGTCGCTTTGGACGACGACTGTCTGACCTTTTCGATCGGTTTTCGGGCGCCAAGTGTGGCAGACCTCGCAGCACGCTTTGCCGACACCGTATTGGAAGAGGCGGAAAAACTCGCCGATGCAGTTCCCCGTTATGGCGACCGGGGGATTTCAGAACCCGAAGACCCCACCTTGATCGACGGCCAGGCGATCTGCCAAATGAGCGACTTGCTAAAATCTGCGCTCAAGGACCCGACGATCCTGGCCAGGACCATTGGCGGGCTGGGAACCGAGCCGAGGCTGGCACCTACACCGGCAGACGAGCCGGTTGGGCCTTCTGAAATTCAGGCTCGCCTGGAGAGCGGTGATACTCTGGTCAAGGCTCTCGGCAGCCGCTGGGCCCATCTCAATCAGGCGAATGGATCGCTGCTCTGCGTTTCAGGCGAATGCTGGGCACTCGACGCCAAGCTCAGCGCCGCTCTGTGCCGCAACAAATCAATCGACATTGCCATCGTTGAGCCCTGGATGGACAACCCGGCTCTCATGCAATTGCTGGCGGATCTCTACGAACGGGGAGATCTGGCATGGCATTCTGAACATACCGCCGACTGAGACCAGTTACTGGGCGCTTATCGGACCAGCTTATCGCGTCTCCCGCACCAGCTCTCGACCAATCAACATGCGCCGGATCTCCGATGTGCCGGCTCCGATTTCATAGAGTTTGGCATCGCGCAGTAGGCGGCCGGTCGGGAACTCATTGACGTAGCCATTGCCGCCGAGACATTGGATTGCCTGCAACGCCATCGAAGTGGCCTGCTCGGCCGCGTAGAGAATGGCACCAGCGGCATCCTTGCGGTTCACCTCACCCCGATCGCAGGCCTTGCCGACTGCATACACATAGGCGCGGGCCGCGTTCATGGTGACATACATGTCGGCCAGTTTGCCCTGCATCAGCTGAAATTCGCCGATCGGCTGGCCGAATTGCTTGCGCTCATGGACGTAAGGCACAACCACATCCATGCAGGCCTGCATGATGCCGAGCGGGCCAGCCGCGAGGACAGCGCGCTCATAATCGAGGCCGGACATCAGGACATTGACGCCCCTACCCTCGGCACCGAGTACGTTTTCTTCCGGGACTTCGCAGTCGGTGAACACCAATTCGCTGGTGTTCGAGCCGCGCATGCCAAGCTTGTCGAGCTTCTGGGCCGGAGAAAACCCCTTCGTGTCCTTCTCAATGATGAAGGCGGTTATTCCTCTAGGGCCGGCCGCCGGATCTGTCTTGGCGTAAACCACCAGGACATCCGCGTCCGGGCCGTTGGTGATCCACATCTTGCTGCCGTTGATGACGAAACGATCGCCCTTCTTCTCGGCCCGCGTCCGCATGCCGACAACGTCCGACCCAGCGCCGGGTTCGGACATGGCCAGCGCACCCACACTTTCGCCTGAGACCAGTTTGGGAAGATAGCGCTCGCGCTGCTCCTCGCTGCCGTTAAGTCGGAGCTGATTAACGCAGAGGTTCGAATGGGCGCCATAGGAGAGGCCGACGGCGGCGGACGCCCGGCTAATCTCCTCCATCGCCACGATGTGCTCCAGATAGCCCATACCGGAGCCGCCAAATTCCTCCTCTACCGTGATGCCGAGCAGACCAAGGGCACCCATCTTGCCCCATAGATCTTCAGGGAAATCGTTGGCTTCATCGATAGCGGCAGCGCGGGGGGCAATCTCATCTGACGCGAAACTCATGACCGTGTCGCGCAGCATGTCAGCGGTGTCGCCGAGGTCGAAATTGAGAGAAGGCAGGCTGTTGGGGATCATCGTTGCGCGCTTTCGGTGATATCTCCCTATATGGGGTCGGCCAGCCGAATGCGCGTCACCCCGCGCGCCTCGTCCGGATCAACTTTCTTCCCATTTCGCAAAACATCGATCATGCCGGCGCGAGCCAGGTGCAAGATCTGCTGCTTTACCGGGTTCAGGTACCGCCGCCAGGCATCCGGCCCATCCTTTGGCTTGACCCGCCCCACCGCGAATCCACGCGCAATATCGACCGGAGTCGGTGGCTGGTCGCCAGACGCCTGCTCAAGAATAAATTCGACCAGCGGATCTGGCGGTCGGTCTTGGTCGTTTTGATCGCTCATGACTGTCGGCTTAGCATGCCGCGCGCCGGCGGTCACGAGGCCTTATGAGCGGTCAGGAATGCGAATACAGGTCTGCTGCAGCCGAGCGATGAGATCCGAACGGGAGCCGGAATCAGCGAACACATCGACCTCCACAGCCGTCAATGTCCGGCCCGGTCGCAGCACCCGGCCGACAGAGCGAAACCTGTCGCCACGAGCCGGCGCCAGCAGATTGATCTTGAACTCCACTGACAGGACATTGCTGTCAGTCGGCATCATCGTTGCCGCCGCCAGTCCGCCGGTCGTGTCGGCCAGTAGGGTCGTGATCCCGGCATGCTGATAGCCGTGATGCTGGGCGAGTTCACGCTGGAAGGGCATGGACATCTCGGCCCTGCCGACATCGAGTGCGTCGACAACGATGCCCATCTTTTCAAGCACCGGCATGCCGGCGGCGATTGCCCGCACCCGGGCTTCAACGTCATTTGGAATCACAGCAATATCCAGGCAGCTAGCCCTAAGAACGTGAAGAAGCCGACGATGTCGGTGACCATCGTCAGGAAGATACCTGACGCAACCGCCGGGTCGATCTTCAGCTTGTGAAGGATCAACGGCACCGTCGCGCCCGTTAGTGCGGCGATGATCAAGGTGACGATCATGGCCATGCTAATCACGGACCCGAGCCACGGGTCGGAAAACCA
>JBCCER010000282.1:0-4496 GCA_039030175.1 Pseudomonadota bacterium
CCGCGCGGACACCTCCATGTTATCGATCAAATCGTCGATTTAGCGCGACAGGCGACCCGCCACGCCAACGTCCAGGCAGATCGAATTCGGCTCGCCGTCGTGGCGGTACCAGGCGCGCCGCAACCGGGATCGGGGCGAATTGCGTTGGTGCCTAATATCGCCGGATTCGAGACGATCGATATCGCGCATGAATTAGAGAGCCGATTGTCGGTCGATGTCGTGTTGGAGAACGACGTCAATCTCGCCGTTTATGGAGAGCACTGGCTGGGCGGCGGGCGCAATGTCGATGACCTTGCGTATATCGCCCTAGGCACCGGTCTCGGCGCTGGGATCATGATCGGCGGCAATTTGATCCGCGGGGCGCGCGGGGCGGCCGGCGAACTCGGTTACCTGCCTTTCGGCAGTGACCCATTCAACGCCGAATCCAGACGCGTAGGCGCGCTGGAACGGCGGATCGGAACGGTAGGTATCGAAGGGCGCTATCGCGAGCTGACGGGAAACGAAGCCGGCGTGCCCGAGATCTTCGATCTTGCCCACGCTGGTGACTCCGCAGCCACCGAAGTGCTGGACGATACAGCCAGGGTGCTTGCCCGAGCGGTAGCGGCAATCTGCGCAATCGTCGATCCGAGAAGGGTGCTGCTCGGCGGCGGCATCGGCAGCCGGCACGAGCTCGTGGCCAGGGTCCGCGAAATTCTGCCGGACTGCATGGCACAGCCCCCGGAAATCGACGCTGGTGAGCTTGGCGCAAATGCCACAATCGTCGGAGCCACCGCAAAGGGGCTTGGCCTTTTGCACAACTCCTTGTTTGGAGCACCCATTGTCGATTCTGGCCCTTCCCTGCCGCCAGCCGACCATCTCGTCGCGCAGGTTGCCGGATAATGGGTCCGCCTCTTCCTAGCGCAAGTGACCTGCGGGCCACTCTCGACGAAACGGCGGCGATTGCGCTGTTGAAGCGCGCCGTCGCGCGGGAGAGCATCACCGGGAACGAGGCGAACTTTGCCCATCTGCTGGCCTCTGAACTCGAGGCACTCGGCGGCGTCGCGGTTGGCCGGCGGGATTTCGTGCCGGGCCGACCGAATGTCTGGGGCGAACGGCGCGGCGCAGGCGGCGGCAATCGCCTCTTGTTCATGGGACATACCGACACGGTCCATGTCCAAGGATGGCGCGAACGTTGGCAGGGAACGGAACGAGAGGACCCGTTCGGCGGCGCCATCGTTGACGGCGCCCTGTGGGGTCGCGGTGCGGGAGACCTTAAGGCCGGCATCTGCGCCAGCCTCGCCGCACTTGCTTTGCTCGATGCAGCCAGTGTCCGCCTCAAAGGTGACGTCGCCTATGCCTTCGTCGGCGACGAGGAAAGCGGCGAACCCGGAACCGGCCGCAGCGAAGGGGCCAAGGATTTCGTTGCCCTTTGCCAAGACGGCGAGGTCCGCAAACCTGACTTCGCCATCTATGTCGAGCCGACCCAGTTGGCCGTCTATCCGGTGCAGATGGGCTTTCTGATCACCGACATTACGATTACGGGCAAGTCCGCCTATTTCGGCGTGCCGGAATTGGGCAAAGACGCGCTGAAAGCAGCGCACAAGGTACTTTCCGCACTCTGGAACCATTCCGAAGAGGTCGCGGCAGCCGGCCAG
The DNA here is from genome assembly GCA_039030175.1 of Pseudomonadota bacterium. GTDB lineage: Bacteria > Pseudomonadota > Alphaproteobacteria > DSM-16000 > Inquilinaceae > JANQGH01. The sequence goes on from JBCCER010000282.1 coordinate 1,635, forward strand.
CACGACCTGATCGGACGGTCGTTCTTGTTGGTCACGGAAATCAAAGGCGGTGGGTACATCGCAGTGCCTGGCGAATGCTCGCTGTCGCTGATCCGCAAGCTGAGGCCTGGCGAGGATCTGGATGCCGCCGCCCAGGCCATTGAGGCAGCCGTTCGCGGCGCCATCGACGACGAAGAGATCGCCGTCGAGATAAGCTACCCCGCCGGCCGAGACCACCCGTTGGGCGGGTCGCCAACTGAAACCGATTTGGACCTACCGGCAATCGCCGCGCTTCAGCAACGACTTCAACAAGCGCTTGCTGAACGGGGGACCATAGAAGGTGCGCCCTATTGGTCCGAAGCACCGTTCCTGGTCGACGCCCTGGGCGTGCCCACCGTTTATTGCGCGCCGGGGGACATTCGCAACTGCCACACGCTGGAAGAGCGCGTCTCGGTCGAGGAATACCTCGCAGGCATCGTCGCCTATGCGGGCTTCATCATGGATTTCTGCGGGGTCGTTGAAACCAATCAATCTGACAGAGGAGGACTATCATCATGATCGTACGTCTTGCACTAACCACCGCCGCCAGCATGGCACTACTCGCAGGGTCAGCTGGCGCCGAAACCGTAGGACCTGGCGGCGAGGAAGCCACGCCATCCTCATCGATCGTTGTTTCTGACGCCGATGCGGCCGCGTTGCGCGAGCGCGGGGCAACCGCAGCCTTGCTCTGGCACACCTCCGCCGATTTCGTGAACGCCGTGACCGCCGGCGCGACCGACGAATTCGAGCGGCTTGGCATCGAAGTGGTCGCGACCACCGACGCCGGCTTCGACGCCGCCCGCCAACGCAGCGACATCGAAACGGCGTTGGTGCTTGAGCCCGACATCATCATCGCCCTGCCGCTAGACCCCGTCACATCCGCCGAGGCGTTTCGCGAGGCTGCTGAGGCCGGCGTTAGCCTGGTCTTTTTGTCCAACCTGCCGAGCGGCTATGTGCATGGCGAAGACTATGCCGCCATCGTGACCGACGATCTGTTCCAGATGGGCAAGCAGGCGGCCGACGCATTGGCGGTGGCGATGGGCGGCGAAGGGCAAGTAGCCTGGATCTATCATGACGCCGACTATTACGTGACCAACCAGCGAGACAACGCTTTCAAGACCACGATCGAGAACGACTACCCGGACATTGAGATCGTGGCTGAGGAGGGTTTGGCCGACCCGGCGCGCGCCGAGGAAATCGCAAACGCATTGCTGCTGAGGCACCCGGATCTCGATGGCATCTACGTCACTTGGGCGCAGCCTGCCGAAGGCGTGGTTGCTGCCTTGCGGGCCAACGGCAACAGCGACACGTCGGTGGTGACGCTCGACCTCAGCGAGCCGGTGGCCTTGGACATGGTGCAAGGCGGCAATGTCGCCGCCATCGTTGCGGACGAGGCCTATGAGCTGGGCCGGGCCATGGCAGCGGTCGGCGCCAACGATCTGCTCGGCAACGACATGCCTCCCTTCATCGTTGCACCCGCCATCACCGTAACGGCGGACAATGTGGCTGAGGGCTGGAATATCTCGCTGCATCGGGACGCGCCGGAAAGCGTGTTGAACGCCGCCCAATAGGCGTGAGCGGCCGCGCCCTGCCCTTGTGAGCGCGGGGCGCGGCTGACCCTAGACACGCTGAATCCCAGCGGGACTCATCCTGAATGACTGATTTCCTCAAAATGCTCGCGCGGCTGAATCTTCGGCAACATGTCGTCTATGTCGGCTTCCTGGCGATCTTCCTTTTCTTCTCGGTCACTCTTTGGGACAGCGGGTTTCTGTCTTCACGCAACTTGATCAACATCGTCCTGCAGACGGCGCCCGCAACCGTCATGGCGGTCGGGCTGGTGTTCGTTTTGTCAGCCGGAGAAATCGACCTTTCCTTCGGTTCAATCGTTGCGGTCTGCGCGCTAGTTGGCGCCGTCGTGATGCAGGAAACATCAGCGGTAATCGCTGTGATCGTGGCGCTAGCAGCCGGCTGCGCGATCGGGGCCTTGAACGGTGCCTTTGTCGCCTTCCTGCGATTGCCGTCGTTTTTGGTGACCTTGGCAACCATGGGCCTGGTCGCCGGCATCGCACGCACCCTGACCGACCTCAGGTCGATCCCGATTACCAACCAGACCTTCAACGGCATCTTCGGGTCGGGCTCGCTGTTTGGCATCCCGTCCCTCGTGCTGTGGACCCTCGCGGTCGTTGCTGTCGGCCACCTCGTTTACCGAGGCACCAGGTTCGGCGCCCATGTGCTTGCGACGGGCGATAACCCGCAGGCTGCGTGGGCCTGCCGGGTCAATATCGTGCGCATCCGGCTTGGCGTGCTGGTTTTAAGCGGCGGCTGCGCGGCCCTTGCCGGGCTGCTCTATGCCGGCCGCATCCAGGCCGCGCGCTATACCCTCGGCGAGGCAGACCTGATGACCGTGATCGCCGCAGTCATTGTCGGTGGCACGCGCCTCAATGGCGGTCATGGTTCAATCATTGGAGCCCTGTTCGGCGCCCTGCTCATGGGCATGCTCAACAACGGGCTGATCCTGATGGGGTTGTCGGTATCGCAACAACTGATCGTGCGCGGGGCGATTATTCTAGCGGCAGTCGCCATTTCGCTGCGCGAGCCGGCACGGTAGGAGGAGCGAAAACCAATGTTTCTCGACGTCTTGCGGCGGCGCAATCCGCGCTTCATCGAAACAGCAATCGCCCTGCATCAGGAGGGGAAGGTTCCGGCCAACGCCCTTCTGATCGACCTCGACGTAGTCGAAGCCAATGCGCGAACTTTCCAAACAGAGGCCAGCCGGCTTGGTCTTTCGACATTCGCGATGACCAAGCAGGTCGGACGCTCATCGTCGTTTTGCGCCGCGCTCAA
>JBCCER010000283.1:0-4456 GCA_039030175.1 Pseudomonadota bacterium
ATGGCCGTCCAGAGCCTCAACGCCGGTCGAAATGCTCGCCGGATCGATGACCACGGACAGCGTCGACGCCTCGACATTCTCCGGGTCGAAATCAAGCGTGCCCTCAATACCGGTGAATTCCCCATGCTGCATCGACACGCCGGCATGGTTCCAGCCGAAACGAACCTCGGTATGCCCGGGATCGGTGTTGTAGATGGTTCCGGCAAGGGCAGGCGCGCTGGCCAGGGCCACGATAGTACTTGCGAGAAGGACTGTTCTGACGTTCATCGATCTTCCTTTCGATTGAGGGCGTTTTGACCGGCGGTTGGCCAAGGTTTAGAGCACACGTTATTTACATGACATCTTCATGTATCTTCTGTAGTCACGTCCGTCATGTCTAGAAGCCATCGTCTCACCGGAATGTGATGTCAAGACCCGGCCCGGACCCTGAAATAGCCCTTTGGGTGGCGATGAACAGGGCGCACCGCAGTGTTTTTTTGGCGGCGAATGTCAAGCTTAGGGAGGCCAATTTACCCCCTTTGCACTGGTACGACGTTCTGTGGAGCATTGAGCGCAACGGCGGATCGCTGCGCCCGTTGGAGTTGGAAGACCTGCTGATCTTCGAACAATCGAACCTCTCCCATCTCCTGCACAGAATCGAGGCAAAGGGCCTGATCGAGAGATCGGAGTTTGCGGGCGACAAGCGCGGTCGGATTCTCACCATCACTGAGATCGGTCTCACGACCCGCCGCAAGATGTGGGACATCTATGGCAAGATCCTCGATGACAAGCTGAAACCGCTCTGCGGCATTACCGGGCGCGACGCACTTGTCTGTGCGCTGTCACGGCTGAGTTAGCCGGACTTGCCGCACCATGAGTGGGCGGGGCTTTGCGCGCGCTCTTGGTACCAGCGGCGATGCTTGGGCTACGCAGTCAGAAATGATTGACCGGTTGTCAGCTCTTGGCCTCATCTCCCGGCTTCATCAAATCCCCGAAGACGCCTCTTCGAAGTTCAACGCCTCAGTACTCGAATTCCTTGGACAGGCCCGATAGGCGCTTAAAACGGCAATCTCATTTAGGCAGCCGGGAAACGTTATGGCAGGGTCAGTTCCCGGCCGAACCGTGGCTTTTCCGATATGCCTCGCGTTCCCTGATGCGCTCTACATATCCCGTAAGTTTCGCGCTTGGCGCTTCCAGCCAGCCAAACTGAAGCACTGTGTCCAGCATGCCGCCGAACACGACATCCGCTGCGCTGAACCGATCGCCCAGCAACCAGCCTTTGGCCGGCGTTAGCGCGTCCACCGTTGCCAGGCAGCGGTCGTAATCCCCCCAACCGACCGACGACACCGAATAGTCGGTCACGCCCAGAAACTTGGTCGTAAACATCGGTTCGAGCGTCGTGCCAGGGAAAAACAGGCACCGATAGTAATGGCCGCGCTGCGGAGAGCCCGGCGGTGGCGCGAGCCCCTTTTCTGGATATTTGTCCGCCAGATAGGCACAGATCGCGGCAGCCTCCGTGACCACGACATCGCCATCGACCAGCACCGGGATCTTCCCCATCGGATTGATCGCCCGGAACTTGTCGGACGAGGTCGCGCCCGATTGAATGTCGATCGGAACCTGTTCGTGATCGACGTCCAGTTCCGTCAGCATCCAGTGCGTCGTCACCGCCCTGCTGGCGGGGTTGAAGTAGTGTTTCATGGGCGATTTTCCTCGCGAATGAGCCTGTGGGTGATACTAGGGCGGGGCTGCTGACACCCTCTTGTCAGGGTTGTCCGCCGAACCATCGTCGACGCGAACCAGCCAGGCTGGTCCGTTCGCAAGCAATTGATAGATGACAGGAAGATTGGCCGCCGTCGGTTCGCGGCAACCCGCCTGACACGACACCGACCGGATTTCGTTGAAGGCGCTGAAACATGCAATGGGTGGGGATGCGAGCAGGCGCCGACAGCAGGTCATCAGGCTCGAAAGACAGCTTTGACCCGAGCGTGGACAGAGTTTATGCTAAGTACAAAACAAGAACATTGTGAGTCTTTCGATGCATTCGACCAACTATTTCGACACGCTGATTTGCCCTGCTGAGGATTGTGGCGCCGTGGCGAAAATTCCCGAAAAAGCCGGATCTGTCGCAGCACTCCAATATGAATTGATGGCCGCAAAACCCTACGCCATGACCTCCGATGATGTGCTCTCCGTTGTTGCCTCCCAGAGAAAAGGGATCGATCAAGAACACTTTGCCGGATTTCGGGACGAATACTTTTCCAAGGGGCAACCTTGCTTTCGGGCGTCGCCGCTCACAAAAACGCACGGGTGGGCCGTTCACTCTGACGAAAACGGTTTCGTCGCGTTGATTTCGCCCGAAAGTCAGGCGTTCGTCGATCTGCAACGAAGAGATGACGTCAAGAAGATCAACGCCATGAGGAACAAGCGCGCATAGCGAAAAGCCGCACAATGGAGACGGTCCCAGGCCCTGCGGAATCCGGCGGTTTGGTATCAGAGCGGCCAACGAGTTTGGGTTTACCTCGGCCGGTCGCGAGGGCTACAAGCGGTCTGACGGCGATTCTTGGATCGTAAATCACCCGCGGTTCGGCTGAGTGGCGGCGGACTGGAACTCAGACAAGATATTTGGCCGCCCTTGGAACAGCCTTCCGTCTGATCATGGACAGTCACCTCCGGAGGGAATTTGGGTCAGCCGCAAGGGGTCGAAATCTTATGTCTACGATCTTGTGCATATCTAAGTGCCGAGCCCACCAGACAGACAGAGCGGTCCTCGAATCGCCTCGCCCCTGATGCGTCACGCGGGCTCCCACAACTCGATGGGATTGCCTTCGGGATCGTTGAGCCAGGCGAACCGGCCATTGGGGTAGGGCGAGTCCGGGTCGGGCCGCACCTCAATGCCTGCTGCCTCTAGCTGCGCGATCATCTTGTCGAGATCGCGAACACGGAAATTCAACATGAAGGACTTTTCGCGGTTCCCGAAATACTCCGTGACCTTCTCGAACGGCGCGAAGACTGTCTCGCCCGCCTCTTGCCTCCAACAAGGCGTCTCGTAATCACCGGGAACCCGGTCAATGCCAAGATGGACCCTGTACCATTCCGCCAGGGCAGACGGATCTTCCGCCCTGAAGAAAAAGCCGCCAAAGCCAAGTACCTTTTCCATTTGAGCCCCCCTGACGAGTGGATCGTTTTGCCGCCGAACCCACTAGAACCGGTAACGAGAGATCTGTCCACGTCCGGTTGTCCGTGATCTGAATGGCCCAATACGGAAACCCGGCGTCGATAGCAGCCGACAATGCGGACGAAATTGGCCCAGTGCAAAGTTCAGAGCCAGACGGCTGTGCGACTTGGAACAGGCGGTTCTAGCGCGGTAGAGTCCCTGAAACCTCAATCTTGCGGAATGGGAACGCGGTCAGACATGCAGCGCAGGCGCGTTCTCAGTTTAGCGCTCGGATTCACGGCGACGGGATTTGTACCGTTGGTCGGTACGGCACAAGGAGGACGCGTTGCCAACGGCTTCATCCGAACGAACTGGAGCCGCGACCCCTACAGTCTCGGGTCCTATTCGTATTTGGCGCAGGGGTCGTGGCAAAGGGATCATGTGACCTTGGGCCAGCCCGTCGGGAACCGATTGTTCTTTGCCGGCGAAGCAACGCATCCCTTCTACAACAGCACGGTTCACGCCGCGTATGAGTCCGGGTTGATCGCGGCAGAGGCGATCCTTGAGACAGGCGCGAGAACGGTTGGTGTCGTCGGCGCGGGCGTAAGTGGTCTCGCCGCCGCCGATGCCCTTTCAAGGCAGGGGTACACCGTCACCATCATGGAAGCGCGCAACCGTATCGGCGGCCGGGTATGGACAGACACCAGCCTCGGCGTGCCGCTCGATCTAGGGGCAAGCTGGATACACGGAACGGACGGCAATCCACTGGCTGGTCTAGCGGAAGACCTAAACGTCGAAACGCTGGCGACAACCGACAGTTACATCATGCGAGGGAGCGACGGGCGCAGGATCCCAGACGAAGAAACCCCCGACTGGCTTGCGAACGTGCTGTCGGTTCAACACAGTGCCGGCGCCGATAGCGACGAAATCAATGCCCTGGCCTATTGGCGAGACAGGGACTATAGCGGTGAAGAGGTCGTTTTCCCTGGCGGGTACGCGCAACTGTTTGAGGCATTCTCCGCCAATGTCGACATTCAGCTCGGTCGCATCTTGACCAACATCGATGTGCGGGACGATCGCGTCCATTTGCGAGACCAAAACGGGCAGCGCGAAACGTTCGACGCAGCGCTTGTAACCGTCCCTCTCGGCGTTCTGAAACAAGGTGCCATCGCGTTTTCTCCGCCGCTGCCGAGCGCAAAACTGGAAGCCATCGAGAAGTTAGGGATGGGCCTCCTGGACAAGGTGTATTTGCGCTATGACGACGTCTTCTGGGACGCGGACGTGACATGGATCGCCACGCCCGAGAACGGCCTGCCACCC
>JBCCER010000284.1:0-4405 GCA_039030175.1 Pseudomonadota bacterium
ATTGCCGATGGCGAGCCGTTTGTCGAGGAAACCATCGACCTTTGTCGTCGCGGCCGCGATTTGTGCGTCGAGCGGCTTGGTCGCCTGAACCGCGTCATCCACGGCGTACCCGATGGCGCTTTCTACTTCTTCTTTACGCTCGATGGCGAGACCGACAGCCGCGACCTGGCCTTCCGGATCTTGCGCGAGACTCATGTTGGTCTGGCGCCTGGCACGGCCTTCGGACCGGGTGGCGAGCGGTTCCTGCGCCTGTGTTTCGCCGCTGACTATGACAAGTTGGACGAAGCGCTTGAGCGTCTGGAAAAGGCGCTGCGCTAATCCTCCCGCATTCGGGCCAGCGCATCGAGAAGGATCTCGGGGCAGGGCGAGCCGATCAGGACCTTGTTGCCGTCCGATAGGGTTAGCGCAACCGCTCGATTGCCGGACATGGTGTAGGCCCGGTCTGCGCCGCGCATGCGCACGCCCCAGCCGCCCCAATCGCGAATGGGCTGGAAGGTCTCCAGCCCGATATCCTCGATTTCAGCCTTGCCGATACGCCGATGCATGAAGGGCCGAAAGCGAATATCGACATGATCGGCTTCGACCGTCGTCGTCAGCACCAACGACCAAATGAATGCGAGGTAGATGCAGGCGACGATCGCCACCAGCCAGCCTGGACCGAACAGACCAAAGGCAATGCATAGGACCAGGCCGACCCCCATAATGATGGGCTGGTCGACGCCCGATTGCCGTTCGAGATGATAGGGATGGTTAGGAATGTCAGCCATTGTCTGCGCGTCCACTCGTCTCCGCTAAGAGCCTGTCTTGCAACTGCTTACGGTGCAGGCCATAAGCAGTTGCAATACAGGCTCCAAGGCATCAAGGTCGCGGCAATTCTAAGTCAGGCAACCGCCTGTGTCAGCCTCTCGCGTGCACGCTGCCTTTGGCTTTCTGATTTGAGTTGTCCGCACGCCGCCGAAATATCGCGGCCGCGCGGCGCACGCACCGGGCTGGAATAGCCGGCTGCCAGCACAATCTCGCTGAAGGCGGCTATGCGGCGCTTGCTGGAGCATTCGTAGCCGCTTCCGGGCCAGGGGTTGAACGGGATCAAGTTCACCTTGGCCGGGATGTCCTTCAAAAGCCGGACCAGTTCACGCGCGTCGGCGTCACTGTCGTTGATGCCCTTGAGCATCACATATTCGAACGTGATGCGCCGCGCATTGTTGGCGCCCGGATAGGTCCGGCAGGCGTCCAGCAACATGGCGAGCGGATATTTGCGATTGAGTGGCACCAACTCATCACGCAGCTCGTCCGTCACCGCATGCAAGCTTACGGCGAGGTTGACGTTCAACTCCTTACCGCAGCGCTTCATCATCGGCACTACACCGGACGTCGACAAGGTAATGCGCCGGCGGGATAGCGAGAAGCCCTCGCCATCCATGACGATCATGAGGGCGGCGGCCACATTGTCATAGTTATAGAGCGGTTCGCCCATGCCCATCATGACGATGTTGGTGAACAGCCTGTCTTCGTGCGGCACAGTCCATTCGCCCAACGCGTCGCGCGCGAGCATGGCTTGGCCGATGATCTCCGCCGGCTCCAGGTTGCGAACCAGCCGCTGGGTGCCCGTGTGGCAAAACCGGCAGGTCAGCGTGCAGCCGACTTGGGACGAAACGCACAGCGCACCGCGATCCGCTTCCGGAATATGGACGGTCTCCACCTCATGCCCATCGGCCAATCGGATCAGCCATTTTTGGGTGCCGTCCGCGCTTTCCTGCTGGCGGACGACTGCGGGCCTTTCAATAACATAGGCTTGGTCGAGCGTATCGCGCAGCGGCTTGGCCAAATCGGTCATCGCCGAGAAATCGGTGACGCCATTCTTGTAAATCCAGCGCCAAAGCTGCTTTGCCCGAAACGGCTTCTCGCCAAGCGCCGTCATCTCGGCGGCTAGCGTCTCCCTGGACAAGCCGACCAGATTCCGGCGGCCATCCTGCCGTCTTGGCGGCGGCGCGAACAAAGCCGCGTGGCTGTCGATACCCATGGATGGGAAATCCAGGCCGGCTTAGAGACCGCAGGCGCTGTTAATGTCCTCCAGCGTCGCGGTAAAGCCGAAAAGGCTATAAGTGTCGGTCGTCAGCGTCCCGCGTGTCGACCGGCCCTGAACAACCATTTCAGATCCGGCGCGCATGGAAGCGATCAACGCGCCGTCGGTCTGCGGGTCCGGGGACCAAGCGGTCTCACCCTCAGTGAACAGGGTATAACTGTCGGCACCGTCGACCGTAACGGAAACCGATCCCCCCTCTTCGAACGGATAGCCGGAATAGAAGCTGACCACGTCGCGACTGCCTTCAGCCGGCCGATGAGTGATCAGCACAAAGACGTCCCCCCGCCTTGTGTAGTTGCCCTCTTCAGAGGTCGGCTGGCTGGCCATGAAACAAACCCGGTTGCCATTCTCCATGAACTCAAAGGCATGCCAATCGCGATTGGTGCCGAGATAATCCGGTCGCTGTTCCTGTGCCAGTGCAGTCGCCGAGATCGTTGCCAGCGTTGCGGCGACGATGATCGGTAGGATCTGACGAAGCATCTGAAGCATGGCGCCCCACTTGAAGTATCGAGACATTTATTTCGACTAAATGGTCAACGCGCATCGGTTTACCCGGTTCCGAGCCCGGCGCCTAGCGTCTTTAGTGAATTTGACTTTTTTGCGTAACCGGAATGATCCGGATGATCAGTGGGCACGTAAAAACTTCGATGTCTCAAACGCAAACGATAGATCTCGGCGGAGTGCTTGTCGGTCGGGCCATGGCGCCGACTGCGCTGGTTGCTTTTCAGCGTCGCCGGGATGACGAACCCGCCGGACTTGTGCGGGACGACCGAGTGGCGTCAAATAGGGGGATGGTTTCGACCAAACCTAACGTTGCGCCGCGCGGGCGCGCGAAATGGCTGGATGATCTGTTGGTTGCCGTTGCTGGCGGTGACCGATCGGCATTCGTTGAGCTATTTGACCATTTTGCGCCGCGGGTTAAGTCGTACCTGATACGCCTTGGCTGCGACATGTCGGCTGCCGAGGAGATTGGGCAAGAGGTAATGGTGACGGTTTGGCGCCGGGCGGAAACGTTCGACCGACGCCAGGCATCGGCCAGCACCTGGATGTTCACGATTGCGCGAAACAAGCGCATCGACATGGTGAGGCGCGAACGGCGGCCCGAGTTGGACCCAACCGACCCGGCGATGATGCCCGAACCGGAGATTACGGGCGAAAAGGCGGTTCAAAAACGCCAAGAGACCCAAACGGTGGTTCGCGCGATCGCCGAGTTGCCTGACGAGCAAAAGACCTTGCTGCAGATGGCGTATTATGAAGACAAGCCGCACAGCGTTATCGCGGCGGAGACCGGGTTGCCGTTAGGCACCGTGAAATCTCGCTTGCGTTTGGCGCTGAACAGGCTGCGTAAGATTGTAAAGGAAGACTGACGATGGCGACAGCGCATGGAGCTGCGGCATCCCGTCGGGGGGAAGGGTTACCGTCGCATCATTTGGATGATGCGTTCCTGATGGACTATGCCGCCGGCAATACGACCGAGGCGGTGTCTTTGTTGATTGCAACCCATTTGGCACTGTGCCCGATGTGTCGGGCCCGCTTTGCCGAATTCGAGTCGCTCGGCGGTGCTATGCTCGAGGATCTATCGCCGACGCCGTTGGGGCAGGGCGCCCTTAGCGCTGTCCTGGCTCGTTTGGACAGTCCGGACGATGGCGCCACGATTGTTGGCCCAGACCCGTTGGTGATTGGCGAGCCTGCTAACGACGAAGCCGATTCGGCTCCAATCCCTCAGCCGTTGCGGTCCTATCTTGGTCGGGCGACCCATGAGTTGGATTGGCAGCCGGTCATTCGCGGGCTGGAAGAGTTTGAGTTGGATGTCGTTGGTGCGAAGACCAAATTGCTGCGGATCCAGCCAGGCGCCAGCATGCCCCAGCATACCCATGAGGGCAGTGAACTGACCTTGGTGCTCGACGGCAGCTACGACGATGAAGTGGGTCACTTCGCCCGTGGCGATGTCGCGGTGCTGGACGACGACCACGACCACCGGCCGATCGCAGGTCCGGGGCGGGATTGTGTCTGCCTCACCGTGATCGACGCGCCGTTGCGCTTGACCGGTCGATTCGGTCGGTTCTTGAACCCGTTCGTGAAGTTCTAGCCGGGCCTTAGACTTCGTCCTCGCGCTCGACTTCGGGGGGTACCGTCCGGAACTTGGCGGCGCCGTGGAAATGCGGCGCCAATTCCTCGGTTGGCCCGCCCGGCTTGACCGGACGCGGGGCAAATCGGCCCAGGGAAATCAGGCGATCATAAAGCACCAGGGCGCCCGCCAGGGATACGTTGATCGAAAAGCGGGTCGGTATCTTCACCACATGGTCGCAGCGCGCGATCATC
>JBCCER010000285.1:0-4378 GCA_039030175.1 Pseudomonadota bacterium
CAACGGTTGGGGCGTCCTGGCGAATGCGCACCTCACCGCTGGTTTGGCCGATGCTCCCTGGCTGGAATTCCCATACGATCCGCTGGAATGGGGCCTGGAGCGGAGGGATTTCTTCATGGCTGAACCTTTAACCGTATCGCCCGACGGTTGGATCACTCTGCCGGACACGCCGGGCCTTGGGTTTGAACTAGACGAGAATGCCCTGGAGGCAACGCGGATTGGCTGAAGGAACGAGTATGACCGCTTTTGAAGAGGTTTCGGTCGAGCGCCGGGGTGCGCTTGGTATCGTCACCATGAACGCGCCAAAGCGACGGAACGCGTTGTCTTTAACAATGCGCCGCGAGTTGGTTGATACCTTCGCAGAACTAGATGCGGATCCAGCGCTGCGTGCCGTCGTCTTGACGGGCGCGGAAGGCAATTTCTGTGCCGGCGGCGACCTGAAGAGCATGATGGATGTCGGGGTCATCAATGGCCGCGAGCGCCTGGCAGAGGTCCATCAACTGGTGCGCCAGATGGTGGGTATGTCCGTACCGTTGATCGGCGCCGTTGAGGGCTACGCCTACGGCGCGGGCCTGTCGATCGCCGCGCTGTGCGACATCGTAGTGACCGCGCCGGACGCCAAATGGTGTTGCGCCTATGCCAAGGTCGGCCTCATGCCCGATCTCGGGGCCACCTGGATATTGCCAAAACGCATCGGCGTAGGGCGCGCGCGCATGCTCGCTTACACGGGCCGCGTGATCGATGGCCGGCAGGCGGCGGATTGGGGTCTGGCCGACCAAGTCGCTGGCGAGGATGGTGTTATGGCAGAGGCGCTGGCCCTTGCGGAAGAGATCGCACGAGCAGCGCCGTTGGCTGTCAGTGCGGCCAAACGGGCCTTTGGCAATCCTGAACTGTCGCTTTCGGCGGCACTTGACGCCGAGGCAGACGCGCAGGCCCTGCTGTTCGGGTCGGATGATCTGAAAGAGGGCAGGCAGGCGTTCTTCGAAAAACGCACCCCTGATTTCAAGGGCCAATAGCCTGCGGTGTCATCCGCGCGCCCGTTTCGGATGACCGGTAAACCGCCTCTTCGATGGCGATGTTGGTTAGATAGTCCCGCCCCGTGTTGACGATCGGCCTATCGCCACTCAGATGGTCCAGCACATGGCGTTGGAACAGCGCGATGCAGTCGCCGGCAAAGCCGCGATTGCGCCACGCGTAGACATGCTCACTTTCTTGCCCGCCCAAGGGACGCAGATACAGTCTGCCAAATCCGTCGAGCCGTAGCACCGCGTCCGACCCCTCGATCAACATTTCACCCATGGTGAGGCGGGTATTGTCGGCCGCATGGTCGACCAGACGGTTGCCGTCAAACAACGCCGTCGGACCATCTTCGAAATTGAACACTACGTAGCCGGAATCTTCGCCCGCGATCGCCGGGTTCAGCCGCCGAAGATCGGCGGATACTTCGCTGACCTCGCCGAGCAAGAAGCGGAAAGTGTCTATGAAATGGATGCCCGTCTCGTGGATCAGAAACCTTTCCATCATTTGAAAGTAGGGCTGGCGACTAAGATACGCCTCTGACCCTTGGCCATCGCCTGGCCGCAGGCGAAAATGCGCCGAATAGACCGTGCCGAGGCGTCCCTCATCAATGAGTCGCTTGGCCTCGACGAACCAGGGCTGCCAGCGAAAATTCTCGTGCACCACCAGCAAGACCCCGGCGGACTCTGCCCGTTCTACTATCGCCAGCGCTTCTTCGGCGGTCGGCGCCAACGGCTTTTGGCAGATCATCGGAATACCGCGACCCGAGGCCAGGTCGACCATCGCCGCGTGGGTTTCAGGCGGCGTAATGATGTCGACCAGGTCCGGCTTCACCTCATCGAGCATCTGGGCTGGGTCCGAATAGACATCTGCGATCCCGAAGCGATCAGCCATCGCCTGCGCCTTGGTCTGGTCGCGATTGCAGATCGCAACAGTCTCGGCGTCTTCCAAAACGTCCCAGGCCTCATAATGAAACTGGCTGAAATAGCCGGCGCCTATTCCGGCAACACGTATCTTGCTCATGAAGACGTGAGTCCTTGGTTTCGGTGCCAGGTAGTGACCTGCTTGTCCTTTACCCAATCGCGGGTTGCCGCGTCGAAGGTAAGGAAATGATCGCTGGCCAGATGCAGGTCGAACGCGGCCCGGTCGTCATAGATTTCGTAGAGGAAGATTCGCGCAGGATCGTCCGGATCGACGCAAACGTCGAATTGTGAGCATCCGTCCTCCAGTGCCAGGGAGTTGCTTGCCTGCTCCATCATCGCGTCCAGGAAGGGCACGGCCGATGCCGGATCGACAACGAACGTGACGCAGACGACATAACCGCTCATGCAAATCTCCGTTCCAGGTCGGCGACCTGTTCGCCCGAAAGGCAGCGTGTCGGAGCATGCCGCAACAGCAGGAACAGCTTGGCGGTTTCCTCCAATTCCTCGACTGCGTAGGTCGCCTCGGCAAGACCGGTTCCGGCCACTACGGGGCCATGGTTGGCCAGCAGAACCGCGTGATGCTTTGTTGCCAGTTCGGCTACTGCAGAGCCCAGGGTTTCGTCACCCGGCGGGAAGTAGGGCACGAGCGGCAATTTGCCAACGCGCATGACGTAGTAGGCGGTGAGCGGCGGCAGGACGTTTGCCGGGTCGATATCGCCAAGGCAGCTCACCGCGACCGAATGGGTCGAATGCAGATGCACCACCGCGCCGGAACCGGGCCTGCGGTCATACATCGCCCGGTGCAGGAATGTTTCTTTCGTCGGCTTGTCGCCGGAGACCCGGTCGCCGTTTTCGTCCAGCTTGGAAAGGCGGGCCGGATCCAGCGCGCCCAGCGAGACATTGGTCGGCGTCATCAGCCAACCGTCGTCGAGCCGCGCGCTGATATTGCCCGAGCTGCCAAAGGTTAGCCCGCGCGTGTGCAGCGAGTGGCCGATTTCGACGATCTGGTCGCGCAGGTCCGCCTCCGCGCTCATGCCGGCACCGCGTCCAGCATGTCGAATGCCTCGGTGAAGAAGTCCGGGCCGCCGAAATTGCCTGATTTCAGGGCCAGCGCCAGGGGGCGCTCACTGTTGGTCAGGGTCCAAGGTACGCCCGGCGCGATCTCCGGGCCGATCTCAAGCGTCGCCACGCCCAGCGCGTTCACTACGGCGCCGGACGTTTCGCCGCCCGCGACGATGAGCCGACGCACCCCAGTGCCGACGAGCCCGATGGCGATGGCCGCCAGCACATCCTCGATGAGCGTTCCAGCCTCAGCCCGTCCGAGTTTCGCCTGGGCTTCGACTACCGCGCTCGGCTCGGCGGTCGAATAGATCAGAACGGGGGCACCGCTCGTTTGGCTTTCCGCCCATTCGAGGACGCTGCGGACCGTGCTCATTGGGTCGTTCGCCAGCGCGATCGGGTCGATGCGATGGCTCGGCATGCGCGCTTCTGCTTTCGCGACCTGGGCCTGCGTCATCTGCGAACAGCTACCGGCTATGATCGCGGACGGCCCCTCCGGTGCGTCAAAGCCGTCCGCGACCTGCAGGGAGATAAGGCCGCGCTCGGCGTAGGCGGCGGGCAAGCCCAGTGCAAGGCCGGACCCGCCGGTGATCAACGGCATATCGACAACCGCCGTCCCTATATCCATCAACTGCCGGTCGTCGACGGCGTCCACCACGGACCATCCTTCCTTGTCGGCAAGGGCGGCTTGGATCGCCTCTGGACCCCTGGAAACGACCTCGTAGCCCACCAAGGCGACGGTGCGCGCGGTTTGCCGGCCGAGGACCCGCACCAGATTGGCGTCTGTCATCGGTGTCAGCGGGTGATGCCGCATCGGGGAGTCGGACAACAACATATCGCCGACGAACAGGTGCCCTTGAAACACCGAGCGCCCATTTGCCGGAAAGGACGGGCAGGCGATGGTGACGTCGCTGCCAAGAAGATCGAGCAGAGCGTCGCCGACCGGGCCGATATTGCCGTCATCCGTCGAGTCGAACGTCGAGCAGTATTTGAAGAAGAAGCGCTTTGCCCCGGCCTTTTGCAGCCAGCGCAAGGATTCGAGCGATTGGCTTACGGCTTCATCAGCCGGAATCGTGCGTGACTTTAGCGCCACGACGACCGCCTCGGCATCGGGCGATACCAGGTCTGGCTTGGGCACGCCGATCAGTTGAACCGTGCGCATACCGCCGCGCTTCAGCATCAGAGCGAGATCGGTTGCGCCGGTAAGGTCGTCGGCAATGCATCCTAGAAACAGGGCCATCGGCCTACTCGCCGCTGTTGGCCGGGCGCGACCGGCCCGCCATCAGACGTTCGAAGATAGCCTTGCGGCTGCGCTTCACCGCGGGAATCTGCGACAACACAGTCAGCACGATGATCGCGATCAGGATCAGCGCGACCGG
>JBCCER010000286.1:0-4360 GCA_039030175.1 Pseudomonadota bacterium
CGTCGCCCCCGGAGCCGACCTCACTGCATCGTCATTCCGCCATCAATCATAAGGCATTGGCCGGTCATGTAGTCGGATGCCGGAGAGATTAGGAACTCAACGGTGCCAGCCACCTCCTCCGCAGAGGAAACACGGCCCAGCGGAATACCGGCTGCGAAATTTTCCATCGCCTCGCCCGGCTTGGACGAAGCCCCCATTTCCATCAGGTCGGTGTCAAGCTTGTCCCACAATTCGGTAGCGACGACACCAGGGCCGAAGGCGTTGACAGTAATCCCGTGTGGGGCAAGCGCGCGGGCGGCGGCCTGGGTCAGGCTGATCACAGAGGCCTTGCTGGCGCAATAGGGCGCAAAGTCTCCAAACCCCGTGCGCCCCGCCATGGAGGCCGTGCTGACGATCTTTCCCTTGTGGCCCTTCGCGATCATCGCCTTGGCCGCCTCCTGCATCCCGATCAGGACGCCGAGGCCGTTGACGGTCATGATCTGGTTCCAGTTTTCCTCGGTCGTCTCCAGGAACGGTTGCGGCCGGTTAAAGCCCGCATTGTTGACGATGGCGTGCAAAAACCCGAAGGCTGCCTCGCAGGCCGCAATGGCAGCGGCGACAGACGCACGGTCCGACACATCGGTCTTGTGAAACGTCGCCTTACCGCCGGTCGATTCAATATCGGCGGCAGCCTGCGCACCCGCATGCTCGTCCAAGTCGGCGATGGTGACGCCATACCCTTGGCGCGCGCAGGTTTCCGCAATGGCAAGGCCAATACCGCGCGCACCGCCTGTTACAACCACACCGCCCTTTTGTACTGAGCTCATCTCTATTCCCCCGGTCCCTCGAGTCCTGCGTCGCTGCGGTGCAAGACAAAGTCGAAGCTCGATCGCCACTTGGTCTCGCCGCTTTCATTCGGTTGGTAGGTGACGATCAGCGATTCCTTCACGCCGAAGACAACGTCAGAAACGAGGTAGGGATCGCGGTCGTCGAAAGTGTGGGTCACCACTGTGTCGTACCCGTCAGCACTGATGATGAAATGCATGTGCGCCGGACGGTAAGGGTGCCGCTCCAGTCTGTTGAGCAGTTGCCCGACCGGTCCGTCGTCCGGGATGGGATAGGAGACCGGCCTGATACCTAGAAACGAATACCGCCCGTCCGGCCCGGTCGTGAAGACGCCCCGATTGTTGTATTTCGGCTGAACGTCAGGCTGCTGGACGTCGTAGAAACCGTCCTCGCTGTCGCACCAGACATCGATCCTGACGCCCTCAATGGGATTGCCGTCGAGATCGCGGACCACGCCCTCAAAGAGACATGTCTCCTTGCCGCCTTTCAGAGTGATGGACGCGCCCATCTCGTATTCCGGCGCGCCGTCGACATGGAATGGTCCGAGGACGGTGTTTTCAGTCGCACCAGTCGGGCGGCGGTTGTTGATCGCGTCGACAAGCATCGACACGCCGAGCACGTCGGACAGCAGAATGTACTCTTGCCGATCATCGTCGCAGATCTGACCCGTGCGGGTCAGAAATTCTATCGCCTTCTCCCATTCCGACTGGGTCAGTTCGACATCCTTGATAAAGGCGTGCAGATGGTTGACGAGGCTGCGCATGACGTCGGCCAGCCGACTATCCGTATCCTTGCCCATCCGAGCATCGACGGCGGCAACAGAGCCCGCCTCGGTGAAATAGTGGATGCTTGCAGTATCGGTCACGTACGATCCTTCGGATTTCATTCGCTGGACGGCGGGGCGCCGGAATGGGCATTGGCAAGGAGCGTGCGGATACCCTCCTTAGTGACAGGCCGCGGGTTGGCGTAGGGGCGCTGGACCGCCATCTCGGCGGCGCGGACCAAATCGGCTTCAGCTAAGCCCAGATCCTTAAGCGCCAGCGGCGCACCAAGATCGGCAGCGAATTGATGAAGGCCCACGCCGAGATCGCCGCCAAACAGCTCTGCCAAAGGCCGCAACTCGTCCGCCGCCGCAATGGCGTTGTAAGCGGCCGTATGGGGCAAAAGGATCGCATGTGTCTCCGCGTGGGGAAGATCGAACCCGCCGCCCAAAGTGTGGCAAAGCTTGTGGTGCAGCGACATTCCAACGGAACCAAGCACAACGCCGCAAAGCCAGGAGCCGTAAAGCGCGGTGGACCGTGCCTTGCGGTCGGAGGGATCGGTGACGATCGCCGGCAGCGCTTGTTTGAGGGCGCGAACGCCTTCGACCGCCATGAGGGAGATCACGGGGTTTGCGTCCTCCGCATAAAGCCCCTCGACAGCGTGGGCCATGGCGTTAAGGCCGCTGGCTACGCTCATCGGTACTGGGAGACCAAGCGTAAGGTCCGGGTCGTAGATTACGACCTCCGGCCGGATCTTGGGATCGCGAACCGTTGTCTTCTGACCATCCTCGGTCTGGCCGAGGATGTCCGTGACTTCCGATCCTGCGTAGGTCGTGGCCACGACCAGCTGCGGCGCGTCATTGCGCCAAGCGATCGCTTTACCAAGACCGATGGTCGACCCACCGCCGAACGCCAGGACGCAATCCGCACCGCCAGCCGTGAATGCGGCCATTGCCCGCTCGGTCACGTCGACCGGCGTATGCATCGCTGCATTCGGAAATACACCGGCGGCCAAATCGCCAAGTTGCTCGGCAAGTGCCTCGACATCTGGCTTTTGAAACGGAGTGGACAGAAGCAGAGCGCGCTCGCAACCCAAGCCAAGGATCTCAGTTGCAACCTGTGCCAATGCGCCAGCACCAAACACGATGCGACCAGGCGCATTTTGGTGGATGAAGTCCTTCATGGTGGCGACGCGCTCAAGCCGCGGCCCGGCGCCTGGCCATCGAGTAGATGAGCGCGGCAGCAAGGATAAGCAGGCCCTGGAACATGTACTGCGAGGCCTGGGTCAGCCCGAGGAACGAGACTGCGTTCAACACCATGGTCAGCAAGAGAGCACCCAGGATCGTGCCGATGAAGGTACCTCGACCGCCCAGCAGGCTTGTGCCGCCGAGAACCACGGCCGTGATGCTGGACAAGGTGTAATTGACGCCTTGGGCCGGATCGCCAACGCCGATCTGGGCCATCAGCATCACGGCGCCCAGAGCGGTCAAGAGGGAGCAAGCGATGTACCCGGCGATGAACGTCACGTCGGTTCGAATGCCCACGCGGCGGGCGTTGTCCTCGTTGGAGCCGACCGCGCGTAGGCGCCAGCCCGGCCGCTTCTTGCGCAGGATGAATTCGGCGGCCACTGCGACAGCGACAAGCACGATAAAGGCGATCGGCAGAGGCCCGATGCGCGATGTCAGGGTTTCGATGATCCCGAAATTGATGAAGCCGCCCGGCCCGTCCCGCAGGACGAAACTCATGCCCTGGAGACCGATAAACATGGCCAACGTCGCCGCGATTGGCGTGAAGTTGGCGAACCGTATTAGCGCGCCATTGACGAGACCCACGGCAAAAGCCGCGGCAACCATTAGGGCGAAGCCCAACGCGATCGTCAGGGCTGGCTGGCCGTCATTCACAAAGAAAGAGGCAATAACAACAAGGAAGCCCGCGAGCGGCCCAACCGATAGATCGATCCCGCCCATAAGAAGGGCAATCGTTTGACCGAGCGCGATGAAACCTAGCGCTGTCGCCAAGATGAGTATGTTGGAAATGTTGAAGGCCGACAGGAAGTTCTCTTCCTGGGCAAATACATAAAGCGCCAATGCGACGGCGACGACAATGAGAGGACCGACGGTCGCATTGTCGGTCTGCACAAAGTGCTTCACCCGTTCCGAAAACGTGGCGCGATAGGCGCGCGCGTCTTCGACATGGTGCGCTTCGGTATCAGCCTGCACCGCAGCGCCGACAATGCGGGCCTCAGTGATGTCATCACCATGCAGCGTTTCCACAACGCGGCCCCGTGACATCACAATGACGACGTCGCACAATCCTTCCAATTCCGCGGCGTCGGAGGAGTTGACGATTACAGGCGTGCCCGAAGCGGAAACCTCACGCAGGATGCGGTAAATCTCGAAGCGGGCGCCCACATCGACGCCCTGCGTCGGTTCGTCGGCAATAATAAAACCAGGCTCGGACAAGAGGGCCCTGGCCATCACGACCTTCTGCTGGTTGCCGCCCGACAGCGACAGGATCTTGGCCTCGAGGCCGGATGTCTTGACAGCGAGGTCGCCGAAAACGTCGTTCACGTTCTCGACTTCGGCCCGGCGCTTCATCACGCCGCGGAACGCAAATTTTTCAAGCGCTGCGAACGTCGCGTTCTCCCGGACGGTCAGGTCCTTAGCGACGCCTTCGGTATGCCGGTCCGAGGGCATATAGGCTGCATGCTTGCTCAGCTTGGAAGAGGCGAGAGATTGTCCATTCAAAAGGATCTCGCCGGTCATGGGTTGCAG
>JBCCER010000287.1:0-4322 GCA_039030175.1 Pseudomonadota bacterium
AGGCTGGCCTCCTTCACCAGCCCACATCTTGATGATGTGGACGCCCCTGCCACCGCTGCCGGAGCCGGATACTCTGGCTACCGAACATCGAAGGCAGAATGCGGAGCGTTTGCAATGAACATCAAAACGATTGGGCTGGATCTCGCTAAGAGCGTGTTTCAGGCACATGGCATCGGCGCCAATGGCGAGACGTTGCTGGTGAAACGGCTGCATCGGAAGCAGATGCTTCCATTCTTCTCCAAGTTGCCGCCCTGTTTGATCGGGGTCGAGGCCTGTGCTACCGCGCATCACTGGGCGCGCACGCTGACCAATATGGGGCACGAGGTTCGACTGATGCCGCCGTCTTATGTGAAGGGTTATGTCAAGCGTGGAAAGAGCGACGCCTTGGATGCGGAGGCGATCTGCGAGGCAGTCCAGCGTCCGACGATGCGCTTCGTTCCAGTGAAGACCGTCGAACAGCAGGGCATCCTCATGGCGCACCGAACCCGGTCGCTTCTCGTCCGCCAGCGAACCATGGCGGCGAACGCCTTGCGGGCGCATCTGGCAGAGTTTGGACTGGTCGCCAACCCTGGCATCGCCAATCTGATCAAACTGACAGATACAGCCTTCGCTGAGGAAGACCAGCTTCCCGCTTATGCTCGCCGGGCCCTGGAGATCCTGATCCGCCGGTTGATGGAGCTCACCGAAGAGATCGGTGCACTCGACCAGGAACTCCGTACCTGGCATGCCGAGAACGAAACAAGCCGAAGGCTTGCCGCGATCCCCGGTGTTGGCGTGGTCACCGCCACAGCGATCGCAGCCACGGTGACAGATCCCAATCAGTTCCGCTCTGGCCGACAGTTCGCTGCCTGGCTTGGCCTCACGCCACAGCAGCATTCGACAGGAGGCAAGACCCGGCTCGGCGGCATCTCGAAACAGGGAGACCGGTATCTGAGACGCCTACTCGTGGTCGGCGCCACAGCCTTCATGCGCTACGCCAAAGATAAGACGACGCCGATGGCGGCCTGGGTTCAAAAGCTGCTGGAGAAGAAACCCTTCCGGCTCGCCTCTGTCGCACTCGCCAACAAACTCGCCCGGATTGCCTGGGTCGTACTGACGAGAGGAGAGCTTTATCGACCCTATAGGCCGGCGACATGATGCATTGAAAAGTTCAACCCGAATTGGCAATGGCAATCGATGATGCGTAACGATCGAGCCAATGGCGAAGCAAACCCGCGTGATTCAATGCGCCCTTCGAGCGCGGCATTTTGATCAGGGATCTCGCCGGCGGATTTCCATCAAGGCCAGCGGTCAGAAGCACACCGCACAAACAGGCCGGACATATGAAAGCAACCGATCACCGCACACGAAAATAAGCCCTTGCCATAGGGGGCGTCCACATATGAATCACATGAACGACGAAATGGAAATCCCCAATGATTCCATCAGGTTAGAAAATGCTCTAGTTCCCTGTTGCTTACCTGGTGCGGCACATGAGAATCAAAATGCCGCCTTATTGGCGGCTATGTATCTGATCTTGTTATGTATTTCTTGGTTGCGGGGGAACTATACCAACGATACTTGCTGGGGCTGTTTGAGGTTGCGGCTTAGATAGTCCTTTCCAATAACGCATCTAAGCTTACAGGATCGTCGTTTTTTGCTCCATTCTTCCCGATTTACTTGCTTCGCAATTCCTCATAACTATCGCGTTATCCCTTTTAGAGTGTCATGCCGCCATCGACCGGAAGGTTGATGCCGGTGACAAAGCCCGCCTCATCTGAGGCGAGGTAGATAGCGGCGTGGGCTATGTCCCAAGCACTACCCTGGCGGCCCATCGGCACGAGTGCGGCCCGTTGCTTCGAGAGGTCGTCTGCATCCGTGTCCGGGGCAACGAACTGGGCCACGTGCGGCGTGTCGATCACGCCGGGCAGGATGGTGTTGGCGCGGATGCCGTAGGGGGCGTTTTCCTTAGCGACTGATTGGGCAAAACGGCAAAGCGCCGCCTTCGAGGCCTCGTAGGATACATAAGCGTAGGGACCGGCAAGCACGGCGGCGAGCGAGGAGACGAAGACGAAGGCGCCGCTCTCTTGCATGCGCATCATCGGCAGAACGGCTTTCGTCGTGAGGAAGGCCGCAGTCAGGTTAAGGTTGAAGACCGCCTGCCAATCGTCGAGCGTGCTGTCGAGAACGCCGCCGCGTTTGCTGATGCCGATGTTGAAATGTAGAACGTCGATGCCGCCCCAACGCTCTTGCATATCCCTGGCGACCTGGGCCGGACCTTCAGGATCGGTCATGTCGACGGGCAAGATTGCCGCCCTGCTGCCTTCGCTTTCGATGATGCGCGAGGTCTCCTCGGCGGCAGCTTGGTCGCGATCGACGCAAAGCACGCGCGCGCCCTCACGCGCGAAACCGACGGCCGCCGCCTTGCCATTGCCCCAGCCTTCGCCGACCGAGCCCGCTCCGATAACGGCGATGCGTTTGTCCTGAAGGCGGTTCATCCGCTGAGCACCAGGTTGGGTAGCCACATCGTGATCTCCGGTTGCCAGATCAGCACTGCCATCACCGTAAGCTGCAGGAGAACGAAGGGAATGATGCCACGATAGACATCGGTCATGGAAACAAGATCACCGGCGGCCCCCTTCATGAAGAAGAGCGCAAATCCGAAGGGGGGCGTGAGGAAGCTGGTCTGCAGATTGACGGCCATCAGAATGGTGAACCAGTAGACCAGGTCAGCTTTCGCAACATGCTCGCCGAGATCCATCAAGCCAACGATCGGAGCAAAAATGGGGAGAAGGATCAGGGTGATTTCGATCCAATCAAAGAAGAAACCCATGGCGAACACCATTACCATCATGGTGGCGAGAAGGCCCCAATCCCCGAGATTGAGCCCCCGCGCCAGTTCGATGACGAAGTCGTCGCCGCCGATCTTGCGGAACACGTAGGAAAAGGCGGTTGCAGCCGAGAAGATAAAAAACAGAAGCGCGATGGTGCGAAGGGAACTGTCGGTCGCCTCGCCGAGCACCGCTGGCGTCAGGCGACCACGCAGCACGGCCAGCATCAAGGCCGCGAAGGCGCCGACACCGGAGGCCTCGGTCGGGCTTGCAAGGCCGCCAATGATCGAGCCGAGGACGGCGACGATCAGTAGGAGCGGAAGGCTGACGGAGACCAGCGCATCATACCAAAGCCGGTCCTGCCGGTCTCCGCCCAGCTGGGTCGCGGCTGGCGTATCGCTGGGAACGGCGAGGCTGCGCACAATCAGATAAACGAGGTAGCTGCCGGCAAGGAATAGGCCGGGAAGAAAGGCGGCGACAAAGACCTTGGCGAGATTGAGCGACAAGAAATCGCTCATGAAGACCAACATCACCGACGGTGGGATGAGAATGCCGAGCGTGCCTGCGCTCGCCACCGTACCTGCGGCAAGCGACGGCGCATAACCCGCGCGCAACATAGTGGGTAATGCCATCACCGTGAGCATGACCACCGATGCGCCAATGATCCCGGTCGCGGCTGCGAGGATCGTGCCCATCAGCACCACGGCGAGGGCCAGGCCGCCCGGCACGGCCGCCAGCAGTCTTTGCAGGGTCGAGAGCAGATCCTCGGCGATTCTCGTCTTCTCCATCAACACGCCCATGAAGATGAACATGGGCACGGCTACCAACACGGAGTTGTCGATCACCGAACCGTAGATGCGGGTCGGAATGAGCGAGACATGGACGAAGCGCATCTCGCCGAGTGCAAGTGCGATGAGGGCGAAGATCATGGTCACGCCGACCAGCACGATCGGCACGGGCAGGCTGGTGAAGAGGCCGAGCATGAGGCAGAGGAACATCAGCCCCGGCAGGATCTCGATCAGGGTGTCCAAAGGCCGGCCTTCATGAAGGGTGATGTCAGGAGGTCCGGCCGTCTCAGCAGGGCAAGAATGCGAAGCGCCACGGCCGTCGCCCCGGCGATCGTCAGCAAGGCTGAGATTGGAATGGCTGACTTGATGATCCAGCGATAGGGCAGGCCCCGTCCGCCGTTCGACCCTTCGCCACGGATGAAGGCGCGCTCGGCGAACTCATAGCCGTAGAAGGCGACGAACAGAAAGAAGGGAATCAAAAGCAGGAGGATCGCCCAGAATTCGAGCCAGAGCAAAAGGCGATCGGACATCCGGGCGGCGAAGATGTCGATGCGGACATGGGCGTTTCGCGTATAGGCGTAACCGAAGGCAAAGACCGCGATGATGCCGTGAAGATGCCACTCCAGTTCCTGGAGCACGAAGGAGCCGGTCGCAAAAAATTTTCTGCCGATGACGTCATACATGATCACGAACACCAGCAGCACTATCAGCACGGCCGCAAACC
>JBCCER010000288.1:0-4320 GCA_039030175.1 Pseudomonadota bacterium
CCCAAATAGCGCTTTATGATGCGACTTATACCGTCGTTGCCGACAGTGGCGCCGGGTCCGCATCCCAGCCCGGCCACATCAGGCAAAGCCTTACCCAGGATTGTCGCGAGTGGCTCTATTTTCAGAACGCAGAGTTTTCGGCGCCGGGTGAACAGCTGATGAACTGGGAAACCACAACGCGCGAGGCGATGGATGCCACCCAGTTTCACTTCGACATGACGGTTCGCGGCGACGAAGAGGTCAGTCGCCTGCAGGGTTCGGCGGTGATGAATGCCTATAGTGGAAGGGCGATCTTTGAAGACGAAAATCGTACGATCCTGCGCATCGAACCGGAAACACTGTTTCCGACCCAGTTCTTGGCCGAGTTGATCGATCGGGCCGAGGCTGGAGAACGCTACTTCTCGGTTCCTGTGTTCAGCGGCATCGACGGCCAACGCGTACTGCGCGTAACCGCAGTCATCGGCAATCCTTTCGATGCGCCGGAGGTCGGGTCAACCTCAAGTTTGCTAGCCCATATGGGCTGGCCCATCACTTTGGCCTATTTCGACAGTGAGTCAGGCGGTGGCCTCGAGTACCAGGTAGAAGTAGACTTATTGGAGAACGGTATCGCCCGGTCGATGGATATTCAGAACGACGATTATCGCCTTTCTGTACGGCTGTCCGAGATAGAAGCAGTGGTGCCTAACGGCTGTTGAACCAAAGCAGCGCGTTTTCGGTACATTGTCGAGACACCCAGATCTCCTTTAAAAAACCGCAATCAACCTGTTGCCTGCGACCGGCTAAAACCCGATCGTTTTCGAAACGCCAGCTACAATTTGCCATGTTCAAACGTCTCACGAGTGCCGCAGCGATCCTGCCGATTTGCTTGGTTCCGATCTCATCCGTTGGGTGGGAGGTCGCGCCGCATAATGCGGTGTACGAGTTGACGCTGGCCGGACATCCCGGCGGCGGGAACATCAGCGCATTGCAGGGCACCATGACGCTAACCTGGGACCAGGGATGCGACGGTTGGGTCATCGAGCAGAACTACCAAATCCATCTGCTGGATCATGAGGGCGACTCGATTCAGATCGGCTCTGAATATTATGCCCTGGAGTCGCTGGACGGGGCCGACTTCAGCTTTTCCTCTCGCAATCTGGTCGGCGGCCTGGTGGATGAGGAGTATGTTGGCGAAGCCGTGCTGGATCAGGATGGCGGGCGGGTTCGCTACAGTGTTCCCAATGGCCTGGAGCGGGGCCTGCCGGCGGGAACACTGTTTCCGACGGAACACAGTTTGGAGCTGTTGGAGCGCGCCGAAGCCGGTGACCGGTTTTATGTCGCGAACGTGTTCGACGGCTCTGACGAGCTCGGCGTTTCCGAGGTTTCAAGCATCATAGGCCCGAGTTTTGAATCCAGCGAAGAAGACACCGAACTGCAATCCCCCCTATTGCTGAGGCCCGGATGGCCCGTCTCGATGGCGTATTTCAGCCAATCGCAACAGACTTCCGAGCCCGACGTCGAACTCAGAGTCGAGGTATTGGATAACGGCGTGGTTCGCACAATGCGATTGGACTATGGCAGCTTCGCCATGGACGCTGACCTGGTCTTCTTGGAGCCAATTGACCAGTCAAGCTGCTAGCTGCTGAGTCCGGCAAGGATCAGGTTTCCCTGGGGCGGGTTGACTTAAAGCCACGCCCTTTGACGATGGCGCCCGCACCGAGCTTAGCTCGGACCGCGTCTATGGCATGTTCAACGTTCTTGCGACGGTCAATATCTGGATCCAACAGATCTGGCGGGTCGGCGCGATCGTCGGGGCCGAGCTCTGAAACGCCAATCCCGACGAGCCGGAATGCAGCACCGTTGGCCTCAGCACTAAGCATCGGCAGCGCCGAGCGGTAAAGCGTATCCGCGAGTTGCGTGGCTGCCGGCAGGGTGTGGCTGCGTGTCAGTAGGCGAAAACGGTCGGTCTTGAGCTTTAACACCACGGTTTTGCCGGCCAGGTGTTTATCCTTCAGACGCTCGGCTACCTTTTCGCAAAGTGGCCAAAGAATCTGCGCGAGTTTGTCAGCATCTCTAAGGTCTTGATTGAGCGTAGTTTCGGCAGAAACGCTCTTGGCGGCGCGACCGGGCTCCACGCTGCGCCGGTCGTCGGCTCTGGCGAACGCCCATAATCGTCGCCCAATAGATCCATAGCGTTCGACCACAACACGTTCTTCCGTCTGGCGCACCTGGCCGATCGTGTGAATGCCGTCGGCTTCCAGCTTTGCGCGTAGAGATTTACCGACACCCCACATGGCGCTGATTGGCTGATCGCTGAGGAACTCGAGCGCCTCGCCTCGACCCACGACCGAAAACCCTCGCGGCTTCTCCAGGTCGGAGGCCATTTTGGCAAGAAACTTGTTAAAGCTAAGTCCGACCGACACGGTGATGCCCAACTCCGACTCGATCCGATTTGCAAGCCAAACGCAGCTTTCCGCTGGACTGCGGTTGTGGACCAGCCGGGTACCGCTGAGATCAAGAAAGGCCTCGTCGATCGAGATCGGTTCGACCATGGGTGTCAGGCGTTGCATCAGAACCCGGACCTCGCGGCCTACTGCGCTGTACTTGGCGAAATCCGGCTTGATCACCACGGCGTCGGGACATGCCTTCAAGGCTTTGAACATCGGCATGGCTGAATGGCAGCCATACATTCTGGCGATGTAGCAGGCCGTGGAAACGACCCCCCGACGGCCGCCACCGATCAAAAGCGGTTTGTCGGCTAGGCTGGGGTCGTCGCGTTTCTCGATGGCTGCGTAGAATGCATCACAATCGATATGGGCGATGTTTAGGTCGTCCAGTTCGCGGTGAGCAACCAACCGCGTCGAATGGCAATTGGTGCACCGCGTTAGCGCCGTTTTGGCCGCACCAGCGATGCCGCAATCTCGGCAGACATATGCCGCGTTAGACATGGGATCAACTTATGCCAGAAGGCGAGCATGAAAAAGGCCGTTCCCACGAGGAACGGCCCATCAATCCAACGTTGAGATAAAGGCGACCGGCGTACCGGCCAAGATTACTTGATCTTGGCTTCCTTGAACTCAACGTGCTTGCGCGCGACAGGGTCGTACTTGCGCAAGGTCATCTTCTCGGTCTGGACCTTCGGGTTCTTCTTGGTCACATAGAAAAAGCCCGTATCGGCGGAGCTGACCATACGGATCTTGATGCTGTTTGGTTTTGCCATTGTTCATATTCCATCTTCCGGCGTACCCGCAGCGACCAGCCCGCCACGGACAGGTGCGGAACATAGTAGCGCCCGCTCACAAGTCAAGCGATAGAGGCTCGCTGCCCCCATTCTTAACCCGGTGCGCCTGTACCCGTGAGTGCAGCGGTCAACGCCTGATTGTACAGCCGACGATCGCTCAAGACGTCAATTGCGACTTCGACGTCCAGTTCTTCGGAGTGAACTCGCCATGGGCATTCAGCCCGTAATTCAGCGAGGCTATCCGGGTCATCGCCGGCGCGGGCGCGCAAACGACTCATGGCAGCGGGGGCGGGTAATCGTCCGTCTCGAAAGCGCACGATCAACTCATCGGCATCATCGATGCCCACACTGGTACAAACAGTGGGGAGGACACCCTGACGGTCGATGGTGAAGCCGGAGGGCGCAAAAATGCGGCTCCATGTTAGGAACAGCTCTCCACCATTGGGTAGTGGCGTCACCGTCTGAACGCTGCCTTTTCCGAACGACGATGCACCAATGACGATGGCGCGGCCGCTATCCTGCATGGCCGCGGCCACGACTTCCGACGCCGAGGCCGAGCGGCCGTCGACAAGAACAGCTATCGGAAGCCCTGCGGCAATATCGCCTGGTTCGGAAATGAACTCCTGAAAGCTCCTTGGATGCCTGCCTCGGGTGCTGATGATTTCGCCGCGAGAAATGAAGAGATCTGCGACATCGACCGACTGGTCCAGCAATCCGCCTGGATTGCCTCGAAGATCCAACACGATGCCGCGCAAGGGCCGCCCCGGCTGCGCCACAACTTCGGTTACGGCTTCTTCGAGCTGCTCGACGACCGCAGTATTGAAACTGCTAACGTCGATAACTGCGAAGTTCTCGACGATCCTCGTGCGAACCACGGTGGGTATGACCTGCGCACGCCTCAGGCGAAAAGTCTCTACCGTTCCATCTTCATTGCGGACATCTATCTGGACCCTTGTCCCCAGCGGGCCGCGCAGCGTGTCACCTATCCGTTCCAGGGGCCAATCCTCTGACGGTTCGCCATCAATGGCAATGATGCGTCCGCCCGCGCGCATACCGGCCCGGGCCGCGGGCCCCTCATCGAAGATTTCCCGAATCACGAC
>JBCCER010000289.1:0-4249 GCA_039030175.1 Pseudomonadota bacterium
CCGTTCAACAGCAGCAGGACGCCGCGCCGCTCTGCTACCTTAGATTTCCAGCAATACCAGCGTAGGCACGCCTCGTCTGGCAAATCGAGCCACTCAGCGTCCAGCAACGGCCTTCGATCAGAAGATGGCTCCATTGCGTTCCTTACGATTGGCGTTTGTTTCCAACGAGTTCATACTGCATAGCGCATCCTGAACACCAAGACCCGTGATTTTGTGACGCCGACCGACGGCCCAAGCGGCTGCCCACGACCGATCCCTCACGTCCGCGTGCCCTACTCACAGGCAACCCAGCCCTAATGGCGGCGAGCCCTCCGCCCTCCCCCCAAAGCAGGCTGAAACAGCTGCGGGCCGTGTCATATCGCAGGCTTATCCCGGCGCTTGCGATCGGAACGGTCGGGGGGGCGATCGCCGACGCCCTCAATGTGCCTCTCGCCTGGATGATTGGCGCCATGCTCGCCACCAGCATTGGCGCCATCTCTCATTTGCCAATTGCTGTTCCTCAAGGTCTACGCGCCGGCATGATAATGATTCTAGGCATCATGCTGGGCAGTGCCTTTAATCCGGAATTGCTGAACCAGATTGGCGACTGGGCCCTCTCCCTATCGATCTTGATCCCCTATATCCTGACCGCGATCGGGATTTGTCTTCTGTTTCTGCGCTTTGCCGCCCGATTGGACCCGGTAACATCATTCTTTGCCGCAGCACCCGGAGGATTCAATGAGATGGTGATGGTCGGCAGCGCTATGGGCGGCGACGAGCGAACAATCGCGCTCAGCCACTCACTACGGGTCTTAATCGTCGTGAGCGTCGTGCCGTTTTGGTTTGTTCTCACAGACGGATACATCGGGACTGAGGCTTCCCGCTCGTTGGGGCCGGCGCTCTCCGAAATGGAATCGATTGATACGCTGTTTTTGGTGGCCTGCGTTCTTGGGGCGCCCTTGGCCAGATGGGCTAGAATACCG
The DNA here is from genome assembly GCA_039030175.1 of Pseudomonadota bacterium. Classification (GTDB taxonomy): domain Bacteria; phylum Pseudomonadota; class Alphaproteobacteria; order DSM-16000; family Inquilinaceae; genus JANQGH01. The sequence goes on from JBCCER010000289.1 coordinate 963, forward strand.
GCCGCCAACTTGGTCGGGCCAATGGTGTTAAGCGCGGTCATCCACCTCGCCGGCATCACCGACGACCGGCCTCCTGCTCTGCTGGTTGCAGCAGCGCAGATTGTAGTTGGGTCCGCCGTTGGCTGTAGGTTTACCGGCGTAAGGCTGATGCACATCGTTCGCGCCGCCTTCACGGCCGTCGGACTGACTGCGATCCTCCTGATCATCGCAGGCTGTTTTGCGTTCGCGATCAATGCATTGACCGGTCTTCCGCTGAATGCGCTGCTACTTGCCTACGCCCCGGGCGGCTTGGCTGAGATGAGCTTGGTTGCGCTGACCCTCGACGTAGATGCTGCTTTCGTCGCAACACACCACATCATGCGGATCGTGCTCATCGTCCTGTTCGCGCCCGTTATCTTCAAGCTGTACAGTATAATGACCGGCATCCAACGCAAGTCAGCCAAAGTGACTCAGCCCCCTACGAAGGATCGGTAAATCTTTAACGGCCCGCGCATTGAATGGGTATCTCCAACAGGTTCCCATCCTCTGCGCCTTAGCAGTCCTTCTGCCGAGTCCGTTGAGGTGTAGATCCAAGAAAAACCGAGCCGTGCGGCCTCTCGTTCGATTGCCGAAACCAGCGCCGTTCCTATGCCCTGACCGCGCTTGTCGGTAGCCACCAGAAGCGCGGCGAGCCAAGGGCCAACACCTAACTCGCTGCCGACCGACTGATCCTTCAGCGCAGCCGTGCCGAGCAACGCTCCGTCAGGACCTAACGCCACTACAACGATTGGCAGCGTATCGCGGTTGAGGCAGGCCTTTAGGTCGGCGTCGGCATCTCCTGGGCCATCTTCTCCGTAGTAAGGATCCCACTCTTGGCAAAACCATTTGGCCAGCTCGGGAATCAGGTCCTCACGCCCCACGAGCAGCGAAAACTCGATCTCGGGAACCGAAATCCTCTCAGCCATGAGTCGCGGTCAGTCCGCCATCGACGATCAGTTCGGTCCCCGTGACGTAGCGCGCCTCGTCCGACGCGAGGAACAAAGCTGCATTTGCGACATCCCAGGCATCGCCCATATGGCCCATTGGACATGCGGCGTCGCGTTCTGCCATCATCGCCTCGCTATCGTCGCCATAGTGCTTTTTCAGTGGTCCTTCGATCATTGGCGTGCGCATCAGCCCCGGTAGAACCGTATTGGCCCGAATGCCCTGTCTCGCATATTGCAGCGCCACCGATCGGGTAAACTGCACGACTGCGGCCTTGCTGGTCGAATAGCTGACGTAAGGGATCTTCGTCCATCGAATGGCGGCGATTGAGGAAACGGCAACGATGGCCCCGGCGCCCCGCTCCACCATTGACGGCAGCACCAGCTTGGCCGCCAAGAACAGGCCTTTCAGATTAACGTCCATGACCCTATCCCAGTCGGCCTCGCTGGTTTCGAGGGGTCCACCGACGGTCAGGATCCCGACATTGTAATGAAGCACATCAATGCGGCCGTAGAGGTCGAGGGTCTGATCGATTCCGCGTTCCAAACTGTCGCGATTGGCGACATCGGCTTCTATCGCCTTAACCAAACCGCCCTCGCCTTCGATAAGGTCCGCCGTCTCGCGCGCCGCATCGAGGTTTCGATCCAGGGCAGCAACGGTCGCGCCCTCACGAGCAAATAGAACGGCGGTGGCTTTACCATTGCCCCAGCCCGGGCCGCTCGCGCCAGCACCGACGACCAGCGCTACCTTGTCCGCCAGTCTGCCCGCCATGTACCCCTCCATCGCCGGATCGGATATGATGCACTCTCAACCGAAACTCTCACAGATCGACAGAGGATGACATGGTCCAAAGACACCTTGCGCGCATGGCCGCCGCGCTCGCATTTGCCTGGATACTCATCGCCGCTTCGGCCGCCTCGGCGCAGGACATCAGCGGCGGGTATGCCATGTCGGGGACGGACTTCGACGGTTTCTCCTACAGCGGCACGACGACGATCACCCGAACCGGCGCGACCTATGCCATCGAACAGAATGACGGCGGCAGCATACTGGCCGGCACCGCCCTCTATTCCGGCAGCACCCTTGCGGCCGTGTTTGTCGTCAGCGGGGAAACCTTTTTGGCAATCTACGATAGACAGCCAGACGGCAGTTTTTCCGGCACATGGACCGCGTTGGGGCAAAGCGTTGTCGGAAATGAGACCCTGGTACCGCTAGCCGGCGGCAGCGGTGGAGGAGGTAAGTAACGTAAGGTAGTGGTGCCCGCTGCCGGACTTGAACCGGCATGGCCTAAGCCCAGGGATTTTAAGTCCCTTGCGTCTACCAATTCCGCCAAGCGGGCACGCGCGGCGGCACCCTAGGAGCGAAGCGCGGCCAAAGGCAAGCGCCCTTTGGTCGTGCGCTGCTATGAGGTCAGATCAAACGCCTGCTTGACGCCGTCGATGACGAACTGGATCGATAGCGCGGCCAGGATCACTCCGAACAGGCGGGTGAGGATATTCGTCACCGTTGAGCCCAGCAACTTGTCCAGACGGCTCGAAAGCAGAAACAGCGCCATACATAGCGCCATCAGAACGACGACCACGGCGAGGACGACGCCCGTCCCAATCCATCCCTCATCCTGCTGGCTGATCAACAGCAAAACGGTCGTAATCGCTCCAGGTCCGGCAAGAATGGGGATCGCCAACGGAAACACTGAGACATCCACCGCTGGCGTACCGTCATCATCGGACTTATCGGCGGCGTTTTGCGGAAGCGCATTATCTGGCCCCTGACCGGTTGAAGCACCAGCCGCCTTGAGTTTCCGCTGGTGGACTTTCTTCGCACTGTCGGACTTTCGCTGAGCCGTCTTTTCAAACACCATCTCAAGCGCGACCAAAAGCAACATCAGACCACCCGCAATGCGAAAAGCGGACATATCGATGCCGATGAAGCTAAGGAGCCTTTCGCCGACAAGTGCGAACACCAGCAGGACGCACAGTGCAATCACCGGCGCCTTGATCGCCATCGCCCTTTGATGGGCCGCGGGTGTGCCGGCGGTCAGGGACAGAAAGATTGGCAAGTTGCCCGGCGGATCGATGATCACGAACAAGGTCATGAAACTCGTTAGAGCAAGCTCAAGCATCCTGGTTGGTCTCCATCTCAGTCGAGAGGTCGCGGTCTTCGGGCGTTGCGCCGAGTGATCGCATCAAGGCGCGTACCCGCTCGGCGGCAGCCTCGACATCGTCGGGTTCCAGCCCGCGCAAAACAATGCTGACGCCGAATCGCTTGGCGGACCGCGCTGCCGCGAAATGCGGATAGCTGCCGATCGAAACATCCCGAAAGGC
>JBCCER010000290.1:0-4199 GCA_039030175.1 Pseudomonadota bacterium
CGGCATCCTTCGCTACAAGCCAACGACCGTGCCCGATGTTCTACGGGCCGGTGGTGAAAGTGTCGGCATCATGCTGCAGGCTTTGGAGAACTTTCACTATGATGCGCTCGAGATCACCCTTGACGGCGATACCGACGGCGCCACGGCCATCGGCCTCCACCTCAAGGGCGCCAATCCCGATCTCTATGATGGCCATCCCGTCGAGTTCAATCTCAATCTTGAAGGTAATTTGGCGAACCTGCTTCGGACGAATCTCGACAGCTATCAGATACCCGATCGCATCCGTGAACGCATTCAAGGCTTCCAACGCTAGCGCCATGCTACCGACAGCCCTACTCGTCCTCGCAGCCTGCCAGCCGCGCGTCGCCCTCGAAGCGCCTAAGGATCCGATCGTCATTAATCTCAACGTCAAGATCGAGCAGGAAGTGAGGGTCAAGGTCGAAAAGGACGTTGAAGACCTGTTCGATGACAATGAAGACCTCTTCTAGGAGTTGATGCCATGTCCCTCTTCGCACGCTCCATCATGGCGTCGCTTTTATTGGCGCTGGTCTCGATCACCGGCGTCGACATGGCCCAAGCCGGGCCGCTGGACGATGCCAAGGCTGCCGGCGTGATTGGCGAAAAGGTCGACGGTTACGTTGGCGCGGTTACCAGGGATGCCAGCGTCCAAGGGCTTATCGACGAGATCAATGCGGGTCGAAAGGCAAAGTATGCGGAGATCGCCTCGAAGCGCGGAGCGCCAGTCGAAGCGGTAGCAGCGATCGCTGGCAGAAAGCTGATCGAGCGCACACCGGCCGGGCAATTCGTGATGGATAGCGACGGCCAGTGGAAGCAGAAGTGAAGTCTGACAACGCGATCAGATCATAGGCGTCCATACAAGCAGAGTTATTATGTCATCATCGAGGAGCCTTAGAGGAAGTCAGCACGAAGAAAATCGGCTAATCGAAACTGCCCGCTAGGCCAGCCGATCCAGCCATTTTGCGTCAGATCGGTGCCGAAACTCGATGCGCCCCTGAGCGCGATAATGAATGGCCTGGTCGAAATCGGTCAGCGATCCTCGCACCCGCCAAGGTGGCGCAGATCAATCGCAAGTGTCGGCGCGTCGTCTCTCACGATGCCCACCCGCCTGGAAGACGAAGGAAGATCGATCCGATCGATGTTTCTATAGCCTTCTTGCGTTATGTTATAATATTACGTACGTAGGAGCAGGCAGTCGACGGAAGAAGACCATGAGTAGGCGGGGGGAGAAGTCTCAGGCGTATGTGTCGGCGGATTTGCGTCGGCGCCACGGCTCTCTATCCGTTTATGACATCCTTGGAACGTTTCGTGAAGCTAGCGCCAAGGTCGCGCCGACAACGATCTGCCGGGCGTTGGCTGCGCTGATCGAACGCGGCTGCCAGCAACATGTTTTGGTTCTGTCGATCTGTGACGCTGGGCAGATGCGCGCATGACGACGCCCCGGGCGATGATCCGCCTGCTGCTTCTCGGCGCTGGTCCACGATTGGCTGGTGCGGCGCTGATCGTGGCGTTGCTGTGGGCGGGTTTCTTTTGGGCAACGTCGACGCCGGGGGCTCTATGACCGCGGCCCTTGCCTTCCAAGACCTCACCCTGGGCTATGACCGACTTGCGGCCGTCCGTGATCTTCGGGCCGAGATCACCGAGGGAAGCCTGACCGCCATCGTTGGCCCTAACGGGGCTGGCAAGTCGACCCTTTTGAAGGGGGTGATGGGCACGCTTGCGCCGTTGCAAGGTCAGGTCGCGTTCGGTTCGCTTAACCGCGAGGACATCGCCTATCTGCCGCAGCAATCGGACATCGACCGTTCCTTCCCGCTCGCCGTTGTCGATCTCGTCGCCATGGGTTTGTGGCGCGAGATCGGCTCTTTTGGCTGGCTTGGACGGGATCAGCACGCGCGCGTTGCCGCGGCGATTGCGGCGGTGGGGCTGACCGGGTTCGAAGCGCGGCCCATCGGCTCGCTTTCGGGTGGTCAGATGCAGCGCACACTGTTTGCGCGGCTCCTTCTTCAGGATGCGCGGCTCGTGCTGCTTGACGAACCCTTCGCCGCGATCGATGCGCGCACCATGGCTGATCTGATCGGTGTGATCCGGCGCTGGCATGGCGAAGGGCGAACGGTGCTCGCTGTGCTGCACGACGTCGAGACGGTGAGCGCGCATTTTCCGCGAACCCTGATGCTGGCACGCGAGCTGGTGGCCCATGGGCCGACCGCAAAGGTTCTCACGGCTGAGAACCAGTTTCGCGCCCGCCAGATGTGCGAGGCCTGCGCGGGGCCGCCCCATGTCTGCGGTCGGGATGCGGCATGATCTGGGATGCGCTGATCGCACCCTTTGCCGATTTCGGTTTCATGCGCCGGGCGCTCTTCGGCTGCATCGCGATTTCCATCGGCGCCACGCCGGTCGGTGTATTTTTGATGCTCAGGCGCATGAGCCTGACAGGCGACGCCATGGCGCATGCGATCCTGCCGGGTGCCGCCGTCGGCTATCTGGTGGCGGGCCTGTCGCTCGGCGCCATGACCATCGGCGGGCTGATCGCCGGCATGGCAGTCGCCCTGCTCTCAGGCTTCGTCACCCGCATTACGGCACTGCGCGAAGATGCGAGCCTGGCTGCCTTCTACCTGATCTCGCTCGCGCTTGGGGTGCTGATCGTCTCGACCCGCGGCAGCAATGTCGATCTCATGCATGTGCTGTTCGGCACGGTGCTGGCGCTTGATGATGCGGCCCTGATCCTGCTCTGCTCGATCGCGAGCCTGTCGGTGTTGATCCTCGCTGGCCTGTTCCGGCCGCTGGTCCTGGAATGCGCCGATCCAGAATTCCTGCGCTCGGTCAGCGGGCTGAGTGCGGTGACCCACTTTACCTTCCTCACCCTGGTGGTGATGAACCTGGTCGGCGGGTTCCACGCGCTCGGCACGCTGATGGCTGTTGGCATCATGATCCTGCCTGCCGCGGCCGCGCGTTTTTGGGCCACCGGCATCGGCGGGCTGCTCATCGCAGCGGTCACGGTCGCCGTGCTGTCGAGCCTGATCGGCCTCCTTCTTTCCTATCATTTCAGCCTGCCATCCGGGCCGGCGATCATCCTCGTGGCGGGTATCGCCTATGTGATGTCGCTGGTGCTTGGACCGGCAGGTGGCCTTGTCACACGCGCTTTGACGCGCCCTCAACTCGAATCCTGAAAGGACGCACCATGACCACCCGTAGAACCCTCCTCAATTCCGCATCGATCCTTGCTGTTCTCACGCTGGCTCTGCCTGGCGTCGCAGAGGCGGACGAACCCATGCCCGTGGTTGCCACCTTCTCGATTCTCGGCGACATGGTCGAGCGCATTGGCGGCGAGCATATCGCCGTCACGACCCTGGTCGGCCCCGATGGTGACGCCCATGTCTATCAGCCCACCCCCGCCGACGCCCGCGCCGTCAGCGAGACCGATCTTCTCTTCGTCAACGGGCTCGAATTCGAGGGCTGGCTCGACCGCCTGGTCGATGCGTCCGGTTTCGATGGCACGCGTGTGGTCGCGACCGACGGGATCGAGGCGATTCCCTTCGAAGAGGACGATGACCACCACGACGAGCATGACGAGCACGCTGATGGTGACCATGAAGATGATCACCACGACGAGCACGCGCATGACGATCACAAAGACGAACATCACGACGAGCATGCGCATGATGACCACGAGGACGAGCACCACGACGAGCATGCAGAAGCTGGTGGGCACGATGACCATCACCACGGCGCTTTCGATCCGCATGCCTGGCAAAGCCTCGCGAGCGGTGAGATCTATGCCAACAATATCGCCGACGCCCTTGCCGCGGCCGATCCCGACAATGCCGAGAGCTACCAGGCCAATGCCGAGGCCTATGTCGCGGAGATGAAGGCGCTGGATGCGGAAATTCAGGACATCGTCGCGGCACTTCCCGAAGAGGCCCGTACCGTCGTGACCTCGCACGACGCGTTTGGCTATTTTGCGGACCGCTACGGGCTGACCTTCGAAGCGCCCCAGGGGCTCAGCACAGAAAGCGAGCCTTCTGCGGCCGATGTCGCCGAGCTCATCACGCAGATCCGCGACGAGGGCATCTCGGCTGTGTTCGTGGAGTCGATCACCGACAACCGCTTGCTCGAACAGATCGCAAATGAGACCGGTGCTGTCATCGGCGGCACGCTCTACTCCGATGCGCTCTCCGCACCAG
>JBCCER010000291.1:0-4188 GCA_039030175.1 Pseudomonadota bacterium
CTGCTGTTTCACACCCTCTCCAAGCGGTCGAATGCGGCTGGCCTGCGGGCCGGTTTCGTGGTCGGGGACCCGGCCTTGATCGAACCGCAACGTCGGCTTCGTTCCTATTCCGCCGCCAGTATGCCATTGCCGATTCAGGCTGCTGCCGCCGCCCTTTGGGATGACGATGCCCACGCCGCGTCGGTCCGCCAGCGCTACCGAGTGCGCTTCGACAAGGCTGAGGCGGCGTTGTCACCGCACATCGCCTTCACAAGGCCGGAGGCTGGCTTCTTCCTCTGGCAGGATGTTGGCGACGGCATCGCAGCCGCAAAAGCTCTTTGGCAAGAGCAAGGAATCCGCGTTCTGCCCGGCGCCTACCTATCCAAGGCCGGGCCTGATGGCCGCTCCGTCGGCGATCGCTACATCCGGATAGCGGTTGTGCACGAGCCGGACGCGATCGGCGAGACGCTCAGGCGCGCCGGGCCAATCCTGGCCAAATCGCTCGAGGCCAGTGACGAGATCGACCGACCGATCCCCAACAAGGCGCGCGCCGAGCGCGTTGGAGGTGTGTGATGGCACGTGCAGCAGCCCCAGCAGCGGCAGGCCGACTGCCCCGCAGCCAGACGGCCCGTGGCCAGAAGTCGCGGACGCAAGCATCGCGACGCCGGCCGCAAAGGGGCGGCTCTAGCCGCACTCGTAGTCAGGCGCGAGGCTCGCTACTGCCGGAAAGCGTCGTAGCGTTCGCTGGCCAGCGCGCCCGTCAGATCGGTGGGTTTGCCCTGATTGTTGCGGCGATTTTGCTGTCGGTGGCTCTGGCCAGCTACTCGGCCACAGACCCCTCCTGGAACCGTGTCGGCAGCACAGGTCCGACGGAAAATTTGCTCGGCGCGTTGGGCAGCTACCCGGCCGATCTATTTATCCAGACTGTCGGCGGCGCGGGATACGTTTTTGCGCTTGTGCCGCTTGTTTGGGGTTGGCGCCTGATGCGCGCAAAGCCGGTTGGGCCATTGTGGCTGCGTGTGGCCGGTCTCGTTTTGGCGACCCCCCTCGTCGCGGCGGCCATGGCGCCGTTTGCAGCGCCAACGAGCTGGGTCGGAGTTTACAGCCTGGGCGGGGCATTGGGCGCCATGCTGATGGGCTGGCTGGCTGAGCAGGCGATGCCCCATATCGGATGGATTTCGCCACAGCTTTTCTCCGCCGGCCTCGCCGTTCCAACTCTCATTTTGCTGTTGGTCGCGTTGGGGTTGGGTCTAGGTGAATGGGGCCGGATCATCGCGCTGGTTGCACGACACATCGGCACCTATCTCGCCTGGGCCGCGCGCTATGGGTGGTGGCTGCTGCAGCTTGGCTGGTATTACGGCAGCATCGGCGCGGTATGGACCTGGCATTACCTCTCCAGAGGATGTAGTGCGGTATTTCGGGCCGGAAGGTCGGTGGCACGTAGACGCAAGGACCGGACACCGCCGTCTGCCAAACGGGCGCCGACTGACGAGTTGGATCCGATCGAAATCCCTGCCGAACAGCCTCAGCGAGCCGCCGATCCAGAGGTCGTGCCGCCGAACGCGTCCACCGCCATTGCGGCAAAGCCTGTACGCGTACAGACGGCGCCGCGTGGACCCGCCCCTCCGTCGCGCAAGCAGCGCTCCGACAGCAGGCAATCGCGCCTGGAACTGGCCCCGAGCCCCGATTACGAGCTGCCGCCGATCGATATCCTGGGCGTTCCGGACCCAACCAAGCGCCCCGCCCAGGTCAGCGAACAGGCTATGCAGGAAAATGCTGCCGCATTGGAGACGGTGCTGGGTGACTTTGGTGTGCGCGGGTCGATCGTCCGGGTCAATCCGGGTCCGGTGGTGACGCTCTATGAGTTGGAACCAGCACCCGGCACCAAGTCCAGCCGGGTGATCGGGCTTGCTGACGATATCGCGCGGTCGATGAGCGCCGTGTCCGTCCGCGTCGCGGTCGTGCCGGGGCGCAACGTGATCGGCATCGAAATGCCGAACCAGACGCGCGAGATCGTGTTGTTGCGCGAGATCATCGAAAACCAGGTCTATGAGCGGGCGGCCGGCAAACTGACTTTAGTGCTGGGCAAGGAAATCGGCGGACAGCCTGTCCTGGCCGATCTGGCGCGCATGCCGCACTTGCTTGTCGCCGGTACGACAGGCTCGGGCAAGTCGGTCGCCGTCAACACGATGATCCTGTCGCTGCTCTACCGGCTGCCGCCGGAGAATTGCCGGCTGATCATGATCGATCCAAAGATGCTGGAACTCAGCATCTATGACGGTATCCCGCATCTCCTATCGCCCGTGGTGACCGATCCGAAACAGGCCGTGGTCGCCCTGAAATGGGCGGTACGCGAGATGGAGGACCGGTACCGCGCGATGTCCAAAATGGGCGTGCGCAATATCGAGGGCTACAATCAGCGCCTGCGTGAGGCCAAGCGCACTGGCGAGAACCTGATGCGCCGGGTTCAGACAGGCTTTGACCCCGATACCGGGAAGCCGGTGTTCGAGGATCAGCCGCTCGACCTGACCGAACTGCCCTACATCGTGGTCGTGGTCGACGAGATGGCCGACCTGATGATGGTTGCGGGCAAGGAGATCGAGGGCGCCATCCAGCGCTTGGCCCAGATGGCCCGCGCGGCGGGCATCCATCTGATCATGGCGACCCAGCGACCGTCGGTCGACGTTATCACCGGCACCATCAAGGCCAATTTCCCGACCCGCATCAGCTTCCAGGTCACCTCCAAGATCGACAGCCGCACGATCTTGGGCGAGGGCGGCGCCGAACAGCTGCTCGGCCAGGGCGACATGCTCTACATGGCCGGTGGCGGCCGCATCACCCGCGTCCACGGTCCGTTCGTCTCCGACAATGAGGTCGAAGCGGTGGTCAACCACCTGCGCGCCCAGGGCGAGCCGGAATACAATGACAGCGTGCTGGAGGACGAGGAGGAATCGGCGGCCATCGACGCCATGCTCAACGGCGGCGCGCCGGCCGGCGGCGGCAATTCCGGTGACGAGCTGTACGACCGGGCGGTGGCCTTGGTTGCCCATGAGCGCAAGGCGTCGACCAGCTTCGTCCAACGGCATTTGCAGATCGGCTACAATCGCGCGGCCCGGATCATCGACCAAATGGAGGCTGAGGGCGTGGTTTCGAAAGCCAACCATGTCGGAAAACGCGAGGTCCTGGTCGGTGATCACGCTGGCGATTGATTTCTGCGCCGGTTGACCGTTTGCTGACGTTCTTCTGACGGCGGCGAAGGCAGACTTCGAGGCAGTAGGGGCCATTTGCCCCGCCCTTGGAGGGCCCAGTTAATGGAAATGTCTCGGCTTCGGCGCGATGCCGAAGAGCGTCACTTCACCACCCATGACGGTCAGGAGTTGTTCTATCGCTACTGGCCCGCGCTGACCGGTCAGCCTGCCGGCGCCGTTGTCCTGTTCCATCGCGGCCATGAGCATTCGGCACGGATGGCTCACCTGGTCGACGAGCTTTCGCTGCCTGACCATGCATTCTTCGCTTGGGATGCGCGAGGGCATGGATTGTCGCCCGGTCCGCGCGGCTACAGCCCAAGTGTGGGCACCTCGGTTCGCGATATCGAAACGTTCGTACGGCACATCGGGACCGCACACGGTATCGCCGCGACGGATATTGCGGTTGTCGCGCAAAGCGTCGGCGCTGTGTTGGCAGCCACTTGGGTGCACGATTACGCGCCTCAGATACGGTCGCTGGTTCTTGCGTCGCCCGCCTTCAAGGTGCGGCTTTACGTGCCGTTCGCTCGCTCTGGGCTCAAGCTGATGCACAAGCTGCGCGGCGATTTCTTCGTCAACAGCTACGTCAAGCCGCGCTTGCTGACCCATGACCCAGAGCGGATCGCGTCCTACCAGGCCGATCCGCTGATCTCGAGGCCAATTTCAGTGAACGTCCTGTTAGGGCTCTATGACACAGCCGAGCGCGTCGTGGCCGATGCGGGCGCGATCACCGTTCCGACGCAGCTCTTGATATCAGGCAACGACTGGGTCGTTCATCAAAGGCCCCAGCACCGCTTCTTCGATCGGCTCGGTTCTCGCGTGAAGGAAAAGCACGTCCTGGACGGCTTCTTTCACGACACGCTGGGCGAGAAGGACCGCGCCATTGCCGTCGACAAGGTGCGCGACTTTGTCCAACGCCAATTCGCGGCTCCGAACAAACCCGTTTCACTGATCGGCGCTGATC
>JBCCER010000292.1:0-4184 GCA_039030175.1 Pseudomonadota bacterium
CTTACCGGCACTGGGGGCATTGTCGAGGTCCAAGGAACGGCCGAACAGGACCCTTTCAGCCGCAGCCAGTTCGACGCCCTTCTCGACCTGGCGGAAAAGGGCGTCGCTGAACTGACAGCCGCTCAAAAGGCGGCGCTGGCCTAACGCTCAGTCTCTAAGATTGGCGATCAAGCTGGACGTATCCCAGCGGTTGCCGCCCTTGGCCTGGACTTGGGCATAGAACTGATCGACCAGGACGGTAACGGGAATCCGCGCGCCATTGCGCCTGGCCTCGTCCTCGACGATGGACAGATCCTTCCGCATCCAGTCGACGGCGAAGCCGAAATCGAACTTGTCCTCCAACATGGTCAGGGCGCGGTTTTCCATCTGCCAGGACTGAGCCGCACCCTTGGAGATCACCTCGACCACCTTGGCACCGTCAAGGCCTGCCTTTTGGGCAAAATTCAACGCCTCAGACAGACCCTGGACTACCCCCGCGATGCAAATCTGGTTGACCATCTTGGTAAGCTGGCCCGACCCCGACGGACCAAGAAGAACGCATGATTTCGCGTAGCAATCGATCACTGGTTTAGCGCGTGCAAAATCACTCTCATCGCCACCGCACATAACCGTCAGGATGCCGTTTTCGGCGCCGGCCTGTCCCCCGGACACCGGCGCATCGATGAATCCGACGCCTTTTTCTTTGCACGCCGCGTGCAGCTCGCGCGCAACTGTCGCGCTGGCCGTCGTGTTATCGACGAAAATGGAGCCACTCGACATAGCCCCTAATGCACCTGCATCGCCATAGACCACCGAGCGGAGATCATCATCGTTGCCGACACAGGCAAAAACGATCTCGGCGCCCGCCGCGGCCTCCGCCGGCGTTGGTGCCGATTTACCGCCATGCTTGGCGACCCATGCGTCCGCCCGCGAGGCGGTGCGGTTGTACACGGTCACCTCATGGCCGCCAGACGCTAGATGACCCGCCATCGGCGCACCCATGACGCCCATGCCCAGGAACGCAACCCTCATTGCCCTCTCCCACCAGTTCTGATGTGTTGGAATCAAAATTCGAACGCCGAGCTTAGCAGCGCCCTTCCCAATTCGCCACGGCGCGATTATCACCCTCGCATGACCAGACGCTTTTCTGGCGACACGCTACTGATCGCCAGCCATAACGGCGGCAAGGTCCGCGAGATCGCAGACTTGCTCCGTGGCCGCGTGGCCAATTTTCCGTCCGCTGCGGACCATGGTCTCACCGACCCTGAAGAGACCGGCGAGACATTTCGGGCCAATGCCGAGCTAAAGGCGCTGACGGCGACGCAAGCCACCAACCTGCCGGCATTGGCGGACGACAGCGGCTTGGCCGTGACCGCGCTCGACGGTGCGCCTGGCATCTATTCCGCGCGCTGGGCCGAACGCGCGGACGGCAAGCGCGATTTCGACTATGCCATGGGCCGAGTGAACGACGCTCTTGGTAGCGCTGAGGATCGCAGAGCGCGCTTTATCTGCGCCCTTTGCCTGGCCTGGCCCGACGGCCATGTCGAAACCGTCGAGGGATCGGTCGATGGAACGCTCACCTGGCCGCGACGGGGAGGCCGGGGCTTTGGCTACGATCCCATTTTCGTCCCCGAGGGTCACGCCATCACGTTCGGCGAAATGGAACCGGCCGCCAAGCACGCCATTAGCCATCGGGCCGATGCGTTCAAAAAATTACTGGCGCGCTGTTTTCCGTGACCACCGGACAGCTACGCGATGACGATCCGGGATTTGGGATCTACGTGCACTGGCCCTTCTGCCGGTCGAAATGCCCGTACTGCGACTTCAACTCCCATGTTCGGTCTTCTATAGACGCAGATCGGTGGCGGGCCGCGCTGCTGACCGAACTCGACCATTTCGCGGCCGAAACGCCCAACCGAACAGTGACCTCGATCTTCTTCGGCGGCGGCACCCCGTCGCTGATGCCGCCTGAAGTGGCGGGGGCCTTGATCGACCGGGTGGCGCACCATTGGCCTACCGAAGATCGGCTAGAGGTCACGCTCGAGGCGAACCCTACATCGGTGGAGTCCAGCTTATTCGCAGACTTTCGGCTTGCCGGCATCAATCGCGTCTCGCTCGGGGTTCAAGCTCTGAACGATGCCGATCTCAAATTCTTGGGACGCGAACACAGCGTATCAGAGGCGCTGGACGCGATCGCCATCGGGGCACGGCATTTCGACCGCTTTTCGTTCGACCTCATCTATGCCCGGCCGAGCCAGACTCCGGAGACTTGGAGTCGGGAACTGGATCAAGCTTTGTCTTTAGCGGTCGGCCATTTGTCGCTCTATCAGCTAACCATCGAGCCGGGCACAAGGTTTGCCACCGAATTCGGGCGGGGAGATTTCGCATTGCCCGATGAGGAAACGGCCGGCGCGCTTTACGAAACCACCCAAGAGGTCACGGCCGCGGCAGGTCTACCGGCCTACGAGATCTCCAACCATGCCCGCGCCGGCGAGGCCTGCCGGCATAACCTGACCTATTGGCGCTATGGCGACTATATCGGTGTCGGGCCCGGAGCGCATGGTCGTCTCACCATCGACGGCAAAAAATGGGCGACACGTACGCATCGAGCGCCTGAGATCTGGCTCGAGCGGGTCGGACGAGATGGGAACGCAGAGCATCCTCGCACAACGATTGGGCCGCGCGAGCGGCTAGAGGAGATGGTAATGATGGGTCTGCGCCAAACAGACGGCGTCCCCTACAGCCGGATCGACGCCGAAACCGGCGCACCGTGGGATCGCTGGCTCGATCCTAAAGCGATCGGCGGGATGATTGAGGGCGGGTTTTTAGTCGACGACCCGGAACGGCTGGCGACCACTCCAGGCGGCCGCCAGCGTCTCAATGCCGTGCTCGATCGGCTCTTAGCCTAACCGAAACTTAAGTTCCAAATCCACCGAAGCTAGTCGGGGCCGGATCGATGATCGCGGGCTCTTCTTCGGTGACCTCCAGGACCGCCAAGCCACGCTCCGAAAGGCCATCCGCGCTAAATCGGAACACTCCGTCCAACCCGACAAAACCCTCCGGATCGGTCAGCGAGATGCTGTCGAAGCGCGCGGTACCTGGCGTTGCACCTTGCGACAACAGCGCAGCCAGGGCTACGGAGTCATAGGCAACGGAAAGCAGCCGAATGGGCGGCGCGCCGAAACGGCTTTCGTATTGGGCTTCAAAGCCCGAACGAAGGCCTGGCGGCGGCGCGGCATACCAAGCGCCGACCATCGCCGGCTCGATGTTCACACCGGCGCCATCCCAGACACCTGTGCCAACAATCTGCGCATCGCGCATTCCGTAGTACGGGATCAGCGGGGCGACCTGGCGCAGGCGCAGGCCGAAATCGGGAAGCATGATGGCATCGAACGATCCAGCCGAAGCGGCGAGCGATTCAACCTCCGTAGAATAGTTCTGGCTTTGCTCTGGATAGCTTCGCCTTACGTTGACGGTTGCACCATAGCGCGGCGCTATTTCGGCCATCGTGGAGGCAACAAGATTGCCATAGGGCGTATTGGGCGCGAGGACTGCGTAGCGGCTAATGCCGCGCTGCACGCCATAGGCCACCACCCGCTCAACCTGTTGAGAGGGTAGCAACCCCATCACATAGACATTGTTACCGGCGACGGTTGCGTCTGTCGTAAAGGCGACCACGTTCACGCCATAACGCTCGGCGACTTCGGCAGCGGGCCTGACTGAATCACTGAACAATGGACCCAGTAACAGCTCAGAGCCTTGGTTGATCGCTTCTTGCGCCGCTCGCGCCGCGCCACCCGCTGTACCGCCCGTATCGACGGGGATCAGTTCGAAGTTTGGGCCAGCGGCTTGGAAGAGCGCCAATTCAGCAGCATTCAGGAGGGCATCGCCCAAATTCGCCGAGGGGCCGGAAAGGGGAAGCAGGATGCCGACGCGGACCGCATTGGGACTGATCGAGCGGCCAAACTGGTCAACGGCGGGCCTCGGCGGTCTTGGAATTTCGAGCGTCGAAGAGACTACAGGTTGAGGAGCAAGGCCGACATTAGATACCCTTGGCCCCGTGGTTCCACAGGCGGCCACTAACGCGGCGCCCAGCAAGGCCATGAACAACCGGCGCCAAAAGACCAAGGGCAGCGCCCCTATCAATGACGCCTTCAATCGGCCCAATGAAGACTGAACATCACCTCTTGCGCCAACAACCGCAC
>JBCCER010000293.1:0-4175 GCA_039030175.1 Pseudomonadota bacterium
CTGTCCTTTCTGCCGGTTTCATCATTACCGCTGGCTCGACGCAGCCATCAGTTTGGCGGTACATAGAATATCGGACCTTGGCGGCCGGGCACCAATGGTCCCGCGCGGCGTTATCGAAAATTTGATACCTCTTGACGTCTCAATTCTCCCGCTTTACGGGCAAGTCGCCAAAGTCAAACCAAAGATTGGATAGTTGCCGCTGAACGCTTTGCTCAGGCCCGCCGATTCGCGCTTTTGCACAACTTTGTTTGCCGCTTGAACTCGCTTATGTAATTGGCAACCACGTCTGGGCTTATTGTACGCTATTTTGGCTCCCAAGGCCCAATTCGATAGCGCTTGTAAAGGACAACGGCATGCACGTGATCTGGCTTGATGAAGAAACGGCGATTAGCGGCGCGATGGGACCCGAAGGTGTGCCCGGCGCGGTCGAGGCCGGATTTCAGACGATCATCAACAATCGACCGGACGGAGAACAGGACCATCAGCCGAAGTCCGACAGCATTGAGTTTGCGGCCAAGAACAAGGGCTTACACTATCGCCATGTCCCTCTAGCCATCCGTACGCTGTCCTCCGGCCATATTGAGGATATGCAGGCGGCGTTGAACGAGACCCCCGCCCCCAGGGTGGCCTTCTGCCGAAGCGGCGCGCGGTCGTACCTATTATGGGCGTTGGCTAAGGCCGAAGACGAAGCAGATTTGGAAAAGCTGATCGAGCAGGCTGCGGGGCATGGGTTTGACATCAGCGCCGCCCGACTGCTGACTCGCTGATCGCTTCAATAACCGACTATTTCGTCTGGATACGTCCTTGAGCGATCGAAATTCGCCGATATCCGCCGGTGTCCATGTTTGGCAGCGGCTTCTGTCAGGGCGACGAATCGATCTTCTAGACCCCTCGCCGCTTGATTTTGAGTTGGACGATATCGCCTTTGCCCTATCGCGGGTTGCCCGATGGGGCGGACAGACGAGTGGTGACCACCTCTATTCCGTTGCCCAGCATTCGTTGATGGTGGCCGATATTGGGCGGAGACTGTCAAAAAACGGGCTGTCGCCTCAATTGCAGCTCGCTCATCTGGTTCATGATGCCGAGGAAGGCTTTGTCTCCTTCGACCCGATCAGTCCGCTCAAACCCCATCTTGGCCCCGCCTACCACGAAATCGCTGGCAGGACCCGCCGGGCCGTGAATCTGCGGGTAGGATTGCCGGCCGAGCTTCCCGATCGCTGGAAGCGCCTGATCAAACGGGCCGATCGCATTGCGGCCGCCACAGAGGCGGTCTGCGTTGCTGGGTATGACAAGCGTGAAGTTCGGCCTGTCCTAAAGATCCGTGCGGAACCTCTTGAAGAAACTGTCGAAGCCTGGCCCAGCAGCAAAGCATATAAGAGATTTAGCTCGCAACTCCATCAACTCTATAGAGACTGCCGGAATTAGATCGCGAGAATTTGCAGCGATAGATGAACTTTTTGTTGCACTGCAGTAGAGTTCGCGTCAAACCTTCTTTGCCTTATGTCACTGAATCTCCTTTGGATTCGGGGTCAATGCATATTGGGGGAAGGACGTGGGCGGCGGATGAGGTTCCGGATCGCCATAATTGCGTTGGTCACCGTGTGGGTTTGTTCGGGAACGACACCTGCCCGTGCGTCGATTGCGTTCATCGGTACGTTCGGGGACTGGGACGTACGCACGGAAGACCAAGCGGTTGGACAAATATGCGCGGCCCGTGCCCTCCATCCGGAACTCGGCTTGGGAGATATTTTTTGGGCTTTCAATACAGCGTCGTCGGCTTCCGATCCGAGCGGCTATCTCGCTCTAGACCCCAGATTCTTGCCGAACGGGGGGACTGCCTCGATTACGATCGATGGCGAGGTCAGCTTTGATTTGAGCCAAGCAGCGGACGGCTACATCTATGCGTCGCCGGCCAATGATCTCGAGATATTTTCGTTGATGCGCAGCGGTTTAGACATGCTTGTTGAAGTTTCGCCGAATGGTGAAGCGGTTTGGAATCTGGAGGTCTCGTTGCTGGGCTTCACCCGCGCGACGGACGCAGCGCGTGTTGCATGCGGGCTCGACTGACATCTGCCGACCTCAAGGAAGCTTGCCGGTAAGTCGATCAATTCCCATCATGGGATTCCGAGACTGAAAGGCCGTTATGCGCATCGATATCTTCTTCGATCTGATTTGTCCCTGGTGCTTTATTGGTAAGAGGCGGCTGGAGACTGCTCTTGCCCTTCGCCCTGGCCAGGCCGCGGAGTTGAGCTGGCAGCCCTTTCAGCTAAATCCGGACATGCCCCCCGGCGGCATGCCACGCCAGGCCTATCTGGACGCCAAGTTCGGGGGGCCGGAACATGCCGGCCAAGTCTATTCGATGATTCGCGAGACAGCGGCCAAGGACGGCATCGCGCTCGACATCGACAGGATCCGTACGACCCCCAACACGCTCGACGGGCACCGTCTGGTCCGCCTGTTTCAGCGCCGGGGCGCCGACGTTGCCAGCTTTGTCGAACGCATGTTTGAGGCATATTTCCAAGAAGGCCAGGACATCAGCGATTATTACGTCCTCGCCGCCAAGGCAGCAGAATGCGGTGAAGACAGCAATGAGGTCCTTAGCTTCCTAGAAAGCGACGACGATCGCAGTGCCGTCCTCGCCATCGACCATGCCGCGCGGCAGATGGGTATTCAGGGGGTCCCTTGTTTTGTTGTCGACAGGCGATTTGCCGTTTCTGGCGCGCAGGAACCGTCCGCCTTCCTTCCGGTATTCGACCTCGCGACCCGACCAGATCAGGCGACGGCGTAGCTTAGGCAGCGGCCGCCATATCCGCGAGTTCGGATACGAAGCGGCGGACGCCATCGACCCGGCGATCGACCTTGTCCCACCCCTGAACCACAACGAGCCGGTGGTCCGGCCGCAATTTGAGCATGCCGACCCGTTGGGCGATCAACCCAACCAACTCGCCGGGATTGGCAAAATTGTCATTGCGGAAACCGATGATTGCGCCCTTGGGGCCAGCATCAAGACGGTCAATTCCCGCTTGGCGGCACAGTTGTTTGAGCGAGACGAGGGTGAGCAGGTTTTCGACCTCTTCCGGCAGCGACCCGAAGCGATCGATAAGCTCTGCAGCAAAGGCGTCGATCTCGACCCGATCGACCAATTTGGCGACGCGCCGATAGAGGTCGAGACGGACCTGCAAGTCCGGGACATAGGTCTCGGGAATAAGCACCGGAATGCCGAGATTGATCTGCGGCGTCCATTCGTGGTCGGCCGCGCTGACATCGCCGCGGGCGGACGCAACCGCCTCCTCAAGCAGCTGCTGATACAGCTCGATGCCGACTTCGCGAATGTGGCCTGACTGTTCTTCGCCCAGCAGGTTGCCAGCGCCGCGAATGTCCATGTCGTGGCTAGCCAGTGTGAATCCTGCGCCCAATGTGTCGAGGGTCTCGATCACATGCAGCCTTTGCTGCGCAACGGCACTGAGCGGCCTGTCAGCCCGGTAGGTAAGATAGGCGTACCCGCGCACCTTCGACCGGCCGATACGACCGCGAAGCTGGTAAAGTTGGGCCAGCCCGAACATGTCGGCGCGGTGCAGGACGATCGTATTCGCCGATGGCACATCTAGACCGGATTCCACGATACTCGTGCACAGCAGGACATCGAACTGGCCGTCATAAAAGGCAGTCATGACGGTCTCTAGCTGGGCCGGAGCCATGCGCCCGTGAGCAACCGCGACGCGGATCTCGGGCACCAGTTCGGCCAACTGCTCGCGCACGCCTTCGAGATCTTGGATGCGTGGGCAGACATAGTAGGTCTGCCCGCCCCGGAAATGTTCGCGCAGAAGGGCTTCTCTAACCACAACTGGGTCATAGGGGAGCACAAACGAACGAACGGCCAGCCGATCGATCGGCGGTGTGCTGATCAGCGAAAGTTCGCGCACACCGGCCAGCGCCAGCTGAAGCGTTCGCGGGATAGGCGTCGCCGTCAGGGTCAACACATGGGTGTTAGCCTTTAGCTGCTTGAGCTTTTCCTTTTGCTTAACGCCGAAATGTTGCTCCTCGTCGATGATGACGAGCCCTAGGTCCCTGAACTTGATCTGCTTTCCAAGCAGCGCATGGGTTCCAATGACGATGTCGACAGAACCGTCGGTAAGGCCGTCACGCACCTGTTTTTGTTCGGCGGCCGGGGTCAA
>JBCCER010000294.1:0-4175 GCA_039030175.1 Pseudomonadota bacterium
ACTTTCCTCAAGCGCTTCCAAAGACCGCTGGCGGATCCGCTCGGACTCTTCGCGAGCGTGTTGCATTATGCCTTCGGCTTCCGCCATGGCGTCGCGCTGCTTGCGCTGGAAATTCGCCAGCGCCGCCTGCGCCTCTTCGCGCAGCTTTTGCGCCTCGTCCAACTCGTTGCGAATGCGATCGGCCCGACCGTCCAACATGCCGGCGATCGCCCGCCAAGCCGGTCGCGCCGCGATAATGATCAGCAGCAGAAGGGACAGGCCGGTATAGGTATAGGTATCCTGAAAGAAGCCCTCGGCGTGATGATCCTCGGGCGGTGCGCCCTCAACCGCCTCGACGGCTTCAATCAGCGTGTGGGACTCGCCGCCGCCCTCAGCGTGCGCACCTTCATCGCCCGCTTGCCCAGCGTCTTCGGAAGCCGTCGTGTCAGATGTTTCTTCAGCGCTGGTCCCCTCCGAGGCCGAATCGTCGGATGGGGTTTCTTCACCGGACGTTTCGGAGCTTCCAGATGCCTGCTTGGGCAGGTTCCAGATCAGATCCCACTTGATTTCGGGATCGGCCATCAGCCATTCCCCTTCATCTGCGCATCGACCGCCTGCCCCGCACGCCCGATATCGACCGACTGACCGGTCAAGCGGGCCGCAACGTCGGCAGCGACCTCTACGGCGATATCCCGCACATGGTCCTGCGCTTCCTGCTTGGCGTTGGCAATCCGCTCTTCAGCGGCAGCCATTCTCATAGCCAGCTCTTCGCCGAACTCCGCCTGACGCGTTGCTGAGATGGTCGCAATGTCAGCAGTGGCCTTTGCGACAACCGCCGATGCCTCGCTGCGCGCTTTGGCGAGCGCTTCCTCATAGGCCGCGATCACGGTCTCGGCCTCGGTCTTTAGCGATTCGGCACGCTCCAGATCGTTAGCGATCCGCTCTGACCGCTTTTCCATGACCTCCGAAATCCGCGGCAATACCAGCCGGGACAACAGGAAATACAAAGCGACAAACGTGATCGCCAACCAAAAGATCTGGCTGGCAAAACTGGACGGATCAAATTGGGGCATTCTTCCGCTCCTCCATGACGGGGAAGCTTGGCCGGTGCCTACACACTACCGTGCGACCGCCGGCCAGGCGAACCGGAATGAAGCGCCTTATCCGAACAGGGCCAGAAGGCCGATGATCAGGGCAAACAGCGCGATGGCTTCGGTAACGGCAAAGCCGATCCAGATGTTTGCGCCGATATCGTCCTTGGCAGCCGGGTTCCGAGCCAGAGCCGAGATATAGCTCGCCCAGACATTACCGACACCGATACCGGCGCCGATCATGCCGATCGCGGCCAAACCCGCGCCGATATATCTCGCGGCATCTGCTTCCATGGGAACTTCCTTTCTTCAACAAAGAACAACTGGTTGATGGGCAAAGACGCGGATTAGTGCATGTGCAGCGCGTCGTGAAGGTAAATGCAGGTCAGGATCGCAAAGACGTAGGCTTGCAGCGCGGCAATGAACAGTTCCAAAGCGTTCAGCGCAATCAAGAAGATAAACGGCGCGATGCCGAACACGCCCAGCGTGATGACAAAGCCCGCGATGACTTTGAGCAGCACGTGGCCAACGGTCATGTTGGCAAACAGACGAACCGACAGACTGACGGGCCGCGACAGGTAGGACACCAGTTCAACAGGCACCAGGATCACGGCGGTCCATAGCGGCGCGCCATGCGGGAAGAACATGCGGAAATAATGAAATCCGTGCCGGTAGAAGCCGATGATCGTTACAGCGACAAAGATCACCGCCGCCAGGGTGAAGGTCACGATGAGATGGCTGGTGACCGTGAAGGAATGCGGCAGCATGCCCAGCAGGTTGGCGAACAGGACGAACACGAACAGGGTAAAGATGAACGGGAAGTACTTGCGCCCACCCGAGCCGACATTGTCGCGCACCATATTGGCGACGAGCTCGTACATCATCTCCGAGACAGACTGCAGACGGCTCGGAACCAGGGCGCCGCCCCGAGCGCTGAACGCCAAAATCACCGTCGAAACGGCAACCGTGATCACCATCCAGAGCGAGGAGTTGGTGAAGGACAGGTCCAGATTGCCAACCTGAATAGGCAGCAATGGATAGACTTCGAACTGTTCGATCGGCGATGCCGCCATGGATCGTCCTCGCTTTTTTTACCCGTCGCCCTACACCCGACTACTCTGGCTTATCCGCCGGATGACTTCCTGTCGCCGTCAGCCTTCTCGTCAGCCGCTTCGGCCTCTCTTCTCTGCCGTGCCCGGGCGTCCAATTCTTGCCCGGTCCGGTAGATCGTCAAAAAACCCGCAGCCGCACCGACCATGAAAAACACGATCAATAGCCAGGGTTGTGTCCCCAACCAGCGATCGAGGACATAGCCAATTCCGCCCCCGACAACCAACGCCGCCGTCAGTTCCACGGCGACGCGAAAACCGGCCGCCATTCCTTCGGACCGCTCAAGTGAGCCCTTTTGAGCTCCACGGCCCCGCGCCTGCTTGGCTTTGGCTTCCGATAATCGGTGCCGTAAGGCATCCAAAGACGGTTCGCGATCCGGACTATCGTCGCCCAACGCGCGACTCCTTTCCCTATCGCGATCTTAGCCGACCGCCCAGAGCCCAGAAATCCAGGCAATCCAAGGGCTGTAGCCGGCCAAGTGCGGCGCACCATAAGTAGGGGCCCATGCCCTGTCAAGGATCGATAAAACCCGCCTAAAACCCGGCGTTCCAGCGCGGATTACGCGCTCTTTCGCAGCGCAACCGCGTCCTGCAGATCCACCGATACGAGTTGCGACAATCCCTGCTCAGGCATGGTCACGCCGAACAGCCGATCGACCCGCGCCATGGTCATGCGATGGTGGGTGATAATCAGGAATCGCGTGACCCCTTCACGCGCCATTTCCTCGACCAACGTGCAGAAGCGATCGACATTTGCGTCATCTAGCGGAGCGTCGACTTCATCCAAAACACAGATCGGCGCAGGGTTGGTAAGGAAAACCGCGAACAGGACGGCGATCGCCGTCAGGGCCTGCTCCCCACCCGAAAGCAGCGAGAGGTGTTGCAGCCGTTTGCCGGGCGGACTGGCAAAAATCTCGAGCCCAGCATTCAGAGGGTCATCTGCCTCGGTCAGGGCGAGATGCGCCTTGCCGCCGCCGAATAGCCGCTGGAACAGCTCCTGAAAATGGCTGTTGACGGTCTCGAACGAGCCCAACAGACGCTCGCGTGCCTCGCGGTTGAGTTGGCTGATACCCTGGCGCAAGCGCCCGATCGCTGCTTCAAGGTCCTGTCGCTCGGCGATCATACCGGCGATTTGCTCGTCCAGCTCTGCGGCCTCAGTTTCCGCGCGCAGGTTGACCGGGCCGACATTGTCGCGTTCGCGCAGCAACCGGTCCAAACGGGCCTGAAGAACGTCTTCCTCCGGCTGGGACGCCTCAGGATCGATCTCAGCCAGGGGCGCGACCCCTTCGGGACGCACTTGAAGCCTTTCGGAGATACGTTCGACTACACCGGCAAGTGCGGTCCGCGCGGCTTCCTCTGCGGCCTCGGTCCTCACTTTGAGTTCTCTGGCACTCGCCAAGTCAGACTCGGCGGATTTAACAGCCCGATCGCTTTCGGCCAGGAGGGTTTCTGCTTCGGCAAGCCGATCGGCGGCCTCAGCCCGGACCTTTTCAGCCGCGGCGATTTCTTCGAACAACGATTCGCGCCGCTCGGCCAGTTCCGTCGGGCGTTGCCTTAGCGCCGTCAGGGCGGTTTCCGTCTCGTCGGCCCGACTGCTGAGCTCAGCAATTCGATCCGTCGCTCCGGCCGCCCGCTCGTGCCACGAATTGCGCTCGCTCTCGATCGCTTCGGCCCGGCGAAGGCGGCTTTCCGTATCTCTGGCCAGCTGGTCGAGGGCGTTTTGGCGACTGGCCTGCTGGGAACGCGCCTCGGCAAGTTCCGCGCGAAGCTCGGCAACCTTCTGACGGCCTGGCCCTTCATCCGGCAGGCCGTCGAGCTTACTGCTCGATACAGATAAGTCCGATGTCAGGGCTGTACTTTCTTCGGACAAGCGCTCCGCCAACTCGGTAGCCGCGTCCATGCGGCTTTGTCTTGCGCTCGTCTCCTGCGCCAACCGACTTGCCGCCTCACGTGCGACATTGAGTTTATCGAGCGCAATTTGGACGCCGTTCCGTGC
>JBCCER010000295.1:0-4174 GCA_039030175.1 Pseudomonadota bacterium
CGGCGAAGACAATCAACGGCACAAGGAAGACAAGGCGACGCATCAATCTACTCGGCCGGCTGAAGACTGGCCGCAACCTTCGCCTTGCGCGGCGCGCCGACGCGCAGCCGTCGGTCGGTTAGGCTGACCAAACCACCCAGCACCATCACCACAGCGCCGACCCAGATCCACGGCACCAGCGGATGGTGCCAGGCACGGATGACCCAACTGCCGTCTCCTCTTGGATCGCCCAGCGCAACGTAAAGATCGGCGACCCAGTTGGTTACGATGGCGGCCTCCGTCGTCGGCATTTGCGCGACCGGGTACCAGCGCCGCTCCGGCAGCAACTCTCGCTGTTGGCCGTTCGCATCGGCAATCAGGCGTCCACGGTCGGCAATGTAGTTGGCACCTTCGACCGAGGCGACTCCCTCGAAGGTCAGCGCGTAGCCGGCGATTTCAACAGAGTCCCCGGGCGCCATCACCTGGACCGTCTCGCTGCGAAACTCGCTTGCGCCTACCATGCCCAAAATAGCTATGCCAAGACCGGCGTGCGACAGGGCGAGGCCAATCGCGCTGCGCGGTAGACCGACAAGCCGTTGCCAGCTTGCTGAGACAGGAATGCGGAACATTCGAACACGTTCGGCTAGCTCCGTTAGCGCACCGAAGACAAGCCACACCCCCATGGCGACACCCAGAACTGCCATTACCGGCCCGCCGATCCATAGCCAGACCACCCCCAACGCAATGACGACTGTGATCAGGGCGGCAAATCGAAGGCGAGCCAGGGCACCTGCCAGATCGGCACGCTTCCAGGCAAGCAATGGGCCGATCGACATCACCGCCACTAAGGGCACCGCCAGAGGTACGAAAACCGCGTTGAAGAATGGTGGGCCGACGGAGACCAACCCACCGCCTGCCGCTTCGAGCAAGAGTGGATAGAGCGTTCCGACCAGCACGGTCAGGGTCGCGGTTATGAGCAACAGATTATTGATGATCAGCCCGCCCTCGCGGCTGATCGGGGCGAACAGGCCGCCACTCTGCAACTTCGGTGCACGTAGAGCGTAGAGAGTCAGCCCGCCGCCAAGCGCTAGAACCAACAGGGCCAGAATGAAGACGCCCCGCTCCGGATCGACCGCGAAGGCATGGACCGACGTCAGAACACCGGAGCGCACAAGAAAAGTGCCCAAGAGTGAGAGCCCAAACGTGACAATGGCCAAGAGCACCGTCCAGCTTTTCAGCGTGTCGCGCTTCTCGACCACGATCGCTGAATGCAGCAGCGCCGTGCCCGTCAGCCATGGCATCAAGCTGGCATTTTCCACCGGATCCCAAAACCACCAGCCGCCCCAACCCAGCTCGTAGTAGGCCCACCAGGAACCGAGCGCGATACCAAGTGTCAGGCCGCACCAGGCCGCCAATGTCCAGGGCCTCACCCATCTCGCCCAGGCCGCATCGACCCGGCCCTCGATCAACGCGGCGATGGCGAATGAGAACGCCATGGAGAAGCCGACATAGCCGAAATAGAGAAACGGCGGATGAAAGGCCAATCCCGGGTCTTGAAGCAACGGGTTGAGATCCGATCCGTCCAGCGGCGGTGGATCAACCCTCACGAACGGGTTCGACGTGGCCAGGATGAATAGCAGAAAGCCAACGCCAACCAGACCCTGTACGGCCAAGACCCTCGCCTTCAAGCTGGGCGGCAGATTGCGGCCAAACAGGGCCACCATTGCCCCAAACAGCGCCAGGATCAGCACCCACAGAAGCATCGACCCTTCGTGGTTCCCCCAAACGCCGGTGATCTTGTAGAGCATCGGCTTAGCGGAATGACTGTTCGCTTCCACGTTGGAGACAGTGAAGTCGCTGACCACAAAGGCATAAGTCAGAGCCAGGAAAGCGACCAGAAGCAAACCGAATTGACCGACCGCAGCCGGGTTCGCCATTGCCATCAAGCGTCCGTCGCGACGCGCGGCGCCAACCATCGGCAGGCTCCCCTGGATCAGGGCGACTACAAGAGCCAGGAGCAGAGCGAAATGGCCAAGCTCAGGGATCACGGCTCAGCCACCGTCTCAGCGCCATGGTGGTCGTCGACCTCCGACGTCGTCGTTCCAGCGGCGGCTGGGGCAATCAGCGGGCCATGGCCTGCCCGCTCCAGCGCCTCGGCAACCTCTGGCGCCATATAGGTTTCGTCATGACGCGCCAAAACCGTATCGGCATGGAAGACCCCGTCGGGTAACAGCACACCCTCCGCAACAACCCCCTGACCTTCGCGAAACAGGTCTGGCAGGATTCCGTCATAGCGCACCGGCTGATCGTAAGCCGTATCGGTAACCAGGAATTCCACCGTCAGCCCGTCACCTAGATTAACGACACTGCCGGCCGCAACCAGGCCGCCTAGACGGATGCGGCCATCCAACGGAACCGACCGTTCGGCAATGTCCGTCGGCGAGCGGAAAAAGGCGAGATTGTCTTCAAAAGCCGTCAGGACCAGCGCTGTCGCCGTACCGAGCCCAACGGCACACAGGCCCAGCCACATCATGCGGCGGCGTTTACGCGTCAGGGCCATGGTCGCCCCTTCCGCGTCTGGCCTGTTCGAGAAGCGACAGCATGCGCTGGGCCGCACGCAGCCGCCTGATCGACAGGATCAACAGGCCGACAACGACCAAAGCGGTCAGCCCATAGGCCCCCCAAACGTAAGGGGCATAACCACCCATTTCGAAAAACGCGCTCATTGCCCTTCAGCGTTTCGCCCTC
Organism: Pseudomonadota bacterium; assembly: GCA_039030175.1. GTDB lineage: Bacteria > Pseudomonadota > Alphaproteobacteria > DSM-16000 > Inquilinaceae > JANQGH01. The sequence continues at coordinate 2,728 of JBCCER010000295.1, forward strand.
GGCCCGACCCTTGTCTCAGACCCCACGTAAGAAGCTGTCATCCCGCCCTCAATGTACTGCGGCAATCAGGGCGACCGTTTGACGGTTACGCCCCGCTCGGTCGCATTAGGGGATCATCGCTTGGATAGACCATCGCTAGTCGCCGGCAGCCTGGAACAATCTCAGGGTTTCGACTTTGCGCCACGTCAATTCTGCGCGAGTTCGCACCAATGCCAACACCACGAAGAACAGCGTGAAGGCGAGCGCCATGATCAGGAGCGGCGTTAACATCGAAGCATCCATGGTCGGTCCGTCCAATCGTCCGACGCTGGCCGGTTGATGCAACGTGTTCCACCAATCGACGGAGAATTTGATGATCGGCAGATTGACGGTGCCCACGAGCACAAGGATGGCCCCAGCGCGTAGCCCCCGATCTGCATCGTCGAAGGCACCGATTAGCGCGATATACCCTAGATAGAGGAAGAACAAGACCAGGACGCTGGTCAGCCGCGCATCCCACACCCACCAGGTCCCCCACATCGGTTCGCCCCAAAGGCTGCCGGTGACAAGGCACAGCGCGGTAAAACCCGCGCCCACCGGTGCCACTGCCTTGGTGAAGAGCCCGGCCAGCGGGTGCTTCCAAACCAGGAAGGCGATGCTAGCCAGCGCCATGGCGCCATAGACGGCCATGGCCAACCAAGCCGACGGCACATGGACATACATGATGCGCACCGCCTGGCCTTGCTGATAGTCGGGCGGCGAGGCGATGAGCGCCAGGTAGAGCCCAACGGCCAGCAAGATGATCGTGGCCGCCGCCAACCATGGCAATAGCCGGGCCGACACGCGCATGAAGCGCGTGGGATTGGCAAATCTATGCATAGCGCCCTGTCATACGCCGCCTTAGGCGTAGGGGAAAGTCAATCCAACGCCTGGCGAATTGCCGCACCGGCCGCCAGCGGAGCCAATGGAAGGGCCGCCGCCAGCAATCCGGCGAGCAAGAGGAGGTTTGCCCGAGGGCTCAACCCCAAGGTGGCTGCATCAATGGCGCCGACCGCGAATATCAGTGCGGGAACGAACAACGGCAGGACCAGAAGGGCCAAGAGAGCGCCCGCGCGCCTCGCCCCCAAGATCAAGGCCGCCCCGATTCCACCGACGAGGCTGAGCACTGGCGTACCGAGGGCAAGGCTCGCGATCATGATGCCGTAAGCACCAGCGGGTAGCTGGATCGTCGCCGCCATAACCGGCGCCACGATCAGAAGCGGCAGCCCGGTGATCAGCCAATGTACGGCGATTTTGGCCAGCGCAATCGCCTCCGCCGACGTCCCGGTCAGGACCAACTGATCGAGCGACCCATCCTCAAAATCGGCTTGAAACAACCGCTCCATCGACAGCAGCGTCGCAAGAAGGGCAGCCACCCAAATCAGCCCAGCGGCAACGCGACCAAGGATTTCCGGCTCTGGGCCTATGC
>JBCCER010000296.1:0-4133 GCA_039030175.1 Pseudomonadota bacterium
GCCGGTCAATGGCCTCACCATCAACACCGATACGTTCAACCGGCTGCCTGAGGATGTTCAGCAGATCATCCTGGAGGTCGGCCAAGGGTATGAGGACGTGTCGGGCGACGCGCTCGATGAGCGACAGGCGGTCGGGCTCGCTGGACTAGAAGAGGAAGGCGCGACCATCCGCACGTTGGACCCGACGGTGCGCAGCGACTGGGCCGCCTCGCTAGCAGAGTTCCCACAACAGCAGGCCGACGAGGCCGACGAACGCGGCATGCCGGGCACTGAGGTGATCGAGACCTATTTGGATATCGTCACGGAGAGCGGCTACGAGTGGCCTCACGAATACTCGCTTGAAAACTAAGGGAACCGAAGCGGACTGCCGGCCGATGCATCGACGCGTCGGCCGGCTCGCATCTGACGGAGACGTGGGCGCATGAAAATCGGCTATTTCACGATGCCGATCCATCCGGTGGATCGCAACTATACCGAAACGCTCCAGGAGGACCGGGAGGCCGTCATATTGGCTGACCGGCTGGGCTTTTCGGAGGCCTATATCGGCGAGCACGTTACCGACAAGGCGGAGACGATCACCTCATGCGCCATCTTCCTGGCGACGCTGATCGATCAGACCAAGCAGATTAAGCTTGGGACCGGTACCATCAACATGCCGAACGGCCATCCCGCAGCCATCGCGGCGCAGATCGCCATGCTGGATCATTTGATGGAAGGCAGACTGCTGTTCGGCATCAGCCCCGGCGGTTTGCTGTCAGACGCGGAAGTCTTCGGCAATCTCGATGCCAACCGCACCGAGATGTTCGTGGAGTGCATCGATCAGGTCCTGGCCATCTGGGACGGCGAGGCGCCCTACAACATCAAAGGCAAGTATTGGAACGTCTCCACCGAGCGGACCATGATGCTGGATATCGGCCAGGGCATCATTGCCAAGCCCTATCAGCAGCCGCACCCGCCGATCATCGTCACGGCCGTGGCCCCCTTCTCAAAGGGTGTGGTTTCGGCAGCCGCAAGGGGCTGGGAGCCGATTTCGGCGAACTTCCTAATGCCACCATGGGTCGCCAGCCATTGGCCGAAATATGTCGAGGGCTGCGGGCTCGCCGGCCGCCCGGCAGACCCAGCAAACTGGCGGGTTGCCAAGAGCATCTTCGTCGCCGACGACGAAGCCACGGCTAAAGAGTATGCGCGCGGCAAGGGCAGCCCCTATGTCCATTACTTCAACCAACTTGTGACCAAACTGGTCGCCAACGGCCGTCCGGAACTGTTCAAGCGTGACCTTAAGATGCCGGACGAAGATGTTACGTTGGATTATGTTTTGGACAATCTTGTGATCTACGGACCGCCCGAGAAAGTGACAGACGAGCTGTTGGCGTTCCGTGAGGAAGTCGGCGATTTCGGCACCCTGCTCTATTGCGGCCATGACTGGGCCGACAAGGCGCTCGGCAAACGCTCGATGGAGTTGATGGCCGAGAAGGTGATGCCGGCAATCAACTCGGCCATCGGTTCCACCGGCGACGCCGCTGCAGCGGAGTAGCCACATGACCCACATCGCTGTGAACGGCGTCGACCTGCTGACGCAACTTGATGGGCCGGAGGATGGGTCGTGGCTGGTTTTGAGCAACTCGCTTGCGACCACCAATGCCATGTGGGATCCGCAGATCGACCTGCTGACCCAAAAATACCGGGTTTTGCGTTACGACAGCCGCGGCCATGGCGGCAGCTCTGCACCTCCAGCCCCCTATTCGTTTGATGACTTGACTGCCGACGTCATTGGCCTGCTGGACCATTTCGGGATTGCCAAATGCAGTTTCATGGGGCTTTCCATGGGCGGCATGACGGGGCTTGGGTTGGCGTTGGATCACGCCGACCGCATCGAACGGCTGGTCTGTTGCGACGCACGGGCGGACGCCCCTCCCCCGTTTGTGCAAGGCTGGACGGACCGGATCGCAATCATTCGCGAGAAGGGAACCTCAGCCCTCGTGAACGGTTCGCTTGAGCGCTGGTTCACCGATGCGTTTCGAGCAGGGTCGCCAGATGCCGTCGCCACGGCCACCGCCATGATTTCTGGCACCAGCGATGAGGGCTATATCGGCTGCGCGCAGGCCATCAGTCAACTCGACTATCTGCGTCGTCTTCCTAACATGACGATTCCCGCGCTCTATGTCGTCGGCAAGCAGGATATGGGTGCGCCTAGCGAAGCTATGGCGGCGATGGCGGCTGCAACACCTGGTGCTGAGTTCGCGGAAATCGACCCAGCTGGCCACATTGCCAATTGGGAGAATCCGGGGGATTTCAACGCCGCGATTGCTCCGTTCCTGGGGTTGACTTAGCCCTTGAGCGCACAGACACCGCGCGAGCGCGTCCCCTATTCCGCGATTGTTGATCGGCCAGCACTGCCCCTGCCGGATGGCGGCAGATTGGTGGTCTGGGTCATTGTCAATGTCGAGGACTGGGATATTGCCGGACCGATGCCGCGCACGGTCCTACCCCCGCCCATGGGTCAGCCATTGCTGCCCGATCTGCCGAACTGGGCCTGGCACGAATACGGCATGCGGGTCGGGTTTTGGCGCATACGAGAGGTGCTGGCGCGACACGGAGTCCGGGCGACCCTCGCGCTGAACGGAAGGGTCTGCGAAACATTTTCGCGCGTTGCTGAGGGCGCGTTGGAGTTGGACTGGGAGTTTATGGGCCACGGGTTTGTTCAGGGCCCGATGCATCGTCTTGACGATCAACGGTCTGCGATAAGAGCTACGCTGGATACGATCGCGAAGGCAGCCGGGAAATTGCCGCGCGGGTGGGAAAGCCCCGGCCTGACCGAAACTTACGAAACGATCGACATCCTGCGCGAGGAAGGTGTGGAGTATGTCGCCGACTGGGTGCTGGACGACCAGCCGGTCGAAGTCGCCACGAAGGCCGGCCCCATGGTCTCGGTCCCCTACACCGTCGAAACCAACGACATCGCCATCTACGCCTTACAGCAGCATGCCTCGGACATGCTGTACCGACGCGGGGTCGACCAGTTCGAACAGCTCTATGCAGAAAGCGAAACCATCACCCGGATCATGTCGATCAGCTTGCACCCCTATCTGACCGGCGTGCCGCATCGGATTCGATATCTCGACCAACTTCTCTCGCACATCGCCGGCCACCAAGGCGTGCTATTCTGGACCGGCGAAGAGATTCTCGATTGGTACAGGGCGGCGGGCAGCACCACGACCTGACGCGACGGCTGACGATGGCAGGCAAGGCAGTTTCCCATAAGCGGCCCGGGGCCGACCGACGAACCAAGCGGGTTCAGATCGCCCAGGTGCCTGCGGGCCGGCGCTTGTCGTCGGACAAGCGTGCCGACCAGATCATCGAAGCGGCGATCGACTATTTCGCCGAAGTTGGCCTTGACGGAAACACGCGTGATCTCGCCCAGCGCATTGGGATCACCCAGCCGCTCTTATACAAATACTTCCCATCCAAAGACGATCTGGTCGACGCCATTTTCGACCATCTGTTCGTCAATCGCTGGCAACCGGAGTGGGATGATTGGCTGGGCGAGCCGGAGCACGATCCGGACTGGGATCTCGGCGACCGGCTGTTCGACTTTTACCAATCCTATGCGGACTATGTGTTCCGTTACGATTGGAGCCGGCTGTTCATGTTCAACATTTTGACAGGCCGCGAACCCAATCGAGCGCATGACTTCATGGCGCTGGTGCAAGATCGGATCATCGACAAGATTTGCCAGGGGCTACGCGCCACGCGCGGTTTGCCGCCGCCTTCGCAAAGCCCCCTCACCGACCAAGAGCGGGAGATTGCGTGGGCCTTTCACGGCGGATTGTTCTATCTGACCGCACGCCGGGACATCTACGGCTTGACCCTGCATGCCGAACCCGACGATATCCTAAAGGCATCGATCGACCGGTTCCTGAACGGCGTCCCCGCCGCGCTGGACCGGATCGGACGCTAGCAGCGCGTCGCCATTATCGCTTGCGCGACGTGACGACGCAGGTTAAGTTATCATCTGATAAATAAGGAGTGCGCATCGATGGCGGTGTCACGTTTCGAACATGTCTTGATCCTGGCTGAGAACCTTGATGCGACGAGGGACTTCTTCGTCAATGTCGTTGGCTTGACCCAGGGTA
>JBCCER010000297.1:0-4120 GCA_039030175.1 Pseudomonadota bacterium
ATGCAAGACACCGAGGCGACGATGATCGTGTCCCGCCGCTCCAGCAAAGCGCGGGTGGCCGAGTGGCGCATGCGGTCGATCTGCTCGTTGATCGAGCTTTCCTTCTCGATATAGGTATCCGTCCGGGGCACATAGGCCTCCGGCTGGTAATAGTCGTAGTACGAGACGAAGTACTCGACAGCATTGTCCGGAAAGAAGCTTTTGAACTCGCCGTAGAGCTGGGCCGCCAATGTCTTGTTTGGCGCTAGGACGAGGGCAGGGCGCTGGGTCTGCTGAATGACATGCGCCATGGTGAAGGTCTTGCCGGAGCCCGTAACGCCAAGCAGGACCTGGTCGCGCTCATGCTGGTTCAGGCCTGCAACAAGCCGATCGATCGCATCGGGCTGATCGCCGGCAGGCTCGAATTCCGAGACGATGCGCAGGGGATTGACGAGGGCGGTTTCCGGCAGGTCGGGGCGCGCCGGAATGTCGATGGGGGCAAGGCTGGTGTCCATGCCCGACTATATCGTGTTGAGGTCGTTTGCTTCCAGCGGCCAGGGCCGCAAAAGTGCCGTCAGGCGAAACTCACCTGATACACCGGTGGCAGGAAGTTGCTCACCAGCCGCCACTCGTCGCCGCCATTCTCACTGATCCACAGGTTGCCTGTAGTCGATCCCATGGCTAGGCACTCACCGGTATCGTCGATATCCAGCGCGTGCCGGTAGATCAGATCGAAGGACGGCTCGGTCGGCAGGCCGTTGCTCAAGATCTCGAAGCTCTTGCCGCCATCGCGGGTCCGGCTGACGACCAGCTTGCCGTCGACCGGCACGCGACGCTCGTCTTTGATGCCTGGCACGAACCATGCCGTTTCCGGATCATGCGGATGGGCGGCGACGGCAAAGCCGAACCGGCTGGGTTTTGCCTCCGTCAACTCGGTCCAATTGTCGCCACCATCCGTTGAGCGATAGACAGAGGAGTGATGTTGACACCATTGGACATTGGGGTTGGCACTACAGGCCTGCACCCGGTGCGGGTCCTGCGTACTGGGCTCGCTGGCCTGCTCGGGCGGCACATAGTCAGCGACAAATCCATGACCTGTTTGCCGCCAGCTCGCACCGTCATCCTCGCTGATCGTAACGCCGCCACAGGAGACTCCGCACTCAACACGCCTGCTGTCTCGCGGATCTACAAGGATAGAATGGATGCCCGGATCATCGTAACCGCCGCCGAACCAGTTCTTTCGCTGCGGTAGATCCCACAGACTTCTCACCAATTGCCAACTCTCGCCGTGATCGTCGGAGCGAAACAGCGCGCCCGGGATGGTGCCGGCCCAGAGCCGGCCCGGCTGCTCGTCACCGCCTGCTTCCAGTGTCCAGACCAATGAAACGCTGGGACCGTCCTCCTTGCCCTCCACCTTGTCGAAAGCCGGTGCCGGCAATTCTGCCCAACTCGCCCCGCCATCGGTCGAGCGGTGCAGCTTGCGTCCGAAATGGCCGAGATTGAGGGCCGCATACAGCGTTCCATCGCGCCGATCATGCAGTACGGCAGTAACCGGGTCGCCGAGAAAGGATGGTTGTCCAACCGGTTGATTGCTGCCAGGCCGAACGACAAACAGACCCTTGCGGGTCGCAACATGTAGCTCCATGACGTCAACCCCCCGATAGGGCCTGGAAAACGAACAGCCGATCACCATCCGACAGCCCGTCCGAAAGGCCGATACGGTCGCCGATAGGGCGGTCATTCACATAAAGCACGACATGCTTTCGCAGACGGTCTTGATCGTCGACCAGATAGGATTTCAGTGCAGGCCGTTCGCTGAAAACGGCGTCAAGTGCTGCTCTCACCGTTGGCCCTTCGACATCCAACGGCGGGCAGGCGAGAAACCGGCTGAGATGTGGCGTGAACTCCACATGCACCATATGGCGTATTCTCAGCCATTGCGGACCCTACGGCAAGCCGGGAGACGCCTTAGCTGTCCACGATCCCCTCACGATAGGGCGAGGCGTGAACCAGATAGCGCAGCGGTCCCCCTGGTGAGACCGCGTCGAAGGGATAGCAAGTGACGAGCGTTACGGTCGAGTGCCCGTCGATCGAGGGTAAGGCGACATTCCGATGATCGACAATCTCCGTTAGGTCGACCCGGTAGTTGTGCAGGGCGCCATCGGCGGACTGCAGCTGAAACAGATCGCCGGGTTGCAGGCGCTGGAGAAAGGAAAAATGCGTATCGCGATGGGCGCCGATCAGTGAGAGGCCGGGTTGACCGATAGCAGCCGTCCCGGCCATGCGGCCAGGCCCGAATGCCATCGTGCGGCCGCTGGCCCCTTCCAGCACGATGAGGTCAACGCCGTGATCCGGCGCAGTCAGGCGGGCGACAGGCCAGGTGTCGGCCCAGGCCCAAGGCCGTACTTCCAGCTCGCCGTCCAAGGTTTGAGCCCACGCTTTTTCCAGTAAGAACTGGGCAAGCGTCGCCTTTGCGTGGATGTAGACCCCTTCACCCAGCTGCCAGCTGCCCACGGTTAGCAGCGGGATGGCCACCAAGAGTGGCCATTGCCGCTTGAGGAATGGCTTACGCTTCTCACTATCCTGCCTGCTCATCGCGAAAGCTCCGGTGACCAGCGCACCCAGCGGCGGGCCGCTATGAGCAAGAGCAAGGCTGCCACCAAGCACAGAACGCCGAACAGCAGATTGACACCGGCCAATGTCGCCCCCGCCGGCAGTTGATTCACATGCACGCTGCCTGTCGTTCCCATGGCGCGGATTGCCGTCAGGGAGTCCATGGGTTGGGTTGGCGCGGCGACCGTCGTGCTCATCTCCATATCGACGCCATCGGGCATGTTGGTGGCGACGGCCTCAGTCGATGTCTCTTCGGTTTCCGGCCGAACGACGGTCGGGTCGATGGCGACAAGGCTTGTGTAGGCGCTGACAAGCTCGAATTCCAAGGCCACGCTGGTGATGCGCCGGCCGACCGCCTCAGGGTCAGCGCCGCGATATCGCTGGCTTTCCAGCTCAGCGATACGGGCACGAGCCCAAAGCGCGGCGATACCCGCGGCCGACCCGCCCGTCTCCATGCTTGCATTCGACGTGAATATCTCTCTGCCTCGGTCGCCGTTGATCGTCACCTCGCCAACCGTTTGGGCGGGTGTCCTAGCGGCGATGACCACCGGCTCTCCACGATAGAGGTCGGGAATGCTGGAGGGGTACATGTCGGCAGCCACGTCTTCCGGCCAAACAAGTTCGACATCAGTTAAGACCGGGCTGGCCAAACGGCCGAACAGGTCGCCCATGCGTTCGGCGACTTGGCTTGTGCTCCCGATGTAGGTGAAGGTGCCCCGTCCGATCTCAGCCGCCCGACGCATGAAGAAGCTATTTGGCGCACTGCCGATGCCGACGGTAAACAGCCGTGAATCGTCCAGCTCGCGATGGATCACGCCGAACAACTCCGCTTCGTTGCCGACGCTGCCGTCCGTGATGAACACCACCTGGCGGAGCGATTCTTCCGAACGGGGAAGCGACAACGCCATCTCCAACGCCGGTCTCATCATAGTGCCGCCATCGGCGATCAGCCGATCGACGAACGCTCGGCCAATGCCAAGGGCCTCGGATGATGCGGGCCGGGTGCTGGTGAACAGGGGGGTCGGATTGTCGTTGAACGCAATGATGTTGAATCGATCCTGGGGGCGCAGCTGGTTAAGCGCGAAGACGATTGCCTCTCGGGCTTGGACAATGCTGTCGCCCGCCATCGATCCGGAGGTGTCGATGATGAACACCATGTCGCGGGGAACGTCCAAGACCGCGTTACGGTCCGGCGGCGGCATCACCATGACAAGGTGGTAGTCATAGTCTCCGATCTGTTCGGTGAAGACACCGGCCATGGGCTGAGAACCGCTGGCTGGGCGCCAGATCAGTTCAAAGTCGCGCGTGGCATAGGTGTCAGCGCGCGCCAGATCGATGGCGTAGCCGCCGTTCGGTCGCTCGGTCATGTTGATGTCGTGATGCGGGCTTTCTAGCAAGCCGATCGCAAAGCCTGGGTCCAGATCGATCGAGAGCCGAACAGGGTTGACCGGGCCGGTACCGGGGGCCGCCACCGGCGGCGTGATCCGGCTGGCATCGGGGACGCTGTCGGTATCGAACGACCAGCCGG
>JBCCER010000298.1:0-4116 GCA_039030175.1 Pseudomonadota bacterium
ATCGAATACCCGATACCCACAAATCGGTGCGAGTTTCGCCTTGTAACGGTCACGATTAGACCTATTGTCATGGCGTCATTCTGAAGTGGACTGCCGGCCCGCTGCGCCTCAAGGGCCCTCGATCGCTGCCAATCCAAACGACAGTCTGATGCGTCGCACACGAGTCGCGACGCCGTCTATCTATGAGAGGAGAGCAGCGATGCCTACCGGCACCGTGAAGTGGTTCAACAATACCAAGGGCTACGGCTTTATCGAGCCGGACGGCGGAGGCAAAGACGTCTTCGTCCACATTTCCGCAGTCGAACGCGCTGGCATGTCCAGCCTGGCGGAAGGCCAGAAGATCGAATTTGAGGAACAAGTCGACCCCAAGCGGGGTAAGTCCTCAGCGGAGAATCTGAAGGCCGTTTGACGCTTTCGGACCTCAAAGCAACCAAAAGGGCGCCGCATTGTGGCGCCCTTTTTTGTGCCCAAATACCAACGGTCGCCAAACGTCCCCAGAATACGCGCATCGACGTCCACGGCCTCCAGAGACTTGCCAACGAGTGCCAAGACGAGCGGTCTGCTGCGGTGGGCTTTTTGGCAACGCACTGAATAGCGGCCAGAAGCGCCTAGGCGAACTGTTCTAGCCGCAGATCTCGACCGTGCCTGGCGGCACGTCCCGGCACAACTCGTCCGCCGAGATCCAGCCGGCATCGACGACGATATCGAGATTGTCGCGGGTAATCGGCACCGGTGTCAGGAAGATCGACGTGTGGCTAACACCGTCGGGACCGACCCAGGCAGCGGAATTAGGAATGTCTGTCGGGTCTTCGCCATTGGCCAATGCCACAGCGATTTCACCGGCGGCAGTGCCAAGATCGCGGGCGTCCTTCCATACCGAAACGGTTTGCGTGCCGAGTGCCACGCGGTTCAGCGCCGCCCGGTCGCCGTCCTGGCCGGAAACTGGAACGCCTTCCATTCCCTGGGCAGCCAATGCCGCAACCACACCTCCGGCAGTGCCATCGTTGGAGGCAACCACCGCGTCGACATTGTTGTCGTTGGCGGTCAGGATCTGCTCCATACTGCGCTGTGCGTTGGCCGGCACCCAATCATCCGTGTAGGTCTCGCCGACAATCATGATATCGCCGGCCTCGATGGCCTCGCCCAGGATCTCGATCTGACCGTCATGCAAGAAATCGGAATTTGGATCGGCGGGCGACCCCTTGATGAAGACGTAGTTCCCGGTCGGCTGTGCATCGAAGACGGCGCGCGCCTGCATGCGGCCGACCTCGACATTATCGAAGGTCAGATAGAACGCTTCCGGATGGGAAATCAGCCGGTCATAGGCTATCACAGGAATGCCTTCATCCAGCGCAGCCTCGACGGCCGGCCGTATTGACTCGGCGTCTTGCGCTATGATGATGAGCGCGTCCGCGCCGCGGGCAATTAGGCTCTCTACGTCGTTCAACTGCTTTGCGGGCGAGCTTTCCGCATCTGTGTTGATGTAGGTCGCCCCGGCAGCATCCAACGCGGCAACGATGGCTGCCTCGTCCGTAAGCCAGCGTTCCTCTTGAAAGTTCGACCAACTCACGCCGACGGTTACGCCGTCCTGTGCAATCGCCGAACCATCCGTCAAGCCAGCCGTTGCAACAACAACAGCGGTGACCAAAGCACGTTTGATCACCTTACAGATCCTCCCTGTCATAGTTGCGAGTCAGACGGGCTTAGAACATTCTTGCACCAATCGTCCAGATCAAGAGTTCACTATCCTGTCAAAACGAATTTTTGGTCATGCGTCGTGCGCTTCAAAGATTTTCCGATCTTGGCGGGCATAACCGCAAAAAACTAAAAACCCGTGAAGTTGATAGCAGCGAGACAGGCGCGCCGCGAAGGGCGGTTCACCGACTAGGAATAGTCGATCTCAACCCAGGCGTGGGTCACTTCGGACCGGAAGATCGCGTCGAGGACAGCCATGTTCGCCAGCGCATCTTCCACACCGTACGGTGCCGGCGACCCGGACTGTATGGCTCTAGCGAACGCGTCCACTTGCTGCTCGTACTGGTCCGTCGGCGCGATGGTGATCGTTTCGGACTTGGCATCGCCCAGCGCAGCGCCACGGTCGAGCCGCAAGGCCGTCTCCTGATTGGTCGGTGCGTTGAACGGGATCATCACGTCAATGCGGCCGCTGGTCCCAACGACGCTAACCCGTTGATGGGGCACTGCCTGCGTGGAAACCATGAAGCTGAGCTGCCGGTCCTCGCCGAAGTCGAGAATGGCGCTGGCCAAATTGTCGGTTCCAAATGACAGGTCGCGTTGGATCAACGACACAGCCCGGAGAGGATTGGCATCGAACAAAAAGCGCCCGATCAACATCGGGTAGCAGCCGATATCCATAATGCCGCCGCCACCGATATCCACCTGGTTGCGGATGTTGGAAGGGTCGTCATTGTAGTAGGAAAAGAAGGCCTGGATTGCCCGCACGGTCCCCAAATCTCCAGATTGGACTCGTCGCCGCACTTCCAGCCATTGGGGGTGGAAGCGCACCATGAACGCCTCCATGACATTAATGTCCGGCGGCACCTCACGCAGCGCAGCCGCATCGGCATGCGACAGACCGATTGGCTTTTCGCACAGCACATGCTTGCCGCGCTTGGCCGCCTCAAGGGTGAGGGGCACGTGCAAATGGTTTGGCAGCGGGTTGTAGACCGCATCGATGTCCGGATCGTCCAGCATTGCTTCATAGCTGCCGAACGCCCGCACGTCGGGGCCGATCTCGGCGGCGAACGCCTTTCCACGCTCAGGATCGCGCGAGCCGACAGCCGAGATCGTGTTGAGCGAACTGGCCTGTAATGCGGGGATTAGGAAGTTCCGGGCGATCTTGGCGGTGCCAAGAATGCCCCAGCGGATCTGGTCTGACATGTGTCTAGCCTAGGCTTAACGGAAGTGAAGGGCGCCGAAACTGACACTGGCCACCGCGACTGTCCAATCACGGATGCGAAACCTTATGCCGCGCGCTCGACAAGTTTGAAGAGGGGCTGGAACCGCCGGCGATAGGCCGAGGGAGCAACCCCGACACTACGCCGGAACAGGCGCCGGAAGCTCGCTGGCTCCTCATACCCGACCTCGCACCCGACATCGTCGATCGGCATGTCTGTGGTCTCAAGCAGGTGTTTGGCCTCTTCGATGCGCAAGGTCTGGACATAGGCCATGGGCGACTGGCCGGTGACCTTGCGAAAACGCCGGTGAAAGGTGCGGTCGTTGAGATTGCAATGCTCGGCCATCGCGGCGACCGGATGTTCCACGGCATAGTGGTCGGCGATCCAAAGCTGGCATTGTTCGATCAGCCGGTCGTCATGCTGGCGGCCGAGAGATAGGGCGGCGAAAGGCAACTGCCCCTCGTCGTGCCATTGCATCAGATAGAGCTTGGCAATGCGCACCGCCTCCTGCGGCCCTGCCAATCGCGCGATCAGATAGAGCAGCAAGTCGTTCCAGGCCGATGCGCCACCCGACGTGATGATTCGGTGTTCCGGCCCGCCAGCAATCAGTACGCGGGCGCCGCGCACCGTGACATCGGGAAAATGATCGGACAGGGTTTCGCAATAGCCCCAATGGGTCGTCACCTCCTGTCCCTTCAAAAGCCCGCTGGCCGCCAGCAACAGGGCGCCTGAGCAAACCGAGGCGATGATCGCGCCCGATTCGTGTGCTTCACGGATCCAGTCGGCCAAAACCAGATAGTCGCCGTCGAGCTTGGTGCCGGGCGCCACGAGAAAATCAGGGATCAAGACCAGATCCGGTGACGGGTAGTCTTCCAGCTTACCATTCGGCGTAATCGTCACCTCGTTCGGCCCGATGAAGGGCTGGCCGTCGAGCGACAACAGCCGCGGCAAGAATCGGGGCGGCTTCGGTGCGCGGCCATGGACCATCTCCCAGTCGCGACCGACGGAACTCAGCACGTCCACAAGCATGAAAAGGCACGACGCCCCAGCGTCTGGCGTTGTGATAATGGCGGTCGTTAAGGGTCGTTGATCGCTATCCGACATATCGAATTTTTCCATGCGTTCAATTGGGCGTCCGATTCAGACCGGTTTCTTCCGAACTCAGCCTAACACTTTGCTAACGACAAGACCATATTCCCGC
>JBCCER010000299.1:0-4070 GCA_039030175.1 Pseudomonadota bacterium
CCCCAGCGATACCAGGTCGCCTCCCTCCTCAATACAGTCGGCGAAGGTCTGCGATACCACGAGCTGGCGTTCGAGAGAGCGGCTCATCGCCGAGATCCGGCTTGCCTCGTTGACCGCGGGTCCCACGACGGTGAAGTCAAGTCGTTCGCGGGCGCCGATATTGCCGTAGAAGACCTCGCCAATCGTGAGGCCGATGTAAGGCTCGGTTATCGGCAAACTGGCTTCCGTCCTTGCCGCATTTAGGTCTTCGACCGCTGCCATTGCCTGCTTGGCTGCCGCAAGGGCGCTTTGCGCCGCGCGATTTCGGCTCTCAAGTCGAAAAATCGCCAAAATGCCGTCGCCGATGAATTTCAGAACTTGACCTTCCTTGTCTTGAATGGCCGAAACGATGGCGTCTCCATAGTCATTAAGCAGCGGGATCACTTGCTCGGGTGGAACGGTGTCGCTCAGCTTGGTGTAGCCGCGTAGATCGCTGAACCAAATGACGGCTTCGATTGGCTCCGCCTGTCCGCGCACGATCGCGCCGCGCAAGATGCGCTCGGCCGGATCGCGGCCAAGATAGGTCGACAAAAGGTTGGTGAGGTTGCGCACCTCGGATGTGGATCGCAACGTGTGGGCGATTCGCGGCACCAGGCTTTTCAGGGCCGACAGTTGGGCGTTGCTGAAGCCGGCCTCATTGTCGACCGCCCAAGAGCTGTAGATTGCGACATCGTCCTCACCTTCGCGGGCAAGACCGCCCACGCGCGAACGAAACGCGATGTAATCAGTCATGCCCTCTTCAGCCATGGCGTCCAGCATGGCCGGGCGCCCCTCTGGAGAGGGCTGGCTCAAACGCCAGCGTCCCTCCGACCAACCCCTGTCGTACAAGAGCCAGAACGGGCTGCCCTGCCAGTCCTCGACCTCGTCGTTCGATTGCTCCCGAAGATAGGTATCGCGCGATGCCCCCTCATTCCGCCGCCAAATGAACCCTTCGGCGCCGAGGGTGGGGTGGAGGATTTGCAGTCCTGCATAGGCGCGCCGCAGTGAAAAGCCGGCATTGACCAGGCTTTCGCCGGCTCCTTTCATTATCTCCTCACCTGGCCGGCCTTCCAGGCAACTGTCAAACAGCCAGCTGGTCAACGTATCGATTTGCGACAGATCCATGGTTGAGGTCCCATTTCGCGGGGGCTGCTGGCCGCCTAGATCACCGGCAATATCGAAGGATATGGGAAGCGCCTTCATTTGACCCAAGCGAGTCGTTTCCACTGTTGCCAAGCTGCTGCAACTTGCCACTATTTGGACATTGCGCTTCCGATCGTTTCCACTTTGGGACCCTAACAGCACCCTAAAGTTGAGTATTTGCTAAAATGGTTTTGGAACAAGGCGTCATAAGCTGCAGAAAACTTGTGAAACAGCGGTTGCGTAAGGCGAAGGCGGTAAATTTTTCGAGAGATTGTGTGTCTTCATTGCAACAATGGTGACAAAAAGGCCGCGAGCAGAGACGCAGCCCTAGATACCTGTCAGGAAATGGCGTAGGGAGGGGCCATGGAATTCGGGCGACCCGCCCATGATTTCGTCACACGACGCTAACGGAGGAATTCTTGATGCGTGTACGTTCCATTCTCTTGGTGTCTGCGGCGGCGGTTGCCCTGTCAACGCCCGCTTTGGCACAAAACGGCACCGTCGGCTTTTATATTGAAGGTCAAGGCGGTGTTAACTGGATTGAAGATCTAGATGTTGATGTGAGCGGGGCGCCGTTCCCGTTTACTGGATTTAACGGTACCTATGACAACGCCGTCGACTTTGATCCGGGCTGGGCCGCGTCGGTCCAGGTGGGTTATGGTTTCGGTAACGGCCTGGTTCTCGAGGCGGAAGCGACCTATCGCGACAATGGCTCGAATGATGATAATGCAGGCGAGGGCGTAGGCGGCTTTACTCCGGTACCGAATGTCGATGTCGAATCTTGGGCATTCATGGGCAACGTAATTTATGAGTTTGGTCCGTTCGGCGGCGCACTGCCTTACATCGGTGTTGGCGCCGGTGTTGCCCTTGTCGATCTCGATCAGCCGGTCTTCGGTAGTGATGACGATACCGTCTTTGCCGCTCAAGGCATCGTTGGCGTAGCCTACCCGTTCACCGATCATCTGAGCGCGGTTATCGACTATCGTTACCATCGGGCATTCGACGTCGAGTATTCGCCTGGAGCGGCTGGCGGTGCGACCGCGGAAGCCGATGTCATCAATCACACCGTCATGGCCGGTCTGCGCTACACGTTTGCAGCTCCGCCGGCACCACCTCCGCCGCCGGCTGAGCCGCCGGTTGTGGTTCCAGAGACCGCGTTCATCGTGTTCTTCGACTGGGATCGTGCCGATCTGACGCCTGAGGCCAATTTGGTGCTCGACGATGTGGTCGTGGTCGCGAACGAAGGCGGGTATGCCTCGATCCGGTTGGACGGCTATACCGACCTTTCCGGTTCGGCCCAGTACAATCTCGGCCTGTCCGAGCGCCGGGCAAATTCTGTTGCGGATGGCTTGATCGCACGTGGCATCGCGCCGGATGAGATCGTGATCCGCGCCTTCGGTGAAGAGAACCCGCTGGTTCCGACGCCGGATGGTGTGCGTGAGCCGCAGAACCGCCGGGTGGAGATCTTCCTGACCTAACCAGTCAGGGACATCGAACCCCGCGCGAGGGGACGGAAACCGGCCAGGGCAACCTGGCCGGTTTTCCTTTGGGGCTAAGAGATTGAGTGAGGCGCTGCTTGGCGGGCTTCGAATCAGTCGTGATCGAGGTCGACGATCACCGGCACATGATCTGACGGTTTAGGTTCCCACCCGCGCGCGTCGACCAGGATCTCGGCCTTTTTCAGGCTGCCAACCAATGGCGGTGTCACCCAGACATGATCGAGCCGCCGGCCTCGATTTGAGGCCCGCCAGTCGCGCGCCCGATAGCTCCACCAGCTATAGAGCTTCTCCTCAGCAGGGATAAAATAGCGCACGGCGTCGATCCAGCCGATCGAGCCTTGCATGGCGGTCAGCTTTTCGACCTCGATCGGCGTGTGGCTGACCACGTCGAGAAGCTGCTTGTGGGACCAAACGTCGGTTTCCAACGGGGCGATGTTAAAATCGCCGACCGCGATCATCTTCGCGTCCGTGGAGCGCTCGGCCGGCCACCAGGCCGCCATCTCGTCGACGAATTGCAGCTTGTGGGCAAACTTGTCGTTCACATCCGGATCCGGCACGTCGCCGCCGGACGGGATGTAGAAATTATGCAGCTCGATCCCGCCGGGCAGGTTGGCGATCACGTGCCGGCAATCGCTCTTGCCGCACCAGTCGCGCGGCTCCCAACTTTCGACCGGCAGACGCGACAGAATGGCGACGCCGTTGTAGGCCTTCATGCCCGAGATCGCGATATGCTTATAGCCTTTCTCTTCGAAGGGGGCCGCAGGAAACAGGTCATTCACCACCTTGGTTTCCTGAAGACAGATCACGTCCGGCGCATGGTCGTCGATCAGCTTCAGCACGATGTCTTGCCGCAAACGGACGGAATTGATGTTCCAGGTGGCGATGCGCATGGGGGCTCCGATTGGTATTTCGCCGTGGCCGATTGGCCCGGACCGGTCGGCAAGGAAGCCCGAACAGGGCCCGATCGTCAATGCCGCCAGACCCGACCCAATGCCAGTCTCCTGACAGGCAGGCTAGAAGACGGACAGAACGCCGTTATTGATCGCCAGTGGCCAGCGTCCGGCGGCGAACAGCCGGTACTTGGCGGCGAAGGGATGGTCATCGCCGGCGTCCGTCACCTTGGCCAGGGCCGCCTGATAGCAGGCCATCGAGCCCGCGCCGGCGGCAGATCGAATCAGTCCCGGATCGGCGATGCCGCCGCGCGCCGCCGCGACGGCCGCCTTGCCGTGGATGATGTCCGACGCAGCGGTGGTGACGGATGACAGGGCTTCATAGAGCGCGCGTTCGTCGATGCTTTCCTCGGCGACCTTCAAGAGCCGGGCGCGTTCCGTATCCTCCGCCGTCCACCACGCCGGATCCCAGTCCGGCGCGTCGGCGGATGCATGGGCCGCATGCCAGTTGTCGATGCCG
>JBCCER010000300.1:0-4063 GCA_039030175.1 Pseudomonadota bacterium
CGCGGCTGCAGACAGTCAACGGGTTTTGGCAAGTTGCCTCAGATGCGTCTTAGGCGCCGAGATTGCCGAACCTCGACGCGCCGCGATGCAGCGGTGGGCGCTTTGGGCTCGAAGCGGGCATTGGCGCTCTTGCTCATAGTTTGACACCAGCTTGTTGACCAATGTCGGCACAGCGGACGAAGCCGACCTTGATGCCAATGTTTACAAGGCGAAGTCGGTGATATCGGCCATGTGGTTCAATTGCCCTGCGGGATAGCGCCGATTTGGCGATAGAGGCCGTATTTGTCCCAAGTGACCCAGGTTTCGACGATCCTATCGTCTTCAACACGCGTGAATTCGACCGAGTCATAAGTGACCGTATTCCCGGTAGGCTCTTCGCCAACGAAGGAACCTGTGTGCCTGGCACTGAGCACGACGCGGGTCGCCACGAGATTGTCTTGGGCGACTTGTTCAACAGAAGTGACATGCACGTCGCTGAAGGCTGCATGGAACCGGGCCAGTTCTGACGTGAGCTCTCCGATATCTCGATCTGACGGCAATTCGTCGGAGATCGGTGAGTCGACGTGGTTGACGTAGTCAGGCGCAAATATCTCTTCGGGAGTGAGAGTTGAACCGCTCGTCCAGAGAAGAATGGACTGGTATGCGACCTCTTCAATGCGAGTCACATCTTCTTCTGCGCTTGAAGCCGAAGGAAGGGCTACCAAAAGCACGACGGAAGTCAGGGTAGCTAACCAAAGTGACGAGAGAACGGCAGGCATTAAGAAACCTTCGCGGCTTATGAAACTTGATAGTTCGTAGCCAGTTGTGGCGTGCAAATGGGTAGTATTCGGATTCTCCGCGACCCAACATCAACAGAATAGAGTTGGTATGACGAGACTGTCCAGACAAACAGTCTCAGTCTGGCAAGTCCGCCGAGGGCTTGGAGCGGTCAGCGATTTCGATCAGAGGTATGCTTGCCGTCGAGGGACTTCGGATAAATCCAGGGCGAATTTGAGCCCAGAGTTTCCGACACTCAAATTTGGCCGATGCACAACAAGGTGGACCGTAACCCCTACGGTGCCTCGTATTCCTCGCTGCGGTGCATTCGACACCGCGAGACCTCTTATGACCCAAACGGGTCATGCGGCCGGGGGATGAGCGGCGCACGCTGTCGACAGATCGATTCGCACGGTGCCCAAAGTCTCCGCTGGCGTGGGCACGTTCTTTACGAGGGGTGTCAATGGCTTCTAGAGGTGCCCGCCTGCCTGCGATCATTTGTGCGACGTTGCTGATCGTGACGTTCTTCCTGCCCTGGATCCAAGCATTTGCATACGCGCTGTCGGGCTTCGACATGGCGCTGATGCCGCTGACCGAACCCATGCGATACGGGGGCCCGCTTTATGCGCTTTGGCTGGTTCCGCTTTTCTCCCTGCTGGCAGTCCTGTTCGCCGCAATCCGATGGGGTCCCGTCCGCCTGATGGCCGGTTTCAGCGGTCTCGTGCTGTTGCTTGTCTTTGGATACTTCATGGTGATGGGCCGGGACATCGGTGGCACTAGCCCGGTGCAAGTGATTGGCTTCGGGCTCTGGATCGCTGTGATCAGCGCGCTGGCCGCCCTGCTGGTCGCGCTCGGCATCCTGCGCGTGCCGACGTCCCAAACGCCGAAGGAGGCTTGACGGAGTATTGATGGCGCAGATGTGTCATGGGGTTCGGGCACACATCGCCCCAGCTATCGAGGTTCCAAACCCTATCGCAGCCCGGGATCGATTGGTTGAGGGCACAGACAGTGGGAGAAGGAAGATCATGAAGAAACTGGTCGTGGCCCTTGCGATGGTGATTGTATGCGGCATGTCCGCTTCGGCATCGGCGCAGCAGAGAACGGACCGAATGACCGGTCTGATGGCGCTTGTTCCGGCAAACTGGCTGACGGACTTCAGCGCGCTCATCAGCTTTGCCGACGTCGAGGCGTCGACGGCGGCCACGGTTCGCTCGCCGGCCGGATTGCTCGCCGGCCTGATGGGACGCAACAATCCCCAGGCGCCGCTCAATAGGTTGAGAACCGTCCCGTTTTTCCTCTCTTCGGCGATCCAACAAGGCGCGCGTGGCGGATGGCAAGAGAGGGTGGGCTTCGAGCCCGACCAAATCTCCGCGTTGTTAACGGCCGAGTGGCTGGGCGACGGCGTCAACGAGGCGATGGTCTTCGACCTCACCGACGCCGCCGATCACAACGGAATTGGCCAAGCGTTGCTCGCCAACGATTACCAAGCACGGACCGTGGGGGACTGGTCCGCCTGGTGGCGTGGCGAGGATTATGACATCGATCGCGACGCCCGCGACCCGGTAAGCCCGTTTGGCGGGGGCATCGGGCAATCGTCGCGCGTTGCCTCCGATGGGGAGAGCTTGGTGCACGCGGCTGCCTGGGCGCCGATTGAGGAAATGGCCGGTCCGCCAGCCGCTACATTGCGGGATCAGCCGGAGATGACGGCGATCGTCGCGGCTTTGAACGATCCAAGGTTCGGGGATGCCCAGTTGGTCCAGGCGACGGTCTTGCCTGAAGAAGCCCAAGCCGAAAACGCCGCGGACGACCCGGTTATGCCGCCCTGGCGGCTAGGCATGCTCGCCGATCTTTCCACCGGTCCGGTTGACTATGGGGTCATGGCCGTCGTCTTCGACGACCGGGCGACGGCGGAGGGCCTGGCCGATCCACTTTTGAATGCCTGGCAAACCATGCGATCGACAGAGGACAACGCTACATTTGCAGAATTGACCGGCGGCGAGGCCGAAACCTTTGTCGTCGGCGACAGCCCGGCGGCACTCGTCCTTTCCATCGAACGGTCAATGGACGGCGAGGATCAGGAGGCCAGAAACCTCGCTTTCCACGCCCTGTTTGGAAGCTACATCAGAAGCGATTTGAGCTTGCTGGCAACACAGTAGCGAAAACAAGCGCGTGGCGGCGGGCTACTGGACCTAGGGACCAATGCCCTTTCCCGGACCTAGGGCCCTACAGTTACGCAGCCGGATACCGGCAGGCTATCGGGCGGTCGGCTGGTTAGCGCGAGGGCAAGATCCACCCTGTTGCTAACGGCCAGGCGGTCGTAGATCGATCGAATGTGATTGCGGCTGGTTTCGGCGCTGATGCCCAGTGCTTTTGCGGTCTGATCTGACGAATTGCCCTGGACCAAAAGTTTCGCGACGTCGCGCTGCCTAGGCGTCAAGGGTAAATCAAGACCATCCAGCTTGTCGGCCGGAGATAGCCGCGACCATGTGTTCACCAATGAGAGCCCGAAAAGGCGGCATAGGGCCGGCCGGATGCGACGCAAATTCTCCAGTGCCGATGCCGGAAAGGGCGCACGGCTCTGCCGGTAAATGCCGAAATTGATGCCGACATTGGCGGCTATTCGGATGCCGACAACCGCGCCGCGATTGATGTGCAGCGGCTTTAGGACATCGCGATAAATGGCGGTCTCATAAAGTGTTGGATCATCCAGAAAATCGCTGAACTGATGGGGCGCGCCACTCGGGCTGCCGGCCCAAACGGTTTTGCGCTCCATCAGTTGATGATATCGCTGCATCAAGGCACGGTAGTCGGCCCTGTCTTCAGTCCAACGCGTTCGCACCGACCAATTGCGGTAGTCGATGTGAGCGTAGGCGGACGCGTCGGCATCAACCAGATCGATCAGCACCGCTTCAGCTGTTGTCACGAATTTCTCATAATCGTCGGCGGCGTCGACAAGCCTCTCAAGCGCCACAGCCAGCGCATGCCCCTCTAGGCCGGTATCGGTTTCAAGACCATGATCGTTTGCCGAAGTCACCGTGCTGGGCCTACCCCGTACTCATTTGTGCCGACAAAAATAGTGCAATTAGCGCCAGGCGCCCACTCTGTATGATCATCCGCTTCCTTCTGTGTTGCGCCCGACATCCCCCAATGCGGACTTCCGAGCGCGCGCATCAAGTATCGGGCGGCAGAGATTTTCAGTATGTAGGTAAAGGCGAACATTGCCTTTGACCCCCATCTTGGAGTGCACTCCCAAAGCCAAGTCCAAAGGAGCCTACATGTCCGATCAAGAATACGCCCTCACCATGGC
>JBCCER010000301.1:0-4060 GCA_039030175.1 Pseudomonadota bacterium
CACCGATGCTGGCCGTTTCAAGTTGCCGGAGAGAAGGACAGACCCCGATGCGGCGCTAAGGATGATCGGAACGAGCTTGTCCGCAAGCCGCGCCGTTTCCAACTGCTTTTGCCCCTGGGAGGCGAGCGAGCGTTGGACGTATTCGGCGATCCGGGCAGTAACGGTGCCGGCCCCGACGGATTCGGCATAGATTGCGATGCGCCCCTCTACCACCAGAGAGCCCGACAGAACCTTGTCTCCATGCGTCTTCTCGACCGGAAGAGCTTCGCCGGTCAGTGCCGCCTCATTGATGCTTGCCACACCCGACAGGACTCGCCCGTCTACCGGGACTACCGAACCGGCAGCAATAATCACCGTGTCGCCGATCGTTACGTCATCCGCGTCGATCTCGACTTCCTTTCCGTCCCGCACCACCCACACAAACGGATTATGAGGACGGAGCAGATCGCGCAGCAGTTCATCTGACCGCCTCGCCGTCGTTGCACTCAAATGCGTACCCGCAGCAAGCAGAAAGTTGGTCGTGTTTGCCACGCGGTAGTCTCCACGCGCGATCGAGATCGCGATGGCGAGCCCCTCCAGAACCCTGGAGCTGACCTGCTTTTCCACCAGGTCTTCGCCGGCTTCTCGCAGCAACGGTGCCGCGGCTGCCAGAGAAACGCAAAACTTAAGAATGCGCGGCAAGAAACTGCCACCAAGCAGGACCGCTGCGCTGGCGATCAGCGCGTTCCGGGTTGCATGATCCTCCGGAATGCTGGTTGAGATAGTCGCGGTCGCGCTGTCACTTATCTCAAGAAGCGCGTGTCCTAGCTGCCATTCATCCGTCAGCTCTGGATCGAACTCGAGGGTAAGGCTCAGGGCACGCGCATTGGCGCGCGCCGTCCGGACACCTCTGAAACCGGAGGCAAGGGTTTCAAGCTTTGGCCAGTCGGCAGCCTGTCCGACCTGAAACCGGCACCGAAACCTGACCCTGGAGCGCAGTCTATGAGTAACCTCAACGCTGGCTATCAGGCCTCCACCGCTCATGCCTCGGTGGCCCGCTCCGCTTCCACTTCGGCCTGCACGTCGGCAATCTGTTCCTGCAGCTCCGCCATCGCGCCGGCCATATTGCCGAACGCCAGAACGCCCTGACGGATGATCTTTTTCCGGACTTCTTCGTCACTCAGGAGATACGTCAGAGCGCCTCCGATCAGGACTCCCACCAGCAGCTGGCCCGATGTGCTATCAGGCAGGATAGATCTCAAACCCGCCATGATGTCGCTCTCCCGGTGCGCCACCTCAATGTACTTGGTTTTCTTCTTCTTGGATTTTCGCGACTTATTCTTTTTTTTCGCCATGTACCATGCTCTCCTGTTCTTCGTCCGGATCGCCAATGAGACGATCCGCCATCACCATGCACGCTGCGCTGCCAACGATCACTAAAAGCGCTCGGGCTGGCTCGTTGTGCTCGATTGCATCCGCCACCAGTGTGCCGCCGGCCACGGCGATGCCTGACTTGGCCGCCCGGCGAAACCCTGCCTGAGAGAGCACTCCATTGCGCTCATCTACCATTGCGTGAAGGCCGGCGGAGATAACGCCGCGCACGAAAGCTGTTTTGGCGACCGTCGAGGGATGTCGACGGGCGTAGCCTTTTTTCACGGATCGCTCTTTGGGGCAGCGGCCCTACGCCTCGGCTTCTTTACCGGTTCGGGTTCGCTCGACGGTGCATCCTCAGCCTCTGGCTCATCTGGATCCAACCGTTGACGCAAGGAACTGGACGCCTTCTCTACCGTCGAAAGGCCCGATACAGCAGCGCTGCGGAGGGTCTTTTCGGCGCTGGCGTAGCCCTGTCGTAGAGCACCCTCACCCGCGTCGCGAGCAGAATTGACTGTCTTTGACGACAAGCCTTTGCGCCCATATCGCATACCAAGGAAACCAATGGCTGCGCCAATAGCGATTGCGAATAACGGATTCATGTTTCGTCCCCTATCGATCCTTGGACTTGACGCTTTCGGCAACGCTCACCAGCGTATCTAGCAATGCTGACGCTTCGGGCGTTTTCTGGCCGGCAAGCAAGTCATTCCATGCCTCCGGCGGAATGACCGCTGTGTCGTAACCAATTGTGCAGGAGCGGGCCAGGTTGTTCACCCTTATGGCACGGACCCCCGGTGCCATGCGCAGTTGGTCTAGAAAGGAAACGACTGCGTCGATGCCAGCCCCAGATATGGGCGGTGAGTCTTTTTCGGATTGATCTGCTGTCGTCAGAATCGTCTGTAGGCCAGCCATTTCAGCCTTTAACCTCAGACGCCCCGGAATGTGATGCGCGACCGAGAGCTGTGCGAGCAAGTCAGTGTGAAGAGTTGTCAACGGTTATGAGCTCCGTTCGCTAACATGGCGTTTCTTGATGGAGGGTTGGCCGTCTCAGGGCAATTTGTGATCGCCAAGTTCGACACGAAGTTTCTCAGCCGCTGATTCTCAGCCCGAGGTTGTTTGAGTTCATTCATCGGGTCAGTTTCGGTTCCGCCGTAGTTCTTGCGTGAGCGATAATCGGTTTGCTCCGTAGTGCACGTCTCGCGGCTTGCATCCGAACACTGTTTCCTGACCGCTTTACCAATCATGACGGCGGTCCACGTCAGAAAGGGAGGGTCGGATGGGCTAAAAGGCCAAAATCTCCGAAAGCCGCGCGATAGAAAGTCAGGTTGAAGATTGGAGTAACGGACGGCGCAAAGCCCTGTTTATCCACGAGACGTCAGACGTTAGGGTCCACACACTGAACATGCAAGTGCGAATAAGTTGCGTTTGCAAATTCGGTGTGATGCAATAGATTTCAGTGTCTTACTCCTGGATGAAGATTCGCAGCCATGGCTTCAGTATCGGTTGGTACCTTAAACGGTCTCCTAAATGGCGAACTGCATCACGTGCATCTGTACTGGCAAGCCAGTGCTTGGTGCGTGGGGAATCACTTGGATGGTTGCGCCGGTTTCTTGCGCGACCATGCGGATGACGAGCTTTCGCACATGAAGCGCGTTTTTGACTTCATGATCGACAGCGAGATGTCCATCACCTTTGCACCATTGCCGGAACCGAAGGTCGAGGCAGACGACGTCTTGGGGCTATTTCAAGCGATGCTAACTCACGAGGGAGAAGTAACCGATTCAGTCGGGAATGCCGTGAGCGAAGCCCTCGACGCCGGCGATCACAGCGCGTTTGAGTTCTTGCAGTGGTTCGTTCGCGAGCAGCGTCGGGAACTGAGATTGTTCCGCCAAATCGTCGACCGTATCAAACTGATCGGCGATGGGCCGCAGGCATTGTTTTTCGTCGATCGGGAGATCGTCGATCTTGGGGGGAACGCCGACTGACATGCGCACTGAGCGTGGATCGGGTGTGATCGCCGTGCCTGTTCTCGGCCGTGGCTGATGAACTACCTGAAATTTATGCAGTTAGGCCGAAGCACATCAATGAACGCCGTGTTGCCAACCGGTGCAGGGCGCAACAAAAGCGGACCTTGCCCGCGCGCAACGGTTCGCAATCAACCCTGATCATAAGTCTAGGATGATCCCCGATGAACGAAACAGCGGCTGACCAATTGCACCCCGATCACGAGCCGGTCTCCAAGAAGCCGCTTTCGCCCATGACGAAGGGCGTGCTGATGATCTGTGGGTTAGCGGTCGTCTGCGCGGTGGCCTGGTCGTTCCTCACCGCGGCCGGAAATCCGGACCCGACGACCCGAGGAACAAACGCCACATCCGCCATCCTCGACATCGGCATTCTCGTTTTCCGGGAGGGCTTGGAGTGCATCCTGGTCTTGGCGGCGATCACCGCCAGTATGGTCGGCGCGAACCAGCGCCATCGAAGGGCGGTCGCCGTCGGCGCGGGGATTGGTGCGATAGCCACGGTCATCACTTGGTTCATCGCCATCAACATCGTGAGCGGGCTGATGAACAACTTCAACGCCCTGCAGATCCAGGCCTGGACGGGCCTTTTGGCGATCGTCGTGCTTCTGACAGTGATGAACTGGTTCTTCCACAAGATCTATTGGGGTGGCTGGATTTCTGCCCAAAGACGCCAGACCAAGCAGTTGGAG
>JBCCER010000302.1:0-4057 GCA_039030175.1 Pseudomonadota bacterium
GCAGCCTCATCGGACTACCTTCGAATGTTTGGCCTGGTCGCGCTCGGTTACATGTGGGCACGCATGGCTAAGACTGCCGGCGAGCGCTTGCCGCAAGCCAACGGAAAGGCTGACTTCTACGACGCCAAGCTCAAGACGGCGCGCTTCTTTATGAAGCGTATCCTACCGCAAACGGCCGCCCTCGGACTTGCGATCAAGGGCGGTGCGGAGCCGTTGATGGCTTTGGAGGCGGACCAATTCTAGGTCGTTAGGTCGACCGCCGTAGTGTGGCGGTCATTACGCCGGCGCCGATCAAAATGCTGCCGCTCAACCTCTCTGCCCATTGCAAGACCGCCGGTCGGCGTATCGCGCGCCGCATGAAGTCGGCAGCGAATACGTAAAGGATTGCGTTGGCGACGGCCAGAGCAACGAATGTGGTAGCCAGTATCCCCATGTGCGGCTCCATGGGCGCACCGAAAATCATGAATTGCGGCAAGAACGCGATAAAGAACGCAATGCTCTTGGGGTTGAGCACCGTGACGGTAAAGCTCTGCCGAATGAGCAGTCGGTAGGGTGGGATCGATTGAGGGCCGCCGCCGACGGTCATCGCTTGCGGCTTGGTGCGCCACTTCTGAATGCCGAGATAAATGAGATAGGCCGCGCCAACCCACTTGAGGGCAATAAACAGCGTAGCCGATGCGGCTATAATCGCGCCTAGCCCAACCAACGAAAGACAAATGGCGACCGCATCGCCCAGCGCGACACCGCCAACGCTGGCGAGAGCGGCGCGCTTGCCATGGCTGAGTGTGTAGCTGGTCACGAGTAGGATGGTTGGGCTGGGAATCAGCAATACAATCATCGATGCAAGGGCAAACGATAGCCATGTGTCAAAACTCATTTAGCACGATCCTGCTTACGAACTCCGGGTATGGAAACAGCCCCGCAAATCCGCAATTAGCGGCCACGGTCAAGATTTCCGTCGTGTTTGAGGTGAGAGTGCCGACCTTTAGCAAAAACCTATCATATTGATAGGAAAAAACGATTGGAGTCACTTACCAACATCGACCATCTCAAAGGCAACTGGCGAAATGATAACTGGCGCGTTGCTGGCCATCGCCGGTGGCTCCGCTGCATAGGTTGGGGAGTCAATAGTCGAATTGAGTTTGAATTCGTTACGTTTTTTCAG
The DNA here is from genome assembly GCA_039030175.1 of Pseudomonadota bacterium. Classification (GTDB taxonomy): domain Bacteria; phylum Pseudomonadota; class Alphaproteobacteria; order DSM-16000; family Inquilinaceae; genus JANQGH01. The sequence continues at coordinate 1,166 of JBCCER010000302.1, forward strand.
ACATATGACATTGGTACCCAGCAGCGCGCCGCTTCTTTTCGACTGACAGCTATTCGACTGAGCTTCTCTCAATCGCTTCCAAGCGCCTCGTATACTCAGCTTCGGAAATCAGTCCGCGGTTCCGCATAACGTAGAGAGCGCGCAAGGCTCGATTGCCTTCGTTCAGGCCATCGTCTCCACTCTCACCGTCGGTTTGAGCGCCTGCCACGGCTGGCCGGTTTTGACGTTTTCGCGACATCGCTACCCTTTCGCTCCGGTCGAATGACGCCTAACTATGGAAGGCCAACTGTATCGCTTGGGCCGCAGATGCCGAAAGACCGATTTTATCGACTACTGATTGGAGTGCTTGCGGGCGCGCTGACCGTGCTTGTCGTCATCGGCTATGATGTCTGGACCCAAATCCAGGCGGGCGAGCGATCCGGTCCCCCGGCCGCGCGCGGAACCGGCGTAGGGGGGCCTTTCACACTGGTCAACCATCACGGCGAGACGGTTACCGACAGCGATTTCGCTGACGACTACATGCTGATCTATTTCGGCTTTACGTATTGCCCGGATGTCTGCCCTACAGAGCTGTCCGTCGTCTCGGCGGCGGTTGAACAGCTTGAGGCACCGGACGAGGTCGTGCCCATATTCATCACCGTTGATCCTGAGCGCGACACGCCTGAAGCGCTGGCCGATTATGTCACCCTGTTTCACCCGCGCATGGTTGGCCTAACCGGGACTGAAGAGCAGGTCGCCGAGGCGGCGCGCGCCTATCGCGTCTTTTACCAACGGGTCGAGTCACAGGAATTCGAAGATTATCTGATGGATCATTCGTCGTTCATCTATTTTGTCGACCGCCAAGGCACCGCGCGTCTCGTCTTTCCGTACGGTACGGGCGCTGCAGATATAGCGGCGGATATTGCCGAGGCGATAGAGGAAGATCGAAACGCCGCAGCGACATCGCTTTAGACTGTCCGATTGAAATGAAAGTAGTCGACTATCTCGTCGTTGGCGCCGGCATGGCGGGCGCCTCGATAGCTGCCGAGCTTTCTGATTATGGTTCCGTCGTGATGATCGAGCGGGAAAACCAGCCTGGTTACCATTCCACAGGACGTTCAGCGGCCGTTTTTTCCGAGACCTACGGGCCACCTACTATTCAGGCGCTGAGCAGCGCTAGCCGGGCCTTCTTCGAAAATCCGCCCGAAGGGTTCCGCGACCACCCGCTATTGACGCCTCGGGGCATGATCATGATTGCGCGGGCCGACCAAGCCGATCGACTGGACGAGTTCCTGGCGGACAATCAAGGCACCGCGCGAGGGCTCGATACGCCCGAGATGTGCCGCATGGTGCCAATCCTTCGAGGCGACCAATTGGCTGGCGGCGCCTTCGAGCCCGACTGCAGCGACATCGATGTGGCTGCGTTGCACCAAGGCTTTTTGAGGCTTGTGCGCGAACGAGGCGGTCGCGTTGTTACGGATATGGCATTGCCGCCTATCGAGCGCGACGGTGGGCGTTGGCAAGTCGACATCCAAAATGAACGGATTGCAGTCGGGGCGATCGTAAATTCGTCTGGCGCGTGGGGTGACGAGGTCGCCCGAAGCTGCGGCGCCGGCCCTATCGGCCTTGTGCCCAAACGGCGCACCGCGATCACCATCGATGTGCCGCCAGCGTGTGATGCATCCGCGTGGCCCGTGGTGGTCGACATTGACGAGCGGTTCTACTTCAAGCCGGAGTCGGGGCGACTGCTGATCTCGCCGGCCGATACCACGCCATCGCCTCCGACAGACGCCCAACCGGAAGAGATCGATGTTGCGACGGCCGTCGATCGTTTCGAAACGGCAACCGATCTCGCTGTCAAAAAGATCAGTCACCGCTGGGCAGGGCTTCGCACCTTTGCACCGGACGGCGATCCCGTAGTAGGCTGGGACCCAGATGTTGACGCATTCTTCTGGCTTGTTGGCCAGGGTGGATATGGCATCCAAACCGCCCCCGCTATGGCACGCCTAGCAGCCGCCTTGGCGGTAGGCGCTGAGTTATCGCAGGATATCGTGGACAAGGGCGTCGACGCTTCCAGCCTGTCGCCCCGCCGCTTTAAAGGAAAGGTTGTCGGATGAAAAGCTTTCGCCTCAACGCACGCGGCTTGGCTGTTGCCGGCGCGCTCGCTTGTGTCACGATTGTCGCCGCCTGCGCGTCGGGCGGTCCGTTCGGTGCCTTCGACAGCACGCGCGGCGATCAGGCATTGGCGGCCCGCAGCTCGCTGGCTGGCATCAGTGAAGGCGAGCTGTTGGCTTGCGCCGGCGTCCCAAACCGAACACGTGATTCCGGAGGCATAACCTTCTTCACTTACGAAAACGGTTCGTTAGTCGATTCGCGGCCGAGTTCATCGGGAGGGCTCAGCGTCGGCGTGGGGTCCGGGGTGGTGACGAACAATACCCGCTTTGGTGTCGGTGTTGGCGTTCCGCTGGGGCGTGAGCTTAGCTCTAACTACTGCGAGGCTACATTCCAACTGGTCGGCGGCATCGTCCGGCAACTTAACTACAGCACGCCGACAAGCGGCACGGCCTCGAGCTACAACTCGTGCTACGACATCGTTTCAGCCTGCATCGACGCGCCACCGCCCGCTGAATTTTAGGGGGAAGCCGGATGCCGGTTCCATTGCGTTTGCTCGGCGCCGCGGCGATTGCCTTCGCCCTTGGCGGATGCCAATCGACGACGAGCGTCGAGGGACCAATACTCGCCGAACAACTGGTTGGGTTGTCGGAAACGGATATTCTGGCCTGTGCAGGCGTGCCCGAGCGGCAGATGGATGCGGGCGGCATCAGCTTCTTCACCTACACCAGCACCTATCTTTACCAATCGAGCAGTCCCTACTTTCCAGGGTACTATCGACAGAGCCCCTATCGCTATGGC
>JBCCER010000303.1:0-4056 GCA_039030175.1 Pseudomonadota bacterium
AAAGATCTGACCGACTTGGGGAATACGTTGGGCCTCGTGCAGGACCAGGCCGGCGACCGTTGAGGCTTGTTCGTCCGGCAGATCCCATTCGAATTGCCGGTTAAGATCGCGGATGGTAACGCTGCCATCGACGATATAGCTTCCATTGGCCTGCGGCGTTATACCGGTGACGGGCTGGTCATGCTCGTCGTCGATTTCGCCGACGATCTCTTCAAGGATATCTTCCAGGGTCACGACCCCCTGAAGGCTGCCATATTCATCGACGACGAGCGCAAAGTGGCCTCGCCGGGCGCGAAACGCCTGAAGCTGATCACGCAGCGTCGTCGTATCGGGAATGAACCATGGCCTCGTCGAAATCTCCTGCACGTCGATTTTGCTGGCATCGCCGTCTGCGGTTCGCACCGCTCGCAGCACGTCCTTGGCGTGCAATATCCCTACGATATTGTCGCTGTCATCGCGCCAAAGCGGCAGTCGGGTGAACGGGCTTTCGATCACCTCCGCCACGATCTGCTCGGGCGGCAGGTCGGCATCGATGGCCACCAGGTTCTTGCGGTGAGTCATGATCTCCGAGACTTCCACATCGCTCAATTCCAGAATTGAGCGAAGCATCGCGCGCTCTTCGTCGACCTCCAGTTCCGGCCCGCGATGGAGCTCGATCGCGCCGCGAAGTTCGTCGACATAGTCGGTAACGCCGACATCCCGAATGTCGGTGCCGAACAACCGCAGCAGCAAACGGACGACAGACGTGATCCCTCGCGTGATCGGTGCCAAGATCGCGACAACCCAGCTCAATACCCGCGCGACGGCTAGCGCCGTGCCCTCAGCGCGGTGAATGGCATAGGTCTTCGGCAGAACCTCCGAAAAGATCAAGATCAGCAGGGTCATGATGACCGTGGCTAGGGCCACCGCCGCTTCGCCCACCAGGCTCAACAGCAGGCTAGTCGCCAGCGCCGATGCCAAGATATTCACCAGATTATTGCCAAGCAGGATGCCGCCGATTAGCCGTTCCTTGTGCTCTCGCAGGCGGTTGACGGTTTTCGCGCGCTTGTCGCCTTCCTTCTCCAACTGATGCATACGTGCGCGGCTGGCTGCCGTCAGTGCGGTTTCAGAGCCGGAAAAAAAGCCGGAAATCAGCAGCAGCAGGATGATCGCAAGTCCGCTAAGAACCAGACCCCACGGAAAGGAACCGTCGGCTGTCGCTTCGATCATGCGGCAACTGCCCGTTCGAGATGCTCTCGGAGGTCGGCCGGATCGGTCTGGCGGGTGAGAAAGGCTTTGCCGATGCCGCGGGCCAAGACCAACGTTAGCTGGCCGCTGACAACTTTCTTGTCCTTAGCCATGTGGGACAGTAGCCGGTCGACCAGCCATCCTTCATTTGGATGGTCCGGAAGCGTAGTGGGGAGCCCGACTGTGGCAAGGTGGTTCCGCAGCCGCGCGGCATCATTTGGCGGGCACAACCCTAGCCTTACTGAAAGATCAAATGCCAAGACCATGCCAACGGCAACCGCTTCCCCATGGAGCAAGTGGCCGCTATAGCCGAGTTCGGCCTCAAGCGCATGGCCGAACGTGTGTCCCAGATTGAGCAAACCACGCCGACCGGCTTCGGTTTCGTCGGCGGCGACTACCTCAGCTTTTGTTTCGCAGCTTATCCTGATGGCATGGGCCATCGCTTCGCGATCCCCGTCCAAGGCTTTTTGACCGTTGTCCTCCAGCCAGTCGAAAAACTCCGGCCTTTGAATGGCGCCGTATTTGACGACCTCAGCATACCCCGCCAGAAGCTCGCGCCGGGGCAGTGTTTCCAAAGTGTCGAGGTCGGCCAGGACCAGGCGCGGTTGGTGAAAGGCACCGATCAGGTTCTTGCCCTGCGGGCTGTTGATACCGGTCTTGCCGCCGACAGAGCTGTCGACCTGTGAAAGAAGGGTCGTCGGGATTTGGATGAAATCGATACCCCGAAGCGCCACCGCGGCGGCAAAGCCTGCAAGGTCGCCAACCACGCCGCCGCCCAGCGCCACCAACATGCTTGACCGTTCGATCCCCGCGGCCAGGATTGCGTCCAAGACCTCGGCAAGCCGGTCGAACGATTTCGACGCCTCACCAGAGGGCACTTCGACTATGAGCGGTTCGAAACCGGCATCGATCAACGACGTTTGCACGATCGGTAAGTGTCGTGCCGTAACGTTGGCATCGACGATCACGGGCAGATTAGTTCCAGGCGACGGCGAGCGATGCAATTCCGCAATCATGGGACCTGCCTCGCTGAGGAGGCCGCCACCGATATGGATGTCATAGCTGCGTAACCCCAGGGCCACGCTGACAAGATCCGTCATGGTGCGATGTTCTGAGTCTGTTTGTTCCGCCTGGCCCAATCAGTCGTTGATCGGCGAATTCTCAAGATAGGTCTCCAGGGCGTTGATCGCACGGTCCACCGTCATATCGGGTGGTCCATCCTGGCTGTCCACCGTGACATCAGCCTCGGCATAGATCGGATACCGTTCCTCGATCAACCGGGTCAGAATTTCTCTCGGATCGCCGTTCTTCAAAAGCGGCCTGTTGTTGCGCCGGCCAGTGCGCGACAACATCAACTCGAGATCTGCGCGTAGCCAGAGCGAGACACCTTTTTGTTTAACCAGTGCCCTTGTCTGCGGATCGATAAACGCGCCGCCGCCGGTCGAGAGCACATGGATGGGTTCGTCCATCAGACGCACGACCACGCGGCGTTCCACATCTCTAAAGGCGGCCTCGCCATAGGAATCGAAGATATCTTCGATAGAGCAGCCGGCTGCGGCCTCGATCTCCTGATCGGCATCAATGAAGCGGCGGCCCAGTCGCGCGGCCAAGCGGCGGCCGATGGCGCTCTTACCGGCCCCCATGAGGCCGACCAGGACCAGCGTTTTCGGCAAGTTGCTGCTGAGCGTTAAATTCATTGCCAACAGACCCGGTGATTGCGGCCGGGCCGGCCGCGCCTTAAACTAATCATCGCGGCTGAATAGCATAAACCCGGCACCACCCAAAGGCCGGCCGCAACAATTACCTAACGGGGTTGATTTTGGCACGTTATCGCAACCGTAACCGCACAGTCTTTGGCGATCGCCAGTCGTCCGGAATCGGAAAGCGTGTGGTGCAGCTGTTTGTCGGGTTGTTGGTTTTGATCATCGTTGGCGGTGTGGTTTTTCTTGGGCTAGGGGACTATCAGCCAGAACAGCAACGTATCGAGCGGACGATCGACGTCGATACGAGCGGCTGACGGATCGGGCCGTCCATCCTCCGCGCCCAGAGTGAGCATCATCGCGTAGATATGTCACCGGAGAAAAAGCCAGCGGGTCGTCGGGGTCGTCCCCCGAAACCAAAACTGCCTTTGCCGAGTGAAGTCGGGGCCTTTTTGGACATGCTGGCCGCCGAACGCGGGGCGTCAGCCAACACAATCGATGCTTACTCCCGCGACCTTGCAGACTTGTCGTCATTTCTCGTTAGCAAGTCCCGCAAGATCGACCAGGCAAGTGGCGACGATCTTCGCGACTATTTTGAACAGTTGAAGTCCGGTCAGAATGTTGCGGCGCGGACAATGGCGCGACGGCTGTCTTCGATACGCCAGTTTTTCGCCTTCGTGCTATCCGAGGGGTGGCGCGCTGACGACCCGGCGGCATCTCTAGCCAGCCCCAAATTGGGCAGCCCGTTGCCGAAAGTTCTGACCGAAGCGGATGTCGAAGCATTGCTGACGACGGCCTCGCAAGCCGCCGAAGATCCCAGCCGGCGGCCGGAAGGTTTGCGGCTGGTCGCGTTACTTGAGACGCTCTATGCCACGGGCCTGCGGGTATCGGAGTTGGTCGGCTTGCCGTTGACGGCGATCGCTCGAGATGGTCGCGTGCTGCTGGTGCGCGGAAAGGGCAATAGAGAACGGCTGGTACCACTTTCTGAGCCGGCCCGAATCGCACTGGCCGACTATCTAGCGGTGCGCGACCATTTCTTGGTGGCCAGTCGAGAACGACTTCAGGCGCCATACCTTTTTCCATCGCGCAGTGCGCGGTCCGGGCATCTGACGCGGCAGCGTTTTGCCCA
>JBCCER010000304.1:0-4037 GCA_039030175.1 Pseudomonadota bacterium
ATGATGATCGCCGGGCTGGGCGACCGGTATCGATTTGAAACCGTACCCGGTATCCCGCAGCTATGGCGTCGTTTTGCCGAGCATTTTGGGAACATTCCCGGCCAGGTCGGCCAGAAGACCTACGGTGTCTGCTGCAATGCCGACGATGGCGGCAGTTTCGACTACATCGCTGCGGTGGAAGTCGACAGTTTTGACGATTTGCCCAAGGATTTCCGCCGCCTTCGTATCGAGCCGCAGCGCTACGCCGTGTTTGAGCACAAGGAAAACATCTCGAGCCTTCACGACACGGTGCACACCATCTGGAACCACGCCTTGGAAGAGGCTGGCTTGACCGTGGCGAACAGCCCGGATTTCGAGCTCTATGACGACAGGTTCGATCCGAAGACGGGCAATGGCGGGTTGGAGGTCTGGATTCCCATCAAGGCGTAACGAACGCGAAATCGTTGCGCGCGTCTGGCGGGCGGGCCATTGTTCGGAATGGCCAAATATCTCTCAAACGAGCAAATCGAAGCCTTCGACCGGGATGGATTCCTGAAGGTCGAAGGCTTCGCGGACCCCGCAACCTGTGACCGGCTGATCGAGTGCGCGAATCGGCTGGTCGACGGCTTTGACCCAGGCGACGTACAGTCGATCTTCAGCACCACCGACCAGAAGCGGAAGACCGACGATTATTTCCTGACCTCTGGCGACAAGATCCGCTTTTTCTTCGAAGAAGGGGCCTTTGACGGGGCAGGGCGGCTGACGGTCGATAAGCATCTGTCGATCAACAAGATCGGCCACGCCTTGCACGATCTCGATCCCGATTTCGATGCCTTCTCGCGCGATCCGAGACTGGCGGAAATCGCCAGCGATATCGGGTTTGCCGCACCGCGTCTGCTGCAGTCCATGTACATCTTCAAGCAGCCGCGCATCGGGGGCGAGGTCGTCGCCCACCAGGATGCCACCTTCCTCTACACCGATCCGATCAGCGTGGTTGGTTTCTGGTTCGCACTGCAGGATGCGACGACCGAGAATGGTTGCCTGGAGGCGCTGCCGGGCGGCCATCGTGCGGGTCTCAAGACCTTGTTCCGGCGTGACGGGCAGGGCGGGGTCCAAACCGACACTTTGGACCCAGATCCGCTACCGATCGAGGGCTACGTGCCGCTGGAGGCCCCGAAGGGGACGCTCGTCGTTTTGCACGGTCTGCTGCCGCATCGCAGTTGCGCCAACGTTTCGGACCTGTCGCGCCATGCCTATGCGGTTCATGCCATCGAGGCCGGCGCGCACTATCCCGCTGACAATTGGTTGCAGCGCGCCGCCGACCATCCCTTACAAGGCTTCTGAGCCGCCCGAGCTAAGGTTTCCAAAAGACTTTCCGGTGCATTAGTCTGGCCGCTCTTTGACTGAGGGTATTGGCATGGACGAGGGTGTATCGGCAGGGCGGTTGATGATCGACGGGGCCTGGTGCCAATCCTCTGGGGGCGGCACCCTGGATGTGATGGACCCGTCGACCGGCGAGGTGTTCGCGACGATCGCGCGGGGCCAGGCATCTGATGTCGACGACGCGGTCGCAGCCGCTCGCGCTACCTTTAAAGCAGGCTGGGGCGACAGCGATCCGGTTGAGCGCGGCCGGATCTTGAGCCGTCTTGGAACCCTGATCGAGCGGAACGCTGAGCGGCTGTGGCGGCTGGAGGCGCGCGACACCGGCAAGCCCCTGGCCCAGGCCAAGGCGGATATCGCCGCCTGCGCTCGCTATTTCGAATTCTATGGCGGTGCGATCGACAAGCATCTCGGTCAAACACTACCCTACAAGCCGGGCTTCACAGTGCTGACGGTGCATGAGCCCTACGGCGTCACCGGCCATATCATCCCTTGGAATTACCCCGCCCAAGTGTTTGGCCGGACCATTGGCGGCGGCTTGGCGACGGGCAATTGCTGCGTGTTGAAGCCGGCGGAGGACGCTTGCCAGGTGCCGCTGGCGCTGGCCGAGCTGGCGCTCGAGGCCGGCTTGCGTCCGGGGGTGTTGAATGTCGTCACCGGCCTGGGGGACGAGGCGGGCGCGGCGTTGGCGTCTCATCCGGGTATCGACCATATCAGCTTCACCGGATCGCCGGCGACGGGCTCTTTGGTTCAGGCCGCGTCGGCCAATTTCAATCGGCCGGTGACCATGGAACTGGGCGGCAAATCCCCGCAGATCGTGTTCGACGATGCAGATCTTGACGAGGCGCTGCCGTTCCTGACGGCTGCGATTGTCCAGAATGCCGGCCAAACCTGCTCGGCCGGCAGCCGGCTGCTGGTACAGGACGGCGTGGCCGGTGCTTTGTTGGAAAAGCTTGCCGACCGGTTCGGCAGGCTGGTCACCGGCCCGTCGGCCATGGATCCAGATTGCGGCCCCTTAATCAACGCTCAACAAAAGCAGCGGGTCGATGGCTTCCTCGCTCAGGCCAAACGAGACGGCTTGCCGGTTCTTGCAAGAGGTCAACTTGCAGACGATTTGCCAGAAGGTGGCCACTATGTGCCACCGACACTGATAGATCTCGTCCCACCCGATCACCCACTTGCGCAAGAAGAAGTGTTCGGTCCCGTCCTCTCCGTGCTGCGCTTTGCCGATGAGCAGGAGGCCATTGAGCTAGCGAACGCGACGCCGTTTGGCTTGGTGGCTGGCGTTTGGACACAAGACGGCGGACGGCAAATGCGAGTCGCGCGCATGGTCCGGGCGGGCCAGGTGTTCGTAAACAACTACGGCGCTGGCGGTGGTGTGGAGCTGCCCTTCGGCGGCGTGGGACGCAGTGGCTTTGGACGCGAGAAGGGATTGGCCGCGCTCGATCATTTCTCAACGCTGAAGACGATCGCGATCAAACACGGATAATCGAGTGGGAGGATAAAGCGATGTTTGGAAGTTTGTCGGCCGTGGCGGTTTATGGTGGCATTCTAGGGCTGCTGATATTGGCGCTCAGCATCAATGTCACCCGCTTGCGGGCAAAGCATAAGTCTTTGTTCGGCGATGCCGATGAGGACGAATTGCGCCGCGCCATTCGCGCGCAGGCCAACGCGGTGGAGTACATTCCGGTCTGCATCCTGCTGCTGCTGATCATGTCGGCCATGGGGTATGCCGCCTGGCTGATCAATCTGTTCGGCATCATCTTGATCGTGTCTCGGCTGCTGCATGTCTACGGCATCGTGGTGCAGACAGGGGACTTGCCGATGGGTCGGCTGGTCGGCATGTCGGGTACGTGGCTGATCTTAGGCCTGGCCAGCCTGCTTGCGCTCATTGGGGGATTGTTTTGACGGGTCGTTTGGACGGCAAAATTGCCCTAGTCACAGGGGCTGGATCGGGCTTTGGCGAAGGGATTGCACGCCGGTTTGCCGCTGAGGGCGCGAAGGTCGCTGTCATCGACCTGAATGGCGATGCGGCCACGTCTGTGGCCGGCGCCATAGGCGGCTTGGCTGTCACGGCCGACGTGTCGAATACGGGCCAGGTTCGATCGATGATCGACCGGACTGTGGACGCCTTTGGGGGCCTCGACATTTTGGTCAACAACGCCGGCTACACCCATCGCAACAAGCCGATGGCGGAGGTCACTGAAGAGGACTTTGATCGTATCTTCGCGGTGAATGTGAAGTCGGTGTTTCTTGCCTGTCAGCACGCGGCGCCGCTGATTGCCGTGCGTGGCGGCGGCTCGATCGTCAACACCGCATCGACCGCCGCTTTGCGACCGCGTCCCGGCCTCACCTGGTACAACGCCTCGAAGGGCGCGGTGGTAACGGCGACCAAATCCATGGCGCTGGAATTCGCCGACCGGAAGATTCGGGTCAATGCGCTTTGTCCGGTCTTGGGCAAAACCGGTCTGACCTCGACCTTTCTGGGCGACGACAGTCCTGAGCGGCTGGCCCAGTTCATGGCGACGATCCCGCTTGGCCGCATGAGCACATCGGAAGACATCGCCAACGCCGCCCTTTACCTCGCCTCTGACGAAGGCGCGTTCTTGACAGGCGTTGCGCTGGAGATCGACGGAGGTCGGTGCATATAGAGACCGTCGCGGCGCCGGTCCAATCTA
>JBCCER010000305.1:0-4021 GCA_039030175.1 Pseudomonadota bacterium
GACGATGGCCAGACCAGGGAAAACCGCCATCCACCATTTGTTCGAGAATAAGTGATCGCGGCTTTCTGACAGCATGCCGCCCCATGTCGGGACGTCGGGCGGTACGCCGAGGCCTAGGAAGGACAAGGCCGCCTCCGCGAGGATGACGCTGGCAACGTTGAAAGAAGCGATGACGGTCAGCGGCGCCATGATGTTGGGCAAGATGGTGCGGAACAGGATCGAAGGCGTACGGTCTCCCAAAGCGCGGGCCGCCTCTACATATTCTTTCTCGCGAAGGGCCAGCGCCTGGGCACGGACGATCCGCGCATAGGTAACCCACTGTCCGATTCCCAAAACGAGGATCATGTTGACCAGGCCGGGCCCGAGCACGACTAAGAACATGATGGCCAGCAGGATGAATGGAAACGCCAGTTGAATGTCGCCAAGTCGCATCAGGACATCGTCGACCCAGCCGCCGAAATAGCCTGAAACCAGGCCAGCAACGACACCGATGGTTCCACCGACCGCGATCGCGGCAAATCCGACCAAGAGCGACACTCGCGCGCCATACAGCAAGCGAGACAGCACGTCGCGGCCCAACTGGTCCGAACCTAGCCAATAGGTTGCGCCGCCAGCGCCCTCCGATCCAGGCTCGAGCAGGCGCATGATCAGGTTCTGCCGGTTGGGATCGAAGGGCGCGAGCCAAGGCCCAAAGATCGCGACCAGTGTGACGACAATGAGGATAAACATGCCCAACAGCGCCCATCGGCTTGCGATCATGCTTTGAATTGCGCGGCGCAATTCTCTCCGGCGATAGGACTGGGCCTCGCCGCCCTTAGTCTCGGCGGCGGTGTTCGTGGCGTCGGTGGTGGTCTCAGTCATTGGCCGGCCCTTCCACCTAGTACTTCACGCGCGGGTCGAGCCGCGCATAGATCAAGTCGACGATGAGGTTCAGCAGGATGAAGATCACCGCAATCAGAATGACTGAGGCCTGAACCACCGGTATGTCGCGTTGGTTGATGGCGTTGAATACAAGCCGGCCGATGCCCGGGTAGGAGAAGACGGTCTCGACTACGACAACGCCGCCAAGAAGGAAGCCGAATTCGAGGCCGATCATCGTCACTACCGGAAGCCATGCATTCCTAAGGGCGTGGTTGACAATGACTCGCCGCTCGGAAATGCCCTTTGACCGCGCGGTTCGGACATAGTCTTGCTGCAGAACCTCCAACATCGATGAGCGCACGAGCCTGGCGTTTCTTGCCAATGTGTATGTCCCGATCGCGATTGCCGGCATGATCATGTAGTAAAGCGACCGGGGCAGGTTTGAGAACGCCGTCGCGAAATCGCCTTCGAAGAGCGGATCAAGAAACGGCACATGACCGGAGATCGGGAACCACCGAAGGTAAAGCCCGAAGACCATGATCATCATGATCCCCATCCAGAAATTGGGGATCGATTGGCCCAGCATCGCAAAGGTCATGATGCCGCCATCGGCAGGCTTGCCGCGGCGCAGGGCGGCGTAGATCCCCAGCGGTATCGACAGGCCGATGGCGAAGAACAGAGAAACGATTGTCAGCTCGATGGTCGCCGGCATTGCCTCCAGCACGACCTGCATGGCGGGCAGCCGGTAGCTCAGCGACGTGTCGAAATCGCCGTTCATGGCGTTCCAGACATAGCTGAGATACTGCACGTACAAAGGACGGTCGAAGCCAAGCATCTCCCGCGCGCGCTGAATCTCCTCGGTGGTCGCGTTTTCCGACACGTAGAGGTAGGTCGGATCGCCGCCGATTTGGAGCGCGATGAAGCTGATCAGTGTGACACCGATCAGGACCACGACGCTCTGCATCAAACGCCGTGCGAGGAAGGTCCACATCAGATGCCGCTTTCAAGCCGTGCTGGCGATGACACGGACCGGCAATCGCAGGAGCAGTGCAAATCACCTTCCAGCGTCGTGTCAGCCATTAGCCGATTCCGCATTTAGCGTCTGTGTCGCGAGGGGACTACTTGACAACCAAATCTCCATTCTCCCAAGGTAGTTTACAGATTGTCGACAGTAGACCAACTCAATAATGCGATCCTCAGAAAGGTCAAGCGCGGATGCAGACTCTCTCGTCAAGGGCACCGAAATGAGGACCGCGTGCGAAACCTGGATCCCGTCTTGTTGAACAAAGGGGCACTTAGAAAGGGTATTGCGCAACCGATCGGTGGACGCCGAACGTGACGGCCCACGAAACGACATCGCTTGAACGCGCAACGCCAGTTCTGCAGGTTCGTGACCTTCAGACGACGTTTGACCTCTCACTGACCCGGTCGGTGCGTGCGGTCGATGGTGTGAGCTTCGACGTTTATCCAGGCGAGACGCTTGCCATTGTTGGCGAAAGTGGATCGGGCAAATCGGTCACAAGCCTGTCGATCATGGGACTGCTGCCTAAGGATGTCGGACGCGTCAGCAGCGGCAGCATCAAGTTGATGGGGCGCGAAATCACGCAATTCAGCGACGCCGAGATGCGAGACATGCGCGGCCGCGACATCGGCATGATCTTTCAAGAGCCGATGACAAGCCTCAACCCGGTACATACGGTCGGGCAGCAGATCGCCGAGATGGTGATAAGGCACCGGTCGGTTGGCAAGTCGAAGGCACGGGCCCGGGCCATCGAGATGCTGGATCTCGTGGGCATCCCGGAGCCTAAGCGGCGGGTTGACAACTACCCGCATGAGATGTCGGGCGGCATGCGCCAGCGGGCCATGATTGCCATGGCGCTGGCCTGCGAACCGCGCATCCTGATCGCTGACGAGCCGACCACCGCGCTCGATGTCACGATCCAGGCGCAGATGTTGGAACTGATGAACGACCTTCAAGAAAAGCTGGGCATGGCGATCATCTTCATCACCCACGATCTGGGCGTTGTGGCAGAGGTGGCCGACCGTGTCGTGGTCATGTATGCCGCGCAAGTGGTCGAGACGGCGGGCGTCGATGAGATCTTCAGTAGTCCGAAGATGCCTTATACCGCCGGCTTGATGAACTCGATCCCCCGGCTCGGCTCCTCCATTCACAAGCAGCGGTTGGAGGCGATACCTGGCGTTGTTCCGGCGCTGACCCGTTTGCCGTCAGGCTGCCGCTTTCATCCGCGCTGCGGGTTTGCGACCGACGAGTGCAGCGCTGCCGCGCCCGCACTGGAAGACGCCGGCAGCGGTCACATGATCCGATGTCTGCGCTGGCGTGAGCTGTCGCTTGCCGATCACCGCAAAGAGACAGCCTGATGACCGCTCTTCTCGAAGTCGACCGGCTGCACAAGCATTTCCCGATCCGAGGCGGCATCCTGCAGCGGGTGGTCAACACGGTTAAGGCCGTAAGCGACGTGTCATTCGACATACGGTCCGGCGAGGTCGTCGGTCTGGTGGGCGAAAGTGGATCCGGCAAAACTACAGTAGGCCGCACGATCCTGCGCCTTGCGCCCCCGACAAGTGGCGCGGTTCGCTTCGATGGTGTCGATGTTATGGGCCTTGATGCGAATAGCATGCGTCAATATCGCAAGCGGATGCAGATCATCTTCCAGGACCCGTATGCGAGTCTGAACCCTCGCGAAAAGGTGCGCGAGGTCCTGGTCCACCCGATGCGCATCCACAATATCGGTACGCGCTCGGAACACGAGGACCGTGCCCTATCGCTGCTGGAAAAGGTGGGGATGGCGCGGGATCATCTGGACCGGTATCCGCACGAATTCTCCGGCGGCCAGCGGCAACGGATCGGCATTGCCCGCGCGTTGGCCGTCGAGCCCGATTTCATTGTCGCAGATGAGCCGGTCAGTGCGCTGGACGTGTCGATTCAGGCGCAGGTGATCAACCTCCTCGAAGACCTCAAAAACGACCTCGACCTCACGATGCTGTTCATTGCCCACGATCTTGGCGTGGTCGAGCATATCTGCGACCGGGTCGTGGTCATGTATCTCGGCCGTATCATGGAGATCGCGACGGCCGCCGATCTTTACACGCGCACGAACCACCCCTACACAAAAGCGCTGCTGTCCGCCGTCCCGATTCC
>JBCCER010000306.1:0-4017 GCA_039030175.1 Pseudomonadota bacterium
ACCACGAAGCCGCTAGCGAGCGTGGCGTGGCCGCAAAGCGGTACCTCCGTCGTCGGGGTAAACCAGCGCAGCCGGTATCCGGTACCCTCCGGAACCAGAAAGGCGGTTTCGGAAAGGTTGTTCTCGGCCGCGATGGATTGCAGCAGCGAATCATCCAGCCATGTTTCAAGCAGGCACACCCCGGCCGGGTTGCCCTTAAATACCGCGTCAGCAAACGCGTCGACTTGAAAGAACGGCAGATCCATGAAACTGGCCTAGCGCGCCAGCCGGGGCGGGTCAAGCCGGCCATTGTCCCCAATCATTCGTTGCTGACGTGCGCTTGCCCTCATCAGGGGTCGTTCGCGTGGCCCACCTCATTGTCGACTGAGGCGACCTTTTCGCAGATCGTATCGACTACCGAGGCAATCAACGCCTCGTCATCGCCCTCGGCCATGACGCGTATCAGAGGTTCGGTTCCTGACTTGCGAATGACCAGTCGACCCACGCCGTCCAAACGGTGTTCACCGTCTCGAATGGCCATCTTCACCGTCTCGGCCTCAAGCGGCGCGATCTGACCTGTGGGCGAATAACGTACGTTGCGCAGTAGTTGAGGCACCGCTGCAAAGGCGCGACAGACCGTGCTGGCGGGTTCGCCGCGTTGTTGGATCACTGCCAAAATCTGCAGTGCTGCGGCTAGCCCATCACCGGTCGTCGCGTAATCCGACAACACGATATGGCCGGACTGCTCGCCGCCGAGATTGAACCCCTCGCGGCGCATATGCTCAACCACATACCGGTCGCCGACCGCCGTCCTGGCCAACGACAAGCCCAGCCTCGTCAAATGCCGCTCCAAACCCAGATTGGACATGACAGTGGCGACTACCCCGCCGCCCTGCAGCCGTCCCGACCCTGCCCAGCTTTCTGCGATTACCCCCATAAGCTGGTCGCCATCGATTTGTGTACCGTTTTCGTCGGCCATGATCAGGCGATCGGCGTCGCCATCCAAGGAGATGCCCACATCAGCGCCATGCACGACCACGGCTTCACGCATCGCCGCAGTATCTGTCGCACCACAGCCCCTGTTGATGTTCAAGCCGTCCGGCGCGACCCCGATTTCAACGATCTCCGCCCCTAATTCCCAAAGAATGCGCGGCGCGACCCGATAGGCGGCCCCGTTGGCACAATCGACGACGATTTTGAGGCCATCCAGCCGCAGCCCACGCGGGAAGCTGGACTTCACGAACTCTATGTAGCGTCCTTGGGCATCGTCCATGCGACGGGCACGACCCAGATCCGATGGCGCCGCTAAATCGTCAGCAAACGACCGATCCATCCGCTGCTCGATTGCCGCCTCGACCTCATCGGAAAGCTTGTAGCCATCCGGCCCAAACAGCTTGATTCCGTTGTCCTGATAGGGGTTATGAGAAGCCGACACCATGACACCGAGATCAGCACGCATTGATCGCGTCAGCATGGCAACCGCCGGTGTCGGCAAAGGGCCGACGAGGATGACGTCCATTCCCATTGAGATGAATCCGGCCGTCAAGGCTGGTTCGAGCAGATAACCGGACAGTCTCGTATCCTTACCGATCACCACCGAGTGCCGGTGATCGCCATTGCGAAAATGCTCGCCGGCGGCTGCAGCGACCCTCAGCGCCGTTTCCGCCGTCATGGGCTCGGTATTCGCCGTCCCGCGAATCCCATCCGTACCGAAAAGCTTCCTAGTCATGGGCTCACCCTACTCGGCCTGAAAAAGGGCGACAATCAGGCGTTGAGTGCGTGCCAGATGTCCAACGCCTGGCGGGTCTGGGCGACGTCATGCACGCGCAGCAGGCTGGCGCCCTGTCGAACAGCAAACAAGGCGGCGGCAATCGAGCCCGACAGACGCTCCGTAGCGGGAGCACCGCGCGAGAGTTTGCCGATGAAAGACTTGCGGCTCGCCCCGACCAAAAGAGGGCGTCCCAAACTCGCCAATCGCGGCAAGCCGTTCAGAAGGGCGAGGTTGTGATCCACCGTCTTGCCAAACCCGATACCCGGATCTATGGCGATCTGATCGGGGGAGATACCGGCCTCGGTGCAAGCAGCGATCCTTGCCGCCAAGTAGTCCCTGATCTCTTCCACAACATTGCCATAGCGCGGGTCGCCCTGCATGGTCCGCGGATCGCCCCGCATATGCATCAGAACGACTGGAACCTTTCGGTCGGAAACCACGCTAAGGGATCGCGAGTCGCCCGTCAGCGCCGTGACATCATTGACGATGGCCGCCCCTGCATCGATGGCTGCGGCCATCGTCTCAGCGTGCCGCGTATCAACCGAGACCTGCCCCCCAGCGCGGGCTAGCGCCTCAATAACCGGTACCACGCGGGCGATCTCTTCGCCGGGGGCCACCGGCTCAGCTCTTGGACGGGTGGATTCGCCGCCTACGTCGATGATGTCCGCCCCCTCATCGACCAAGCGCATCCCCTGGTCGATCGCAGCAGACGCTTCGACAAATTGGCCGCCATCGGAGAAACTGTCCGGGGTGACGTTGACAATGCCCATCAGGCGCGGTCGATCGAGCGTGAGGCCCGCCCAAATCGCCGGACCGGATGACGAAAAGCCCCGGGCGATGCCGGGGCTTTCGGTCTCGATTGGCTCTGGCGGTTGCGCCATCAGGTTCCCTGTGGCTGTTCTGGACCCAGGCCGCCCTTCTTTGTTCCACCCGTCGGTACGGACGCACGCGCTCCCGGCTTCTTGGGGGGAGGCGGTGGTGCGGGCTCATCAGGTTCTGGTCGGTCGATATCCTCACCGCGAATGACTGCCTGGACTTCGTCGCCGCTGAGCGTCTCGTACTCCAGGAGGGCCTGAGCAATCCGGTGAAGTTCATCCAGATGTTGGGTCAGGATGCGGCGGGCATTGGCCTCCCCTTCCTCGATGATACGCCGAACTTCGTCGTCGATCACATTGGCTGTGGCCTCGGAGACATTGCGACTCTGGGTGACCGAGTGGCCCAAGAACACTTCTTGCTCATTGTGGTCGTAGCGGACCCGACCGAGCTTCTCACTCATGCCGAACTGGGTAACCATCGCGCGAGCGCGCTGCGTCGCCATTTGGATATCGCCGGCAGCGCCAGTGGTGACGTTCTCCTCGCCGAAGATCAGTTCCTCTGCGATTCGGCCGCCAAAGGCCATGGCCATCCAGCTTTCCAGCTCGATTTTGGCCATGTTGAATTTATCGCGCTCGGGCAACTGCACCGTAACGCCAAGTGCACGGCCGCGCGGAATGATCGTCACCTTGTGCAGCGGATCGGAGGCCGGCATGTAGAGGCCGACCAGCGCGTGGCCTGCCTCGTGATAGGCGGTCAGGCGCTTGTCGTCCTCGGTCATGACCATCGAGCGCCTCTCGGAGCCCATCATGACCTTGTCCTTGGCAGCCTCGAACTGAGCCTGGCCAACAACACGCAAGCCTGCACGGGCAGCCAGCAACGCCGCTTCGTTCACCAGGTTCGCCAAATCCGCGCCCGAAAAACCGGGGGTACCGCGAGCGACCACCTTGGCGTCAACGTCAGGCGCCAACGGCACCTTGCGCATATGGACTTTGAGGATCTTTTCGCGGCCTAGAATGTCTGGGTTCGGCACAACAACCTGACGGTCGAAACGACCAGGACGCAGCAAGGCTGGGTCCAGCACGTCGGGACGGTTCGTGGCCGCAATCAGAATGACGCCTTCATTGGCCTCAAAGCCGTCCATCTCGACGAGCAACTGGTTCAGCGTCTGTTCGCGCTCATCATTGCCGCCGCCAAGACCGGCGCCACGATGGCGGCCGACGGCGTCAATTTCGTCGATGAAGATGATGCAAGGCGCATTCTTCTTGCCCTGCTCGAACATGTCACGCACACGGCTGGCGCCGACGCCGACGAACATCTCGACAAAGTCCGAACCGGAGATGGTGAAAAACGGCACGTTGGCTTCGCCGGCGACGGCGCGCGCAATGAGCGTCTTACCGGTACCAGGCGGGCCGACCAGCAAAACGCCCTTGGGGATCTTGCCGCCGAGACGC
>JBCCER010000307.1:0-3967 GCA_039030175.1 Pseudomonadota bacterium
AACCGTTGGCTTGGCGACCCGTTCCGCGACACGCTGCTGCGCTGGTACAGCCAGATCATCGATGAGCCGTACTCTGTGCCCTACCGCGACCTGGACATTCCGGCGATGGCAAGCAAAGCCGGCTTCGACACAGCGGAAACGCTCCCCTGGTATATGAACGGCACGAGCCCCGAGATGGAGGCCGACAAGCGCAAATGGTTCACGCCCTGGGCGATCACGATCGCCAGAAAGGCATCCTGATGTCCGAAACCCCAATCTCGCCGGATCTTGCCGTCCGCGCCATCCTCGACGGCCGCGACACGGACCGCATCGCCGAACTGGTGCACACGCTGCTGGCCGAAATCGCCGACCTCAATGTCCGCGTCAACCGGCTGGAAGCGCAGCTTGCCGGTCAAGAGGCCGACGACGACCCGGCCACGATCCAGCGCCTGGCAGGCGAGGTCGTGGCACGGGTCGTGCGCTAACCGATCATTCGCTGATCGTTACATTGTCGTAGTCGACCGAGCGGTTGACATATTCCAGGCCCGAGACTTCGGGCCGCCAGCCGGTTACGTCCACCTGCTCGACCAGCCACAGCGCCGGCAAGACCTCGTTGGTCAGGCGATGCAGGTCGAACAGCAGCTGCTCGCGCGCAGCCGGGTCGAATTCTTGATAGGTCGCGTCCACTGCTGGGGTCATGCTTTCGTCGCAGAAGTGCGGCGTGCGCTTCATGCAGGTCATGTAGGTGTAGGGCCGGATCGAATCCAAATAGGGCGAGGTATTCCAAGACGAGCCGAACATCTCACCGGGCCAGGAATTGGCCAGGAAATAGTCCAGCCATTCCGGGAACCGGATCTGCTGTAGCTCCACATTGATGCCGACCTGCGCCAAGTCGATGGCCGATTGCTGGTAGATCTCGCTGTCCGCTGGAAACGAGCCGACCACCACATGGGCGGTGACATCGAAGCCGTCGCCGTAGCCGGCCTCGTCCAGCAGTGCGCGTGCCTGGTCCGGGTCGTACGGGTAGGGCGGGATCGACGGGTCGTACCCGAACGCGGCCGGCGTGCCGGCTTGCCCCGCCGGCGCCCCTAATCCGCCGAGCAGAATCTCAGCAATCGCCGTCCGGTTGACGGCCAGGTTCGCGGCCTGGCGCACGCGGGCATCGTTGAACGGACTGTCGGGATGCGCCTCGGTCGCGAAGACCAGCGACATCACCTGCGGTGCGGCGGTCGCCTCCACAACAATCCCGTCACCCTCCATTTGACCGATATTGTCCGGCGAGAAGCCGAAGCCGACATCGATTTGGCCCGACAGCAGCGCCTGCAATCGCGCCGGCCGTTCCGGCAGGTCCAGGATCGTGATGCTGTCCAACTCGGTCTCGCGCCACGAGCTTGGGTTGGCGACCATGGTGACTTCGCCTGCGCCCCAGCCCTCGACAGAGAACGCGCCCGTGCCCACCGGGTCGACCGCAAAGCCCTCAGTTCCAAGAACTTGCCAGGCACTCGGCTCGATAATGTAGACCAGCGCCAGCTTGTTTGGCAGCACGGGGTCCGGTCCGCTGGTCGTAATCTCGACCGTCATATCGTCAACAGCCGTCGCACCGGTGACATTGCGGATCTCGCCGCCGACGGGCGTCGCCCGACCGTCCTCGGTCATCAGATACTCGAGCGTACCGACCACGGCAGCGGCATTCAGCGGCACACCGTTGGAGAAACTCACGCCATCACGCAACGAAAAGCGCCAGGTCGTGTCGTTGACCGACTCCCAGTCTGTGGCCAAAACCGGCGTCGGTGCGCCGCCTTCGCCGATGCGCACCAGCGGGTCGAACACCGCATCCCAGACGAAGATGCCTGGCGTCGAACGGCCGCTAAACGGGTTGCCCTGACCGGGCGGCAGCGCCCAGGTGCCGACCCGCAATTCCTGCAATTCTTCTTCGTTGTCGCTCTGGGCAAAGGCGATGTCCGTGACGGGCAGGCACAGGGCCATGGCAACGGTGGCAAGGCATAGCTTCTTGATGGGTGTCATCACGCAGGCTCCCCCTGTTTGGCGCATTGGAACGGGCGCTCGTCGGCTCCGGCAAATGTCCTATGAATAAGACAGCATGTACAATGCGGGTGCTGGTTCCCGTCGTCAATGACTGTCGGCTTGCTTTGGGACGCCGTGCTTGCCTTCGGACGGCAGGTCCCATCATATGGCCTTCGCTTGACCGTTCGATGACGATGGGGGTGCGGTATCTCCAGACCAATGAAGGCTGCTGCTGCCAGGGGTGGGTCTGCGCGTCGCAGGGGGCGCAAACCCGGTGACGGCAGCCAAGTGCTGCCGCTCTATCACCGCATTTACATGCTGCTGGCCGAGCAGCTTCGCGAGGGCCGATTCCCGCTCGGTGAGGCGCTGCCTAGCGAACTGCAACTAGCCGATCGGTATGGCGTGTCGCGGGTCACCATCCGGCGCACCCTTGACCGCTTGGAGCGGGAGAGACTGATACGCCGACGTCGCGGCAGCGGGACCTATCCGGTCGCTCCGCGCCGAGAGGCCCAGCCGGCCCGAGCCGATATCGGCGGCATGCTCGCGAATCTCATCACCATGACCAAGGAGACCGCCGCCACCACCCTCTGGTCTGGCGAGACCCTACAACCGGACTGGGTACAAACATCGGGTCTCGTGCCGACCGGATCGCGCCTCTTCAAGATCGTGCGCAGGCGCGACATGGGGGACGAGCCGTTCAGCGTTACCAGCCTCTTGCTACCGCGCGAGCTGGCCGAACTGGTCGACATGGATGCGCTCGGCAATGAGCCGGTGATGGTCGCCCTCGAGCGTGAGGGGGTTAGCCCGACGACTGCCGAACAAGTTCTGACGGTCGCGCTGGCCGATGCCGAAGTGGCGGCGCAACTGGGCGTCGATGTCGGAGCGCCCTTGATCTGCATGCGCAGGGCGGTGCTGGACCCTAAGGGTGCCGCGATCCTGTTTCAGGAAAGCGTCTATCCGCCGGATCGCTATGAATACCGCATGACCTTGTCGCGGGTGACGGCCGGAATCGCGCCCAGATGGACGCCGGTCGCCTGATCCGCGCTTGATTTGTATTAATGACCAGACAACCCTAGGCCCGATGTTAGATCCAGGCGATCAGATGAAACTGGCTCCGAATAGCGGCGCACGCATCGCGGTGTTGGGCGGGCGCGGCGGCATCGGCCGCGCGCTTGTCGATGCGTTGAGCGCTAACGGTTGCCGTGTCGCCGCACTAGATCTCCCAGCCTCATTGGAGCGCCACCCTGTCGAGGGCGATGTCGTCGCGGTGCCTTGTGACGCTCACGATCCTTCGAGCCTGGTGCAGGCAGCAAACGCCCTTGCCCAGACATGGGATGGCCTGGACGGTCTGGTAAATCTTTGCGGGTTTGCTTCGGCAAAGCTGCCCATCGCCGAAACCGACATCGACGCCTGGGACGAGGTCGTGTCTGGCAATTTGCGCGCTGCGTTTGCCATATCACAGGCGGCGAAACCTCTGTTGGACAAGGGGCACTCCCCGTCGGTCGTCCACATCACCTCGGGCATCGCGACGCTTGGCACGCCTGGTTACGGCCCTTACGGCGCGTCAAAGGCGGGCGTTATCAACCTCGTCAAGACCTTGGCGCAAGAATGGGCGCCCGCCATCCGCGTCAATGCCGTCGCACCCTCCGCGGTCGACACGGCGTTCCTGCGCGGCGGTACCGGTCGGGGCCGTGAAGAGGGGCCGCCGGAACGGCTCGATCTTGACGCCTACGAGCAGCGCGTCCCGCTTGGCCGGATCGCGACGCCCGATGATATTGTCGGCCCGATCCTGTTCCTGCTCGGCCCGTCCTCCGGCTACCTGACAGGCCAGACGCTGCATGTGAATGGCGGTCTTTTGATGCCATGATCTTTGCCGCGCTGGCGACCGGGCTGGGTGCTGTCATGCCGAGATCGCACTTCGTTTCCGGCCTTTAGCGGGCCATTCTAGCGAGGTTCCAAAAGC
>JBCCER010000308.1:0-3954 GCA_039030175.1 Pseudomonadota bacterium
AAGTTGGGCGAATGGACTGGACAGCGCTGGATGGTCACGGTCAGCGGCGAACCGGGCCAGCCGACCTTGAAACAGCAGGATGAAGAGGCGGCCAGTGCCGCCAGGCGAAAGGCCCTTGCACACCCGACGGTCCAGGCGGTGATGGAGGCGTTCCCTGGCGCCCGTTTGGAGGCCGTGCGCAGCTTTGATGACGAACTCGACGATCAGCAGGTTGACAGCGAGCCTTCCGACGACGAGATAGCCGACGACCTGTAGATTTCTCACCAGCCTTGGGGCGCTGCGTTCGACCGCTGCGCCCAACGCACGCGAAGGAGCCAAAGGGCCCGATGAAGAACCTGACCCAAATGATGAAGCAAGCCCAGGAGATGCAGTCGAAAATGGCTGAGCTCCAGGACAATCTGGCCGACCTGGAAATCGAGGGTCAGTCCGGTGCCGGCATGGTCCAGGCGGTGTTAGATGGTAAGGGGGCGCTAAAGCGCATCAAGATCGATCCCGCCTTGGTCGACCCGAACGAGATCGAGGTGTTGGAGGATCTGGTCGTGGCGGCCTTCAATGACGGTAAGGCCAAGGTTGAGGCCGCCGTGCAGGAAGAAACACAAAAGCTGATGGGCGGGCTCAAATTGCCGCCCGGCGTCAAGCTGCCGTTCTAGCCGAAACCGGCTGCTGCGCCATGGCCGGTACTGAAATCGACCAACTGATCGCCCTGCTGGCGCGCTTGCCCGGCTTAGGCCCGCGCTCGGCGCGTCGTGCGGCGCTATACTTGCTGAATCACCGCGACCAAATCATGGTGCCGTTGGCCGACGCGATCGGTGCGGCGGCGGATGCGATCGCCCCTTGTTCGATCTGCGGCAATCTCGACACCACCGACCCCTGCGCGGTGTGCGGCGACGAAACTCGCGATCGTGCTACGATCTGTGTCGTCGAATCGGTGGCCGATCTTTGGGCGCTGGAGCGTGCCGGCACCTATCGTGGCCTCTATCACGTGCTCGGCGGCACATTATCCGCGCTAGACGGTGTCGGCCCGGAAGACCTTTCCATTCCTGCGCTGCTGAACCGCGCCAGAGCCATCGGCAATGGCGAGGTGATCTTGGCGATGAACGCAACGGTCGATGGGCAAACGACCGCCCATTACATCGCCGACCGCCTGGCCGACAGCGGCACCAAAATCTCCCGACTGGCGCATGGCGTGCCCGTCGGCGGTGAGCTCGATTTCCTCGACGACGGCACTCTCGTTGCGGCCATGAGGGCGCGTCGCGCGGTCTGATGGCCAAGGAGATCGGGTAGTGGAAAGACGCGCAGTGACCACAAGCGACGGCGTACGTCTAAGCTACCTCGTGGGGGGCACCGGGCAGCCGATCGTTATGGTACCAGGCTGGTCCCAAACCGCGACCTCTTTCGAGAACCAATTCGCGGCACTCTGCTCCGTGTCCCGGGTCATCGCGCTCGACATGCGGGGACATGGCGAGTCGGAAAAACCGGATCACGGCTACCGGGTGCAGCGTTTGGCCAAGGACTTGTTCGACGTTATCGAAGCGCTGAACCTCGACCAGCCGGACCTGCTCGGCCATTCCATGGGCGCTGCCGTGATCTGGTCGTATCTGTCTCTCTTTAGGGCGGAACGGCCGGCTAGAAAGCTCATTTTCGTGGATGAGGGCGCTGCCCTGATGGCGCGTCCGGATTGGAACGAGGGCAAACGTGCCCAGGCGGGCTGCGTCTTTCCTTCCATGGATGCTCTCGCCCGCGCAAAGCAGCAGATCCTGGCCGCCGACGCGCCGGAAACAGCCGCCGAGATCCTTCGGCCGATGTTCAGCGACGCGATCGACGAACGGACGTTGATGTGGGTCGCCGGCGAAAACCTAAAACTCCCGCGACATCATGCTATCCGCCTTTTGGAGGACAACGTAATCCAGGATTGGAGCGAGCTGATCGCGACCATCGAACAGCCTGTCCTGGCGATCGGTGGCGGCGACAGCCACATCGGAACAGACAGCCAGCGTTGGATTGCCGATACAGTCTCAAACGGCAGGATTGAGGTCATCCCCGGCGGGCGACATTTCATGTTCTTTGAAGAATTCGAGCGGTTCAACGCTGCGATAACCAGTTTTTTGGGGGAATGATGGACACATTGGTGACCACCGACTGGCTCAGCCAGCATCGGAATGACTCCGGTCTTGTTATTCTCGACTGCAGGATTCGTATGGAACCCGACGGGGCAGGCGCGTTTCGCTATGAAACCGCGCGGGAAGACTACAATGCGGGCCACATTCCGGCTGCCGGCTTTGCCGATCTGATGGTCGAGCTTCGCGATACGGAAAGCCCGCTCGTTTTTGCCTTGCCGTCCGCTGCGGATTTCTGCGCCGCCATGGGTGCATTGGGCGTAGGCGACGACTCGAGGGTGGTGCTCTACGACGATTTTCTATCGATATGGGCCGCGCGAGTCTGGTGGATGCTGCGCTGGGTCGGATTCGACCGTGCGGCCATACTGGATGGCGGCCTGACAGCATGGAACGCGGAGGGCCGCCCGTTGTCTGCTGAGCCTGCGGGCAAGGCGGCCAGAACGCTGACGCCCCATGTGCGCCCTGAGGTGATCGCCGACCATCCCGAGGTAAGGGCGGCCGTGGCCGATGGGTCGGCGTGCCTAATCGACACAATGCATGGCGACCATTACCAGGGAGCGGAGAGCTTCTTCGGTCGTCCTGGGCGCATTCAAGGGGCATCCAACCTGTTCTCCGGCGATCTTGTCGACGAATCAGGCCGTTACAAACCCGACAATGAGTTGTCCAAGTTGGTGACCGGCGACCGCAACGCTCGCAACATCACCTATTGCGGCGGCGGCATTATGGCTTCGTCGAACGCGTTCATCATGTCGCGGCTCGGTTTCACCGATGTGGCTGTTTACATCGGCTCGCTTCAGGAATGGACTGCCGATCCGGCCAATCCGATGGAGGTTGGAGAGTCTTAGGTTTCGCCCTCGAGTTTCATCGGGCTTGCTGAGTCGGCGATCGATTCGGCGGCCTTGACCTCCTCGGAAATCTGTAGCGAATCGATTTTCTGGCCGCGCTTGGTCACCTTGCCTGTCGAGATCCTGATTTGACGCAGATCGTCGGTCGCTTGATCGAAATGGGTTTCTAACTTGCCCACCCGATCGTCCAGACGGCCGATATCGGTCAACAGAATCCGGACCTCTTTTTGAATCACGCCGGCCTGCTCGCGCATGCGTACGTCTTTCAAGACGGCACGTACGGTATTGAGCGTCGCCCATAGGGTCGTGGGCGAGACAATCCACACTCGGCTGCGATAGCTGTCCTCGATCACCGCGCTGAAATTGGCGTGCAGCTCGGCATAGACTGCCTCGGACGGCAAAAACATCAGCGCCGATTCGGCCGTTTCGCCCGGGACGATGTATTTGTCAGCGATAGCCCCGATATGGCGACGGACATCGGTGGCGAACTGCCGGCTTGCGAGGGTGCGGTCATTGTCGTTCCCCGCATCGGTCATGGCCCGATAGGACTCCAAAGGAAACTTCGAGTCGATCGCGATCGGGCCCGGCGGGTTGGGCAGCTTCAGCAGGCAGTCGGCCCGTTTGCCGCCGACATTGGCCTGAAAATCATAGGCATCGGGCGGCAACACGGCCCGCACGAGATCGTTGAGTTGCACTTCGCCGAAGGCGCCGCGGGCCTGTTTGTTGGCGAGGATCTCTTGCAAGCCGACGACCTGGCTGGACAGTTGGGTGATGTTCTTCTGGGCTTGGTCGATCAACGCCAATCGCGTCTTGAGGTCGTGGATCGTGTTCGAGGTTTGGGTCGAGGTTTTCTCCAGGCTCTCGCCGACATGCCGGCGAACCTGGCCGAACGGCTGCAAGCCCAAGAGCGCCAGATTGGCAAGGCACTGGAAGAAAAGCTCGGCGAGGTTCGCCGGCATGTCGGCGAGAGCCTGGAGAAAACCTCGACCCAA
>JBCCER010000309.1:0-3910 GCA_039030175.1 Pseudomonadota bacterium
ACTCGAATATCTGAGGTTGAGACCTTCCGCTCCCTCGACCAGCCGCTGGACCATCCGTGCCGGAAGGCCCGGCCGCGACATGGTGTCCTCAATGCCCTCAGTGCTGAGTTTCTGACCACTTTGCTGGTGTGTCATTGCGTCGTCCCCCGACGATTCCGATGCTTTACCTTGTGGCCTTAGCTAACAGCATTCTTCTCAATTCGTTGGTCATGGAGACCTGACAAATCCAACGAGCGCAGTCCCTTACAGTCAAAGCCGAAGAAGAGACGTTGACCCTATTGTGTTCCGCAAGAACTGATGTGCGTCCTTCACTTACAAACTCAGGGTATGTTGCTGTTGCTCGTTGCCAGATAGCTCTGACGTAGTGAGACGTCAATGCTGAAAGTGCGAACTATTCGCAACTCAGCCATAACGATCGGTATGCCGTACGGCCGTAGTCCTGCACCTCATCTACGCGGTCGGAACCGGTCAAAGCGTGGGCAAAAAACCAAGCCGCCTGCAAGCCCGATTCGGGCTGACTGAGGTCAACCATAGAGCGCCTCTGGTGGACCTTGATGAACCAGCCGACCGTTCCGCAAGGCGGCAATTCTGTCGGCGTGCCAGGAGGCGAAGTTAATGTCGTGCAAGACTGCGATCACAGTGCAGCCAAGATCGTCGGCGCAAAGCCGCAGCAGGCCCATCATGGATGCGGCGTGTTTGATGCCGAGGTTGTTCAGCGGCTCATCGAGCAGCAGATAATCGATGTACTGGGCTAAGACCATAGCCATAAATGCGCGCTGGCGCTGGCTGCCGGACAACGGTTCGAGGCCCTTTTGCGCACCGTGATCAGAATCCTCCTCAGGGCTGCGCCGGCCGCGCAAACCACACGAGAATCACTCATCAGCGATTCCTCACGAACGACCTTTAAAGGTGCCGACGAAGAAGGCGCCGCAGACTCTCTAGTTGTTCGTCTTGTCCAGGGCCTCGGCGATTCCGGGCGATTTATCGCCGTGATGATGGATGATCTTCCAGCGGCCATCTTCGCGATAGTAGATGTTGGTGACGCGGGAATTCACGATGAGTGGTGTGTCGGCGACCGAAAACTTGGCGTGCTCGACACCCACTTCATAGGCCACGTCGCCATGAACGCGGATTAGCTGGTCCACCATCTCGACATAGCCGCCGGCGCTTGATCGCGCGACCCTCTCGAAGGACGCCTTGATCGTGTCCCAACCAACCTGCCTTTCACCGATTGGGTGCATGGTCGTCGCCTCCGGGCTATGGACCCAGATGTCGGTCAGATCGCTTGCGTCCCCTGCCAGCATCGTGTTGAGAGCGGCGTAGAAATTCTTCGAAGCGTCGCGAACCTCGTCTTCGGATGTCATCGGATCACCCATGGATTGTTGAGTTCTTGTCAATTCGGCCGCCGGCCACCATAGCGAAAATCCCGTGTGTCAACTCCGTTCGAAGAACCGTGCCGCTACTGCGCCAAACTCCGGATCGAGGAATGCGATATCCCCGTAATTGCAGGCAAGTACCAAAACGGCGTCCCGCTCCGGCCAGACGGCCACAAGTAGATACCAGAACGTATTCGATCCCGTATGAACCAGCAGGCCGCCAGGCGGCGTGATCCAGCCCGCGCGATAGCTCGCATCGCCCTCGGGTCGGTGTAGCATCTGCCAGCTTTCGTCCGACAAATAGGTGGCGGGCTCATCCAGATGAGCCGTCAGAAATGTCAGCAGATCGGCCAAATTCATGTGGACCGTTCCGGCAGGACCCAAGGCCGGTACATTGTCTGCCCACTGATCGGGTTCCATTGGCGCCAGACCAGTAGACAGCGTGCCGGCATGTCCGCGCGGCTGGCTGAGCGAACCGATCGTTCCCGGCGGGCCAAAGCCGGCGCTAGCCAGGCCAAGGCGATCGAAAACCTCCTGGCGCATCAGGTCTTCCCAAGAAAGGCCCGTCGAGACCTCGAGCATCGTGCCGGCAACGACATAGCCGGCGTTGGAGTAGAGATAGCCCTCGCCAGGTGGAAACACCGGTTCTTGGCTCAGGACCATTGCTGCGTAACCCATGCGATCCGCCACCACTTCTCTGTCTTCGAGGGTTCCGGCGAGCGACAGTGATTGCTCAGCGTCAATGTTCGCGACCAAGCCGGCACGGTGATCCAGCAACTCGTGATAGGTGACTTCTTGAAATGCAGGATGAATTTCCGGCAGTCGGTCCGACAGCACGTCGCCCACACGGTCATCCCAGTCAATCGATCCGGACTCCGCCAGCCGTGCAACCAAGGTCGCCGTCATCGACTTCGTGTTCGACCCGATATGCCAAAGATCGGCCAACTCAATGGGAACGGCTTCGCCCACCGCACGGACGCCGGCGACCGCAATACCGGTGTCGTCGCCTAGCGCATACGCCACGCCGACCCCAGGGGCGGAGGTCCGCGACAGCAGCTCCTCAGCTAGGCTTTCGGCTAGTTGATCGGCGCCGGCTTGGGACCAAAGCCCGCACGAGAACATCGCCGCAATCAGGAACAATCGTTGCATCTATACTCGACGATAACAGTACTGTGTCGGTGTACTAG
Source organism: Pseudomonadota bacterium (assembly GCA_039030175.1). Lineage (GTDB taxonomy): Bacteria > Pseudomonadota > Alphaproteobacteria > DSM-16000 > Inquilinaceae > JANQGH01. The sequence goes on from JBCCER010000309.1 coordinate 2,564, forward strand.
TGTATCAGAACCGATAGCCCTGTGTCCGGGTTCAGAGGGCCGTGTTCTTCAAGTTGATGGCAATCTCTCAGCTAAGGCCCGTAATCATGGAGACGATTTCGTTGCGATCGGTCTCGGCAGTGTTTCGAATACCGATCTGAACGCCGCGGCGGAGAACGCATATCCGATCGGAGAGGCGGAACACTTGGTCGAGACTGTGACTGATGATCAGGATCGCCAAGTTGCGTTTGCGCAGGCTGGCGATGATTTCTTCCACGCGCGCGGTTTCGGCCACGCCCAACGCGGCGGTTGGCTCGTCGAGCAAAACAATCTTGGAGGCCCAGTGGAATGCGCGGGCAATGGCGACGCCCTGGCGCTGGCCGCCCGAGAGGTCTCGGATCATGGACTTTACCGAGGGGACGCGCACATCGAGCTCCGTCACCAGCGAAGCGGCCTCTTCGATCATCGATTTGCGGTCGAGCAAGCCGAGCGGCGCCTTTGTCTTTTCGCGTCCAAGGAACAAATTCATGTAGACGGGCTGTTGATTAGCCAGCGCCAGGTCTTGATACACAACCTCGACGTTCGAGCTATGTCGGCTCGCGGCCCCGCCTTCAGAAAAAGAGATTGACCCGGATGTCTGCGGGTGGTCGCCCGCGATGATCTTGACCAAGGTCGACTTGCCAGCGCCGTTATCGCCGACGAGCGCGGTAATTTCGCCGGCGCGAAGCTCGATCGAGAAATCCTCGATCGCCACCACGCCGGAGAACTCCTTCCGGATGTTTTTTAACTGCAGCACTGTTTCGCGCATGTCCGTCATCGCGCCCTCACCCTGGCCATGGCTGGTTTTGGCCAAAGCCGTTCTCGATGCTCTCGACAACCGGCGACCCGGTCGAAACTCCGGAAATGCCAACAACAAAGCACCTCGTGACAAAGGCTTGAGCTCGAAATCCGAACACGACGCTGTCGCCTGGTTTCGGCCTTACCGCTCCGGTCGCGTCGACCATGCCGTAATAGTCGATGGCGGAGGGCGGCGGGATTTCGACATCCGCCAGCGCATTCGCACTGCTCGTTGGGGTGTCGGCCACAATTGCTCGCACTTGGTAGTCCGGAAAGACCGGGTCGATGTAGAGACCGCCGCCAAAGCAGTAAGCCTCATTGCCGTGGAGGTGCGAAATCTCGCTGAGATACAAGGTGGCGGGCAGTTCCGGGAGATCCTCCACAGCGTGAAGCGGTGTCGTACCGTGTAACCCGTTTCCTGGCTCGCATTGGGTGACGCCCGCGTCGGCCAGCGCTGCCAAAGTGACAGTCGAGGTGGTGCCAGGGGCGTTGATTTCGATCCCGGTTCGCCCCGCCTTTGCCAAGAAGTCC
>JBCCER010000310.1:0-3883 GCA_039030175.1 Pseudomonadota bacterium
CGGCGCGGCAAACGCACAATCACCGGCAACCTGCGGAAACTTTCAGGTTACGCTGGAGCTCAACCACATTGAGTATCTGGACGATGGCGAGGAAGGGGTCAGCGCCGGAGATCGGCGCGTCGGGCGGTTCGATATCTTCTCGACGAGCGGCGAACCGGCGGGCGACTATTTCTTTGCGTCGACCACGCTACCGGACAGCGACACCGATGGTTTTCGAGAAATCGGAACGGCGCGCTACAGCTTCGAAAACGGCACGGTGGCCGTCTCGACCTTCTACACGCTGGCCGATCCGTCAAACACCGACCGAACGGTGACCCAGGAGTTCAACTATCCAGTGATGGGCGGTACGGGTGACTTTGTCGGAGCGAGCGGCAACGTTCATTCAGCCCCCGGAAGCGACGGTCTGAGGCTGCACACGTTTGACTTGGCATGTGACGGGTAGGGCCGCCGCCCGTAAGGTCGGTCGAGCTCAAGGCACCGGCGTTTCCTGATACATGCGCTCTAGCCAGACGCCGTTCTCGCGAACCCAAACGATGGTGACATAGGCCCGCTCGGACAGGGGCTCGCCAGCAAAACTTCCGCTGCGTTCTGATACAAACTGCAGCAACACCACGTCGTCAGAGAGTGGCGAGACGGTGATCTCGCCCACCGGGCTCTGTGCGATCGACAGTTGGCCGTCAACGGCCAGCTGTTCTTCAAGATCGAGCGCACCGCCATAGTAGGGCGAGATCGAAACATGATCAGGCGTGACCAACGTCTCGATGGTGGCTGTGTCGTCTTGCTCGAAAGCGGTGTTGATCCCCTCGTAGGCCCGCATGATCTCATCAAACAATGCGGTGTCTTGTGCAGAAGCGAAGCTCGTGGACGCTGCAACCATCAGAATCGGCAGGGTGATTTTGGATATCTTCACTGTAGTTTCCTCTCGCTAATGAACGGATCAAACTATTCCTAATCAGTACTTTACTGTATTTGCGGTCTGTTCAGCGCCAATTCCACAGATTTCGACCCGCATCGCACGCAAATCCAACCTATCGCGCATGCTGCCCTTGACACCGCCGAACCCCTCGGCTGAAAATTTGTCCGGACAACTTTTTCCGGGAAGGGGAGACTTCACCGATGACGAGACTCGTACCCGCACTTGCGGCGAGTGCACTGGCGCTAACCGTCGCTCTGCCGGCGGCCGCGCAATCGCTGCTGTTTTTGGCCGAGGATGTGCCGGCCGGCCTTAATTACGACGGACCGGCTGCGGCCATCCCGACCAGCCAGACAGGCATGGTCAATTTGATGGAGCCGCTGTTCGGCTATGCTTCGGCCGGCGAGAACGAAGACGGCATCATCGTGCCGAACTTTGACGAGTTCGAAGGCCGACTGGTCGAATCTTGGGATTACGACGAAGACACGCTGACTTGGACCTTGAACCTGCGCCAAGGGGTGATGGGCTGCAACGGGGCGGAGTTCACCGCCGACGATGTGGTTTACACCTTTGCGCGGGCCAAATCGGTCAGCGGTGCCGCGCCGATAGGCTGGTTCCTGTCGAACGTCGGCTCGATCGCCAATTTTACGCCGGACGTTTTCGGCGATGAAGCCGCACGCGAGCTGGGCGACGAAGTCGTCGCGGTCGACGACTACACGGTCCAAATCCGCCAGTCGGAGCCGAATGCCCTGTTCCTGCCGGTGCTGACGATCTTCGGCCTCTACATTTTCGACGCGGAGGAAATGAACGCCAACGCGACGGACGAAGACCCTTGGGCGCATGACTATACGAACAATGTGAACGTCCCGAGCTTCGGCCCCTATTGCCTGGAAAGCTGGACCAAGAACGAGGAAATCGTCTTCACCGCTAACCCGGACTACTATCTGGGTGCGCCGGCGATCGAGCGGGTGGTAATGCGGCGGGTGCCGCAATCCTCCAACCGGGTGGTCGTGCTGCAGACCGGTCAGGCGCAGTTGGCCCAGGGGCTGACGCCGCGCGAATATGACAGTTTGCGCGATGCGGCCGGCGTGGCGGTCGGCGGCGTGACGGGCAATGAAAACCTGTTCGTGCACATGAATTTCGACGTGCCGCCCTTCGACAATCCGCTGGTGCGTCAGGCCGTGGCCTATGCCATGCCCTATGACCAGATCATCGCCAATGGCTATTTCGGCCAGGCCGAGCGGTGGGAGGGATTGGTCCCCAGCGGCTATCCCGGCTTCCACGTCTCGGACACCCAGTACAACCAAGATCCTGACCAGGCGGCCGCCTTGCTGGCGGAAGCGGGCTACCCGAACGGCGACGGGCTGGATGCCTATGGCGATGCCTTCGCGTTGACCTATGTGGCGGAGAAGGAATCGACCCTGGGGCCGATCGTGAACTCGATCCAAACGGCGCTGCGCGAGGTTGGCTTCCCGGTCACGTTGAACCCGATCCCGCAGACCCAGTATGGCGACCGGCAACTGGTCCAACGGGATTTGCCGTTCGCGATCAATGACCAGGAGAAACCGATCGGGGTCGATGCCGGCTATGCCATCCAACTGTTCTTCGTCTCGCCGGAGGCGGGCGGGCTGAACAATATGGTCAACTATCGCAACGACTACGTCGACGGCACCTGGGCGGATGCACGGGTCGAGCCCAATACGGCTGTTCGGGACGGTCTGGTTGCTGAGATCCAAGACCAGTTGATGGAGGATGTCGCCTGGCTGCCGGTGGTGGAATACCGGACCCAGTGGGCCTTTGCCGACGATCTCAGCGGCATGCGCTGGCATCCCGACAATTCGATCCGGTTCTACGACCTCAGCTTTGAATAGGGAGATGGGGGACGGCCCGGCCACCCAATCGGCCGGGCCGCTTAAACCAACAGATCGGGCCGGCTGATGCTGGTCCGCTATATCGCGACCCGTTTGGTGATCGGCGTTGCCCAGCTCATCGGGCTGGTCATCGCCGTCTTCTTTTTGATCCGCCTGTTGCCCGCCGACCCCGTGTCGCGGCTGGTCGGGCTGAACCCGAGCGCCGAAGCTTACGCCCAGGCCGAGCGGCAATTGGGGCTGGACCGGCCGATCCTGACCCAGCTCCTGCACTATCTGGGTTTGGCGCCTGAAGAAGGGCCGGGTCTGCTGCAAGGCAGCCTTGGTGTGTCCTGGGTGACCGGTTCGCCGATCGTCGAGGAGATCGGCCGGCACCTGCCGGTGACCATAGAGCTGATCACGCTCAGCTTTCTGATCGCATTCCTACTGGCGGTGCCGATCGGCATGCTGGCGGCGATCAAGCCAGGCGGTAGAGCGGATCGGGGGGTCTTTCTCTACAGTCTTTTTGCAGGCTCTCAGCCCGAATTCTGGTGGGGGCTGCTGTTTGTCTATCTGTTCTTCTTCACCCTCGGTGTGGCACCGCCGCCCTTAGGCAGCCTGTCGCCGCTGACCACGCCGCCGCCCGAGATTACGGGCATGATTACCGTCGACTCCCTGTTGGCCGGCCGGCCCGACAAGTTCGTCGAAGCGCTGCACCATCTGATGCTGCCCGTGGCAACGCTCGTCTTCATTCTATCGGGTCCGATCATCAAGATGGTGCGGCAGAACATGGTTCGCGCCCTACGCTCTGACTTCGTGCTCTACGCCCATTGCGCCGGCCTGCCACGTTGGCAAATCGCCCGCTATGCCCTGCGCGCCGCCATGGCGCCGTCGATCACGCTGATCGGCATTCTTTACGGCTTCATGCTGGGCGGCGCGGTGCTGGTGGAAAGCGTCTTTTCGCTCAGCGGCATCGGCCAGTATTCGGTGCGCGCCGTGCTGTCCTTCGACTATCCGGCGATCCAGGGCGTGGTGCTGATCATCACCGCAATCTCTTTGCTGATCTATCTGGCATTGGACCTGATCCATGCGGTGATCGATCCGAGAGTGGCTTACTGATGAG
>JBCCER010000311.1:0-3828 GCA_039030175.1 Pseudomonadota bacterium
GCCAGTTTGCCACAAATCGCATCGCTTGGTCCTTGGGTTACTTAGAATTTCGAGGTTGCGGCCCCGGAGCCGGCGGCGGCCTCTGCGTCTGTGTCCCTGACAAACTTCTTGCACGTTTAGGTGGCGGCGGTCACGATTATTGTCTTCGAACTAGCATCGCGAACTAGCACTCAATCACGATGGAGAAGAACCCGTGAATAGATTGGCGGTCATTATTGGGTCGGCTCTCACGCTGGCGCTGGTTGCTTGCGACGACAATGACAGCTCGGATGAAAGCGCTGAAGGTGCGAACGAAAGCGCCGAGGTTGCCGAGGACACTACGGCAGACGACACGATCGACGCGGCTGAAGCAGAGACGAGTTCGGATGCGGATGCGGCGGAAGACGGCTCGGCCAGTGGGACAATCGATGTCGTCGTGACGGGGGCCGAGCTGGGTCCGGGCGATTTTTGCCGGGTGCTGATCAGCTACACGAACAATGCGGGCACGGGTTTCGACAATGTCAATTTCAACATTCAATACTATAGCGGCGACGATCTGGTAGGCGGGGCGGGTTGCGGTATGGCTGGCCTTGCCGACGGCGCTAATGGGGAGGCGAGCTGCTCAGCGTCCACGAATTGCGATGCGCTTGACGGTGTCACCTACAGCGCCCCACCGAACTTCATCCAATGCAATACCGAGGGGGCGGACACCAGCATCGAGCCGTGTCCGGACCTGATTACCGTGACAAGCGAGATTGGCGGCTAACAGCACGGTACGGGCGGGCGTGTTTCAGTTTTGTGAGGCGTCCGTCGTAAGGGATCGAACGGCCTTAGGACAGACTATCGCTGTCGCCGTTTGGTATGGAGTTTCGAGCTTCCGCTGGGTCGGCGGATTTTGCCCACCAACCCGCAAGTGCGGCGCCCGAGAGGTTTTGCCAAACGCTGGCGAGCGCACCGGGAAGAGCGGTAAGGGCTGAGAAATGCTGAAGGGCGAGCGCGGTCGCGAGGCCGGAATTCTGTATGGCGACCTCAATGGCGATGGTCCGGCAGGTTGTGCGGTCATATCCAAGCGCGCGGGGCACCCAATAGCCGCCCAACCAGCCAGCGGCGTTATGCAGGAAGATGGCAACGAGGATGATCGGGCCCGCCATGGCAAGCCCATCTCGGTTAAGGGCGACGACGATCGCTATGGCGAGGACAATCGCGGTCATGGCGACCCAGGGCAGGGCCGGCTTGATGCGATCGACATGGCGGCTGAGCAGTGTGTTGAGTGCCACGCCCACCAGCACCGGCACCAGCACGATCTGGACCAAGCTTATGATCATGGCGCCGACCGCGATCGGGACTGTCTGACCGACCAGAAGCCAGGTGATCGTCGGCGTCGCGACCACCGCCAGCAGGCTGGAGATCAAAGTCATCGTCACCGACAGGGCGACATTGGCGCGCGCCAGATAGCTGATCACATTGGAGGCGGTGCCGCCGGGACAACTGCCAAGCAGAACGAGACCGACCAAAATCTCGGCCGGCAGGGCCAGGACGGTGCCAATCGCCAAGGCGGATAAGGGCATCACCGTGTATTGCAGCAAGACGCCGAGGCCAATCGTGAGTGGGCGCTTGGCGACCCGCGCGAAGTCGGCGAGCGTCAGCGTCAGGCCCATGGCGAACATGATGACCATCAGCAGCGGGACTATAGCGCCTCGATAGGGTGTGAACAGCGACGGCTCGACATAGGCGATCACGGAGCCGATCAGCGCCAAGGCCGGGAATAGGGTGGCGATTTGGAACATTGTTAAGGTTGGCTGCCGTGACCGAGCATGTACTGAATCATTGAGAAAGCCATGTGCACCAGGTCAGAGCATTGGGCTCGAGGCGACCTGTCATACTCTTGCGAAAGTCACGGGGCTCCGTCAGCGTTGAAGATGACCTTGTGCACCCGCCAATTACCATCGGCATGTTTGCGCACCAGCAGCATTTGTTTGTCGACCGCCGCCGGCGTGCCGGATTGGTCGGCGCCGGCGTAGATTTCGATCGTGTTGGTGACGGTTGCTAAGGTGTCCGTGCCGTCGAACGTCCAGTCGGTAAATTTGAAGCCGCCGATGGTGCCGAAGCTGCTTGAGACGAAGTCGAACAGGGCGGCGTGGCCGACGACACGGGCATGGTCCGGCGGCATGAGGACGCCATCCTCGGCCCAAAAGGTCTTCCATGTCTGCCAATCGCCGGTGACCATGTTGGCGGTCCAGTCCTGCATCATTTGCTTGATGGCGTTGATGTCGGTCGGGGAGAGGGTGGCCTCGCTCATGCCATAGATCCTTGATCGACTGATTGACTGGAAAACAGATGTAGACAGCGGTTCGTGTTCGATCGTGTGTTAGCATAAGGCGAGCATTGCAGTCGGATAAATTGCGCTTAATGGGAGGTCACATGTCACTGGAAGCGAACAAGACTCTCGCCCGCCGCTCGATTGAGATGTGGGCAGGCGACAATAACGACAAGCCTGAGGAGGTCTTCTCAGCCGACTACGCCAACCACCAGGAATCCGATGTGCGCGGCGGTGTCCGGACCCGGGATCTGCAAAGTTGGAAAGATGTGGTGGCGCAGCACCATGTCGGGTTTCCTGACCTTGCGGTTACGGTCGACATGCAGGTTGCCGAAGGCGACAAGGTGGCCACGCGCTGGGAATTCTCAGGGACCCATCAGGGAACGATCATGGGCGTGGAAGCGACCGGCAACCGGGTTACCTGGACCGGGGTTCAGATCGACCGGATCGAAAACGGCAAGATCGTGGAAAGTTGGGTCGATTGGGACAAGTACAGGCTGTTCGAAGGGCTTGGGCTGGTCAAATAGGGCTTGAACGGGGCCTATTCGGGAGGTCCATCGGCCTCATGGGGGAAGTCGCCTATCGCGATATAGGCCTCCTCCTCGGGGCTTGAGACCCTGCCGTAGATCGGGTTGCGGTGGGGGTGACGCCCGTAGCGTTCGATGATGGCGCGGACTTTCGCATTCTGGGCGCGGAACAGCTCTGCGGTGTATTCCAGCTGCGGTGGCAGGCCGGCGATGATGTCTTCGGTCACCGTTTCAATCAGGTCGAACCGGTCAAGATGGTCCGGCCCCTCGCAATGGGCGAGCGCGACAATGAAGAATGTTTGCTCCCACGGTTTGAGCGCGGCGAAATGGCCGTTTTCTATTCCTTCCATCGCAAGCAGCGTTGCCTTGCAGTCTTGGGCGTAGGCGCCGGGCGTACCGCGCCAAAGCGAACGCGGGAATTGGTCGAGGGCCAAAATGAGGGCAAGGCGTCCGCGCGGGGTTTTGGCCCAGCTATCGAGCAGCCCTTTGGCTGCTGCTTCGGTTAGTTCGGGGAAATGCTCACAGATGTGATCGTCAACGCCGCCTTGCATTCGGTTATGAATCCAGGCGCCAAATGACTCGCGGCTCTCCCAGAACCCGTCGTCTGGAAACCAGAAATCGAGCACCTGTTGCGGCGCGAATTCTTCTGTTGCTGACCCCATCAATCTCGTCCCTATCTCAAAACAAATTTGCGGCTGAGAGTCGCAAAACCACTGGTGCCGCCGGTCAGGTGTGATCGCCTGAAGCAATCATGGACAAACGCGCGCTGAGCAGCCAGGCCTATTCCTATCGCCGTGACCCGAACGTACACGATTTTGACGACACGCGGCCGATCGTGATTATGGATGGGGAATGTGCGCTTTGCGCGCGCAGTGCCCGGCTGTTGAGTCGGTTGGACAAGCGCGAGGAGTTTCGCATTTGCCCGAGCCAGAGCCCCTTGGGAAGGGCCGTGCTGGGCCACTACGGGCTGAATGCCGACGACCCGGATACCTGGCTCTATCTCGC
>JBCCER010000312.1:0-3822 GCA_039030175.1 Pseudomonadota bacterium
GCCGTGAACAGCCCGCGCGTATCACCGACATCGAGGTTGATTTCATCGGGCGGGCCATATTGGGTGCTGTCGACATAGATCTCCAGCGCACGACGGAAGGCGTCATTGTCAACCAGCGGCGTCATGTCTTCGGTGCTGAAGAAGGCACCTTGGCCCGTGCCCTGCGTCTGAATGAAGCCGCCGGCGATGGTGTAAATGAACCAATAAGCCTGGGCGTTTCGCTTCTTGGAGATGCACGAGCCGTAATCGCCCTCACCATCGCCGTTCATGTCCATGCCGTTGGCGGCTTCGGCGATCGCAAGATAGTCGTCCCAGGTCTGGGGCGGGTCCATGCCCAACTCGTCCAGAACGTCCGTCCGGTAGTAGACCATTTGGAAGTCGCCATCCAAGGTCAGCATGTAGGTGCGGCCATTGAAGGTCTGTGAGAACTCGCGGAAGAACGGTGCGATGTCGTCTTCTTCAAGGGCTTCGTCCGCGTCGACCCATTCGGTCACGTCAACCAAGAAGCCCGGCTGAACGAAGTCGACCGCCCATTGCGGCGCGAAGACAGCGGCATCAACACTGTTCGTAGCCGTTGCCCAGTCCGTCAGCATCCTCGTGTAGAGATCGGAAAACGGAACGGTAATGACGTTGATCTCGGCCCCGGTCAACGCAGTGAAATCGGGCGCACGCCGTTGCAGCGGTTCCGCGATCTGCGGGCCGGTGAAGGTGATCACATTGACGGTAACGCCGTCATATTGGGCAGACGCCGGCTGTGTCGCGACCAGCGCGCTCAAGGCAACACCCGCGCCAAGCACAGTCATGGAAAGACGGTTCAACTTGGTCATACATTTCCTCCCTTGAAGGGCCAGTCATATCGCGCCGTATAAGGCATTCTTGAGACCGGCGTGTGAACTGTCGAAGTGGACCGACTACCCTGTGGAACCGGTCGTCAACCAGTCCTTGTTCGCAGCGAGCCCATCGACCCGGCGCCATGCTTGCAGGAACCTTAACGGGTCGTCAATTTCAGATCGTGAGAATTTTGTATTTTTGATGCCAGACATTCACTGGTGAAATTTGCACGCGACATCCTGGCAGCTATTGGCGCCAGATGGATCCGATTGGATACTCATGGGCCGCGAGGCTGGCTTCCTTCATGGTGATGCTATAGCCCGGTCTTTCAGGCGGAGCGTAGGCCGCATTCGCAATCCGGCATGGGTCGACAAAATGCTCATGTAGATGGTCAACATATTCGACCACTCGACCCTCCATCGATCCAGATATGGCGACATAGTCGATCATCGCCAGATGCTGAACATATTCGCAAAGACCGACTCCGCCGGCATGGGGACAAACCGGAACGCCGAATTTGGTCGCCATCAGCATGACGGCGATTACCTCATTGACGCCGCCCAGTCGGCATGAATCGATCTGACAGAAGTCGATAGCCCCTGCCTGCAGCAGTTGCTTAAAGGCGACCCGGTTTTGGGCCATTTCGCCGGTCGCAACGCCAATACCGTTTGGTTTCAACGCGGCACGGATCTTCGCGTGACCGAGTATGTCGTCGGGCGAGACCGGCTCCTCGATCCAAAGAGGCTTCCAAGGGGCTAGAGCCTTCACCCAATCGATTGCCTGATCCACCTCCCAGACCTGGTTCGCGTCGATCATCAAGAATCGATCGTCACCGATCTCCTCCCGCACGATGGCCGCGCGCCGTTTGTCGTCTTCGAGATCGGCGCCGACCTTGATCTTGACGTGGCTAAAGCCAGCCGCGATTGCCTCGCGGCAAAGACGACGGACCTTGTCGTCGGGATAACCAAGCCAGCCGGCCGATGTGGTGTAAGCAGGATAGCCATGGCTTTCTAAACGAGCGATGCGTTCGGCTTTGCCTGCTTCCACCGATTTCAGCAAGTCGAGCGCTTCCTCAGGCGTTAGCGCGTCCGCAATGTGCCTAAAATCAATCAAGTCGACGATCTGCTCAGGCGACATATCGCAAACCAAGCGCCAGACCGGTTTGCCCTCCTGCTTGGCCCAAAGATCCCATACAGCGTTCACCAAGGCCGCTGTTGCCAGGTGAATGACACCCTTTTCGGGTCCAAGCCAGCGCAGCTTGCTGTCGCCGGTTAATCTCCGCCAGAAACCGGCCATGTCGCCGGTGATTTCTTCCAGTGCGAGACCTTCGATAATCGGCGCGAGGGCCTCGACGGCCTGGACGCAAAGCTGATTGCCGTTGCCTAGAGTGAAGGTAAGGCCATTGCCGACAAGGTCGGGAACATCGGTTGCAATTGTCACATAGGCGGCCGAATAGTCGGGATCGGGATTCATTGCGTCCGATCCGTCGAGCGTGCGAGAGGTCGGAAAGCGTATGTCTCGGGCCGAGATAGAGGTCAGGCGTGTCACGGGGGTGGGTCCCTATCTTTTGGGAGGTTACTGGGCTGCAGTGGCGCTTTCCAAGGCGGTCACCCTGGCAGCACAGAACTTAAACTCAGGGATCTTGCCGAAGGGGTCCAGTTGAGGGTTTGTAAGAATGTTGGCGGCTGCCTCGACGAATGCAAACGGGATGAAGATCATGCCCGGCGAAACGTCACGATCCTGCCGCGCCATCAGCTCAATCACGCCGCGCCTTGTCTCGACGCGAACCGTTGCGCCAGGGTCAATGCCCAGCCGGTCAAGCTCACGCGGGTGCAAGTGGCAGACAGCACCCGGCTCAAGACTATCCAGAACGCCGGCGCGTCGGGTCATCGCACCGGTATGCCAGTGCTCCAACAGTCGCCCTGTTGTCAGGATCATCGGGTAGTCTTCGTCGGGAACTTCCGCTGGTGGCTGCACGTCGGCGGGCACGAAAAGGCCGCGGCCCGATTCGGTAGGAAATCCGTCGCCGAAGATGACCTCGTGGCCCGGCTCATCCTCACGTTCGACCGGATAGGTCACAGCGTCTTCCTGCTCAAGCCGCTGCCAACTGATCCCTTTGATCGAGGGCATGACCTGCCGCATTTCCTCAAACGCATCGCGTGGGTGGGTGTATGACCAGCCGAGCCCCAGGCGACGCGCAATTTCCTGAATTATCCACCAGTCATGTCGTGTGTCTCCGGGCAGCGGGACCGCCGTCCGGCCGATCTGGACCCGCCGGTCGGTATTGGTGAAGCTGCCGTCCTTCTCGGGAAACGCACTCGCCGGCAGCACGACATCCGCGTAGGCAGCCGTTTCAGTCAGGAACAGGTCTTGGACGACGAGGTGGTCAAGCCGGGACAGGGCCGTGCGGGCATGGTTAAGATCAGGGTCCGACATGGCCGGGTTTTCGCCCATGATGTACATGCCCTTGATGTCGCCATCATATGCCGCGTTGGTGATCTCAACGACCGTCAGCCCCTTGTTTGGCGCCAGTTTGGTATCCCAGAAGTCTTCGAACACGCTGCGGATGGCCGTGTCTTCGACACCCTGATAGTCGGGGAAGACCATGGGGATCAGCCCGGCGTCCGAAGCGCCTTGGACATTGTTCTGGCCGCGCAGTGGATGAAGGCCGGTGCCGGGTCGCCCGACGTGTCCCGTCATCAAAGCCAAAGCGATCAAACAGCGAGAGTTATCGGTTCCGTGGACATGCTGCGAGATGCCCATGCCCCAGAAAATCATCGCCGTCTTCGCCTTGGCGTAGGTCCGTGCGATCGTCCTGATGGTCTCGGCATCGATGCCACAGATCGGCGCCATCTCTTCCGGCGAAAAGCCGGCGGCGTTGTCTTTGAGGGCCGCGTAGTTCTCGGTGTAGCCGGCGATGTATTGGGCGTCGACCAAGTCTTCTTCGATGATCGTGTGGATCATGGCGTTCAGCAGCGCGACATCGGTACC
>JBCCER010000313.1:0-3770 GCA_039030175.1 Pseudomonadota bacterium
AAGGATTTGCAGCGTGGTCGGCCCGGGCGCAGCGGCCACCACCAGGGCGGCGACCAGGAAGAGCGCGAAACTTGTCAGATCCATGCGTGATCTCCGTTTTGGAGCCGTGTAAGCGAAACATGCCCTCGACGTCGAGTCGAGGGCATGCTCGCCCTTCGGGCGGCCAGGTTGGCGACCGCCGCCCGCTGGATCGTCTTTCCGGGCTGGAGTGTTATGCGAGGAAGCTCTGCATCGGTTCCCAATAGCGGACCTTCCACCCTGCCGCCACCATCTCGGATTTGTCGTCATCGACACCGGCATGGTCGAGGATTAGGCGGGTCTTATCACCCTCTGGCATCAGTTCAAACCGGACCACAGAGTAGACGCCGGCCTCCCAGTTGGCGACGCGCCAGGCCTGAACGATGCGTTCGTTCGGAACCAGTTCGATGTTGCGACCGACGATTTGACCGTCATGGCAGGTGAATTCGCCGCCAACGTCTCGGCTGATCTCTGCCTTGCCTTTCGTGAACGCGGCATGCTGGTCGGCATTCATCAGGGCCTCATAGACCTTCGCCGGCGAGGCTTCAAAAACGACTTCTTGGTGAATCGCGCTGGACATCGCGGTCTCCTTTATCGATTGGTGATTTGACGGAGCGGCTAGCTCGTTCTATTGTAAACCATATGGTTAAATAACTTGGATTTCGTATGCTGGCAAGGGCATTGATTGGGGAAGAAGTCGATGACGATCGGCTCGACCTGATTCTTCGAGCGCTGGCTGACCGGACGCGTCGCGCGCTGCTGGCGCGTCTGGCCGAAGGCCCAGCCCGGATCACCGATTTGGCTGAGCCGTTCGATATGTCGTTGGTCGCCGTCTCGAAACATTTGAAGGTGCTGGAACGGGCCGAGCTGATCGAGCGCGATATAGAGGGGCGCGTTCACCAATGTTCGTTCCAGGCCGCGCCGCTGCGCGAGGTGGAACGCTGGCTGGACCACTACCGAGTGTTCTGGCACGGCACGCTGGATGCCTTAGCCAATCACGTCGAAGACGAACACGACTCCTCTACCGAACCAAAACCCGAGGAGAACGCCGATGGCGGCGAATGAACCGGCACTCGCAACAGGTGAGACCCGATCGATCACTCTTGTCGTTCGCCGAACCGTTAGAGCCAGCGCCGAACGCATATTCGCAGCCTGGACCGATCCGGAAGAGCTTTGCCGCTGGTGGGGGCCAGGCGCCATCACCTGCCCGGAGGCCGAGATCGACCTGCGGGTCGGCGGCAAGTACCGTATTGCGAATCAGGAACCAGGGAAACCGATCTTGTGGATCGTCGGAGAATTCGAACGGATCGAACCGCCGCATCGCCTGGTCTATAGCTGGCAGTTGGAGCCCGGATCAGGACCAGCGGAACGGGTCACGGTTCGGCTGCTACCCAAAGAAGGCAGCACCGAAATCGTTATCACCCACGAACGTATCACGAGCGAGGCAGATCGGGACGAACATGAGCGAGGCTGGTACGGCTGCCTTGACGGTTTGGTCAACCTGCTGGAACCGAGTGCCGGCTAGCCGCCGGTCTTGAACCAATCGTCTTCATATGTGACCTGATTCATTCCAGTGAAACGACGAAGCCGCTCAAGCTCGCTTTCGAGGGCACGCTGGCGGCCGGCAGATAGTTTGATCTTGGGTTCAAGCCAAAGGCCGGAGACAGACAGCACGCCCTCATCGCGCTGGCACTTCATGTCGATCCGGCCGATCAGCCGGTCGCGCTCCAGTAACGGAAACACGTAGTAGCCATAGCGGCGCTTGGCCGCCGGCACGAAGACCTCGATCCGATAGTGATAGTTGAACAAGCGCTGAGTGCGGTTGCGGTCTCTGATCAGCGGATCGAAAGGGCTGAGAACGCGAACGCGCCCCGGAGGTTCCGGCACGTCTTCAAGCGTCTCCAACGTCTCGGGGGCCATGAAGGACCGGCGGGGTTGCGATCCATCGGCCGTTTCGATCTCGACCGCGATCAGATCGCCACCTACCCGTTGCTCGCACCAGCGTTTGGCTTCGGCCGGGGTGACAAGGTCCCAAAAGGCAGCCAACTCCCCCGAAGTTGCAAACCCCAACCGGTCAAGCGCGCTCCAGCAGGCCCAATCGATGAATGCATCGTCCGAAATCTCTTGATCGCGATGGGTTTCCGGGATCACACGGCTCGCGAGGTCGTACACCTTCTGAAAAGCCTCTCGTCGGCAGACCGCTAGCTCACCTGTTCGCCAAAGATGCTCTAGCGCCGCCTTCGATGGGCGCCAATTCCACCAGCCTGGCCCGGCGCCTTCATCGCGATCGGCGATATCGTCCCTCGCCTGCGCCATATCGCGCGACAGGGCTGGCCCGTCTTGGTCGATACGCCGCAATACTTCGGTGAGATCATCTTCCGAGACCCCAGGACGCCACTTAAGTAGTCGATCGCGCATTCGCTGACGGTCGCGATCGAAGCGGCACTGCCAATAAGGGTAAAAGCAGGTCGGGATGATAGACGCGTCGTGGGTCCAGTTCTCGAACAACAACCGGTCACGCTCCAGCAGCCGCGAGAGATGCGCCCGCCGGTAGGTTTGGTTGCGCGAGAACAGGATCATGTGATGAGCCCGTTCCACGGTCGAAATACTGTCAACCTGAACGAAGCCCAAATGCTCGATCAGCTCGAGCAAGCCATCCTTTGTCAGCTTGCGAGACGGCGAAAAGGAGAGGCCCTGCCGTTGCAACAGCAACCGGCGGGCTTGGCGATTGTCGATTCTAGGAACCATTACCTACTAGTAGCCGACCAAAGCGCCTCATGCGAGCGCCAACACGCCGTCAGCAGGAGTCTGCTGACAGGCTACGACCTAGATGGCGAGGGCGCCCTCCATCCGGGGTGCTAAAGCGACTTAAACGCCTCCGACGCATTCACCAGTTCGACCGCCATGCCCCTATCCATCGGTGAATGCGCACCGTCCTGAACGATTGAGAGCTTCGACTGAGGTAGAGCCTTGTGCACCTGCCAGGCGGAAACCGCTGGGCAAATGATATCGTAGCGGCCCTGGACGATCCGGCAGGGAATGTCGGCAATCCGGTGGCAGTTCTCCAGCACATGGTTGTCGGATTTGAGAAAGAAATTGTTGTGGGTATAGCTGCACTCGATCCGCGCGATAGGCAGCGTTGCCCAATCATCTTGCATCCCTACGATGGTCTTTTCGTCGGTAGCCATCGCCGCCATCGATCCCTCCCAACGGCGCCATGCCCTGGCTGCCGCAATCCGGGTCGCCTCGTCATCGCTCGAGAGGCACTCAAGATAGGCCGGCACCGCGCTCGCAGAGCCCATTTTATCCGGCAGCTTGCGGTATTCCGCCCATTCATCGGGATAGATCTCAGATGCCCCGCCGGCTTCGTGCAGCCATTCGATCTCAGACTGTCGGCCCAGAAACACCCCGCGAATGATCAAGCCGGCGACGCTTGTCGGGTGCTCGATGGCATAACAAAGCGCTAGCAAACTGCCCCAACTGCCCCCCATGACGACCCAATCCTTAATACCCAGATGTCGCCTTAACTCTTCCAGATCATCAACGAGATCCCACGTCGTGTTGTCCTTGAACTCGGCGTAAGGCGCGCTCTGCCCGGCACCGCGCTGGTCGGGCAAAATCACTCTGTAGTGGTCGGGGTCAAAGAACCTGCGATAGCCCGGGCTGATACCGACGCCAGGTCCACCATGCAGAAACACCGCCGGCCTTCCGTTGGGATTACCGACCTGCTCGTACGAGATCGTGTGCAAGTC
>JBCCER010000314.1:0-3766 GCA_039030175.1 Pseudomonadota bacterium
AAGATTAGGAGAGCCGGTTCTGGGCTGGGCGAAGACAATGCTGCAATACTCCGAAACAAAGATTTATTTAGCTGGTTTGCCGCTGGCGTGGCAGTACGCTGCGTCATGACTGCAAGCAATTCTCCCGTCAACGGTTCTCGTGAGCTGGCCTGCGTTGTTTTAGCGGCTGGTAAAGGCACCCGCATGAAGTCGGACCGGCCAAAGGTCCTGCACGAACTGGCGGGCAAACCGATGCTCCGCCATGTGCTGGATACCGTTGCGCTGCTGAAGCCGTCGAGGACCATCGCGGTCATCGGCCCCGATATGGCGGCAGTGGCTGAGGCGGCCTTGCCGGCGATATCGGTAGAGCAGCCAGACCAAGACGGTACCGGTGGCGCGACGCGGGCCGCGATGCCCGAATTGATCGGGTTCGAGGGCGACGTGTTGGTGCTCTTTGGCGATGCCCCCATGGTTACCGAAGCTATGCTGAGGGACATGCTGGCCAGGCGCAACGCGGACGATGACCCGGCTGTTGTCGTGATGGGGGTTCGGTTGGAGGACCCGGCCGCCTTTGGGCGCTTGGTAACCGATGAGGGTGGCAGCCTAAGCGCTATTGTCGAATTTCGGGACGCCGACGAAAAGACGCGGGCGATCAACCTTTGCAACGGCGGCCTGATGGCGCTGGATGGCCGTCGTTTGCCGAGCCTCATTGATGCGCTGACAAACGATAACGCCAAGGGCGAATACTATGTCACTGACGTGGTCGCCGATGCAGTGGCGCGAGGATGGAAAGCAGCGACTGTCGAAGTGACAGGCCCGCCGGGCCTGCTGGGCATCAACTCCCGTTCTGAATTGGCAGCGGCTGAAGCGGCCATGCAGGATCGACTGCGTGAAAGCGCCATGACGGCTGGGGCTACCTTGATCGACCCGAAGACGGTCTACCTCTCTGCCGATACCCGGTTGGGCCAAGACGTCGTGATCGAACCGCACGTCTTTCTTGGGCCAGGCGTTGTCCTTGGCGACACGGTTAGGGTTCGGGCGTTCAGTCATTTGGAAGGGGCCCGCGTGGCAGTGGGTGCGCAAGTCGGTCCCTATGCCAGATTGCGCCCAGGTGCCGACATTGGCGAGCACGCCCGGGTCGGCAATTTCGTTGAGATCAAGAACGCGCATCTGGGCGAGGGCGCCAAAGCCTCTCATCTCACCTATCTCGGTGACGCGGAGATTGGCGCGCGCAGCAATATCGGTGCCGGTACGATCACCTGCAATTATGACGGCGTCAACAAGCACCGAACGGTCATTGGTGAGGATGTGTTCGTCGGCAGCAACTCTGCTCTCGTAGCGCCTGTTACAATCGGTGACCGCGCCAATATCGCAGCCGGCAGCACGATCGGCAGGGACGTCGAACCCGACGCTCTGGGGATCGCAAGAGGTCGCCAGGAAAACCGGCCTGGCTGGGCGAAGCTCTATCGCAAGCGCTTGGAAAAAATGAAGGCAGAACGCCGCGATAAGGGCTGAATTTCATGTGCGGCATTATAGGAATTGTCGGCGAGGCGAATGTTGCCGACCGGCTGATGGATGGGTTGAAGCGCCTAGAATATCGAGGCTACGATTCAGCCGGCATCGCGACCCTGCGCGATGGCCAAATCGAGCGGCGCCGGGCCGAAGGCAAGCTGGTTAATTTGCAAGAACGCCTTGCGGCTGAGCATTTGGACGGCACCATTGGTATCGGTCACACAAGATGGGCCACCCACGGTCGGCCGACGGAGAAAAACGCCCATCCTCACGCGACCGAGCGAGTGGCGATTGTTCATAACGGCATCATCGAGAATTTTCGCGAACTGCGTGTTGAACTGGAGCGCGCCGGCCACGAATTTCAGACCGAGACAGACAGCGAGATCGTTGCCCATCTGATCAGCCATCATCTGGATGCCGGCAAGACTGCACAGGATGCCGCCGCGTCGGCGTTGGGTCGGCTTGAGGGTGCCTTTGCCTTGGCAATCATCTTTGTCGACACTCCCGATCTGATGATCGGCGCACGGCGTGGGTCGCCCCTGGCGGTCGGTTTTGGGCGCGGTGAAATGTTCATCGGCTCGGATGCCATCGCGCTTGCTCCCTGGACCGATCGCATCTGCTATCTGGAGGAGGGCGATTGGGTCGAGATCGGCCGAGATAAGGCGATCATTCATGATGAGTCCGGTGCGATCGTCGAACGGCCGATCCGGCAAACGGCAGCGTCGGGCGCGCTGATCGGAAAGGGCGAGTTCCGGCATTTCATGCTCAAGGAGATCTATGAGCAACCGGGCGTTATCGGCGACACACTCAACGCCTTCGTCAATCCGCAGACCAGAACGATCACCCTCCCGGAACTGCCAATCGATTGGCAGACAGTTCCGAAAGTCACAGCTGTGGCCTGCGGCACGGCATTCTTCGCTTGTATGGTGGCCAAATATTGGTTGGAGACGGTCGCCAGAGTGCCGGTCGAGATCGATGTGGCGTCTGAATTCCGCTATCGGGAGGCTCCTCTGCCTGAGGACGGCGTCGCGCTGTTCGTCTCTCAGTCAGGCGAGACTGCCGATACGTTGGCGGCGCTGCGCTACGCCCGCGAGCAGGGCCAGCACATCGTTTCTGTCGTCAATGTGCCGGAGAGCACCATTGCGCGGGAAAGCGACATCGTCCTACCGACCCTCGCTGGGCCGGAGATCGGCGTTGCGTCGACGAAAGCGTTCACGACCCAACTCACCATGCTCGCTTGCCTGTCGATTGTCGCGGCCAAAGCCCGTGGCGCGATCGACCATGAGGCCGAGGCCGATCTGGTAAAGGCACTCACGGAAGTCCCGGCGCAGGCGGCGGAGGTGCTGAACCACGATCAGGCGTTGCGACATCTGGCACATGATTTGGCGGAGGCGCGGGATGTCCTGTATCTCGGACGCGGCACGGCCTATCCATTGGCGCTCGAAGGCGCGCTCAAGCTAAAGGAAATCAGCTACATCCATGCCGAGGGCTATGCCGCCGGCGAAATGAAACACGGGCCTATAGCGCTCATAGACGAAGCCGTGCCGGTGATCGTCTTGGCGCCGCACGATAGTCTGTTCGAAAAGACCGCCTCAAACGTTCAAGAGGTGATGGCCCGCGGCGGCAAAATCATCTTCCTGTCTGATAAGTTCGGCACGGACGCACTTGGGCCTGGACCCGTTGCCAGCATCGTGCTGCCAAGTCTGCATCCATTCGTAACGCCCATTCTCTACGCCATTCCAGTGCAACTGTTGGCGTATCACACGGCCGTCCAGAAAGGTACGGATGTCGATCAGCCGCGCAATCTGGCCAAGAGCGTGACCGTGGAATAGCAGCCCCGCATTGACCCTTGCGGAATTCGCGCATTCCTGGGTTGGGAATGACGTTCGGGTCGCCTACATGCTATGCCAGATCCCACCTTTGGCAGTCCGCCGACTGCATCAAATCCACGAATACGTCCGGAGGAACTCTCATGGCCGCGCCATCGCTTAACGATATGACCCTGTTTCGCCAGCAATGCTTTGTCGATGGCGCCTGGATTGACGCCGATGACGGCAGCACGGTTGAGGTCACGAATCCGGTAGACGGCAACGTCATCGGAACGGTGCCGAAACTTGGCGCGCGCGAAACCCGTCGGGCGATCGAGGCTGCCAACGCCGCTTGGCCTGCCTGGCGCGCCAAGACCGCAAAGGAACGCGAAGTCATTCTGAAGCGCTGGTCCCAGCTGATGATGGAAAATCAGGACGATCTGGGCCGCCTGATGACAATCGAACAG
>JBCCER010000315.1:0-3765 GCA_039030175.1 Pseudomonadota bacterium
GCCGGTTCTGGTCGGCGTCGGCACCGATATGGGGGCGGGTGACTGCTTTTCGATCCTCCAGGTGTTGGACGATGCCTACAAAGTGGCCGAGATGCAGGATCAAAAACTGTCGGCGCTGAAAGGCCTCTATTTGGCAACGACTGGCGGCGCCAAGTCACTCCACCTTGAAGACGAAATCGGCAGTTTTGATCCCGGCAAATTTGCCGATCTGGTGGTTTTGGACATGCGCGCCACGCCAGTGATGCGCTTTAGAGCGGAGCAGGCCAGAATCGACGACGCCTTGCCGGAGGATGAGCAAGCCTTCGAGCGTCTGAGGCACGAGGCATTCGGTATGATGGTGCTAGGCGATGAGCGCAATGTCGACGCAACTTATGTCAGCGGCGAACTGCTCTACCAGAAGTCCGCTAGGCCGATCTAACGGGACGCTGTCATGAGCGACCACGCTTCTAGGATCGTTACGGCGGTGATGTCACTCGACGCGGCGGCGGATCGAGAGGCCGATGTCCGGGCTTGGCTGCGGCAAGTCGTCGATATTGCCAAACGATATGATGGGCTGGTGGACATCGATCAGTCAGAGCCGGTGCCCGGTGTCCACGATCAATGGATCCTGGTGTTCAAATACGGGTCGATCGATCAGCTGAGGGCCTTCTTGGAGGATGAGGACTACAAGACGCTCGCTCAGCACTTGCGGGACGAGTTAGCCGGTGACGTAACGCATCAAGTCGTCGCCGGCTCAGGGGCCGCGCAGAAGCCGGTCACGGTGGTGATTTCGCAAGTTGTAAAGCCCGAATACGTCGCAGCATACCAAACGTGGCAGCTTGAGATCGACAAGATTGCCGGTACTTACCCAGGGTTCCTCGGTACCGAGCTGATCAAGCCGGTGCCAGGGGTGCAAAATGAATGGGTCGTGATTTTCCGTTTCGATACTGTTCAACATTTGGACGATTGGTTTGCATCGGATGAACACGATCGGCTTATGAAGAAGGCGGAGCCGTTCTTTGAAACGGTCAATGTTCGCCGGGTCAGCAGAGGATTTGACGATTGGTTCGCGAACGCTGCGGGACAGCGCGCCGACGGGCCACCGCAATGGAAAATGGCCATGGTCGTTCTTTTGGTCCTCTATCCGACCGTGATGTTGCTGTCGCTGATCATTTCGCCGTTGATGGCGAGTTGGCCGTTTCCCTATTCGATGTTCGTGTCGAACATTTGCAGCGTGGTTTTGATGACCTGGCTGTTCATGCCACCGACGACACGCGCGCTCGGATTTTGGCTGGCCGAGAAACCCGGCCCCGGCAGTGCGAACACTTTCTTGGGCGGCGGGCTGGTGGTTGGGTTCTACGCTGTCTTCATCTTAATTTTTGCGCTGATCATGACTTAGCGCGACCGCTTTGCGGCTACAAAACCATTGCATAGCGCTCGATCACCGACGCTAAGGGCACGACCCCCAGACCGGGACCGTTGGGCGCGCGAACCTGTCCGTTCTCGTGCCAGATCGGAATCTCGACAAGCTCATGTTGCATTGGGTTTTCGATCGGCTTTAGCTCGAAGATTTCCGAGGCGGATGTCGCCAACGATAGATGCAAACTGGCCGCGCTCGTGATCGCCGTGCTCCAGGCATGGGCGTTGATCACCGCACCTGCTTGTTCGACCAGTCCGGCAATGCGCTGAAAGCCGGTTATGCCTTCCGCCCGCGCCGGGTCGACGCCGAAGACATCGACGAGGCCGGTATCGATCAGCCGGCCATAGGCTGCGACTGTCCATTCCCGTTCACCGGTGGCCAGACGTATATCTACCGCCTTGCGCATCGTAGCGAGCCCTTCCCAATCGTCAGGATGCAGCGGCTCCTCGATCCAAGAGATGTCGTACTCGGCCATCCGGTTTGTGGCCCAGATCGCCGTTTTTGCATCCCAGCGCACGCCATTGCCGATATCGATCATCAGAAGGGCATCACGCCCCATGCCTGCCCGCACCGCCTTGACGAAGTCGACATCGTAGGCGGGATCCTCACCCACCCGTGACGGCCCCTTCTTGCCGAAGCCGAGTTTGGCGCCGCGAAAGCCCGACGTGATGTAGCCAGCGATGGTCGAGACGCTATCCTCAATCGTAGGGTGGTTCACATGCAGGCTCGCGATTGCGGGAAGCTCTTTTCGCTTCGCGCCGCCGAGCATTTCGCTAAGGGAGCGCCCGCAGCATTTGCCGGCACAGTCCCAAACCGCCATGTCTATCGCCGACAAGGCCATGGTTGCCAGTCCGCCTTCGCCATACCACCAGGTATGGCGCTTCAGCGTCTGCCAAATGTTGGGCGGATCGGTCACATCCATGCCGTGAACGGTTTCGGCCAATCCGTCGTCGATCAGATGGGCGACGGCCTTGCAGGCCTCAGGCCACATGGCGATGGCCTCGCCCCAGCCTTCCGTGCCATCGGCCGCCGTGGCCCGCACCAAGACGGTGTGCCGCAAATTGTTGAAATCATTGGGCTCCGGATAGCGCAGGACGATCGGCTCAATCCGCGTCAGCTTCATTTCAGCCCACCCCCTTGTGCGTGGATTGCCCCGCCGCATTCATTGGCGCTTGCATTCGAATGGTCAACATCATTAAATGGTAAGGCCAATTATATAAGTTTGTAAATGGGCCGTCAGTGCCCTCAACGAACGAGGAGAGGAACCCCATGAAGCGAGTGACTTTCGGGACGGCTGCTGCCGTTTCCATCCTTTTGGCTGGTATCGCCAGCGCCCAGGATTTCCACGGATTCGACCCCAGCAGCCATGACGGCTCGATGATGTCGGCCGATCAGCTAGCCGCAATGGTGGCCGATGCCGAGGCCAATTCGCCGCCGAACAATGGCGAACAACTGGTGTTGGCATTTGCCAATTTGCAGCGCGACATTGCCTTTGGCGTGCTGGTCGAAAACGGCATCGTCGAAAATGCCGAGACCGCCGGAACCGAGTTGGTCATCGCCGACAATCGGTTGGACGGCCCGACGGCGCTGGCGAATGCGCAGAGCTTTGTGCGGCGCGAGGCTGACGCCGTGATCGAGTTCCAGACCGACGTGAATTTCGGTCCGACCGTGATGAACGAGTTCAACAATGCCGGTATCGGCGTGATCGCGATCGACATTCCGATGCCGGGCGCCACCTTCTTCGGGGCCAACAACCCGCGCTCCGGCTTCATGGGCGGCGCCTATTTGGGCCAGGCCGCGCTGGCCGAATGGGGTGCCGATCAAGTCAATGAAGGCTATCTCGTGGTCGGCGAACTGCCGCAGTCCGGCGCCATTCCGGCAATGCGGACCGGCGGCCAGATCGCCGGTTTCGAGGCGGCCGTCGACGGCTTCCCGGAAGACCACATCATCCTGATCGATACATCGAACACGCTGCAGGGCTCGTTCGAGCAGATGTCGAACGTACTCGGCCGCATTCCGGAAGGCGTGCCGATCATGATCACGGCGATCAACGACCAGTCGACCACCGGCATGTTGCGCGCAGTGCAGCAGGCGGGCCGTGAAGGCGACGCATTGGCCGTCGGCATGGGCGCGGACGAGCTGGACACGCTGATGGGCGAGGATCGGATGATCGCGTCTGTCGGCTACTTCCCGGAGCGGTATGGCAACTACCTCGTGCCCATGTCGCTGATGGCATTGGCGGGACACGAGTTGCCGCCGGCGGTGCTGATGAACCATGTCATGATCAGTCCGTCGAACGTCTGCGAGCAGTATCCGGACCGGGATTGCGGCGACGATTTGGTCGCCTTTGACTACAGCTTCCCGAC
>JBCCER010000316.1:0-3751 GCA_039030175.1 Pseudomonadota bacterium
CCGCTTTGGCGTTCTCGGCGACCCAGGCAGCCTCATCCTCAAAGTAGGGCGGATCGGCATCGCATTGCAGGAAAACCATCGCCTCGATGTCTATGGGCGCGGTTTGTTCGTTGTAGTCAGTAAGCAGGTAGGGCTTGTTCAGAAGCTCAATGCCGTCGAGCCAGGAGTACCGGATTTTGGACGGATCCCAGATGTGCAAATGGCTATCGACGATGGGGAAATTAGGCACCTAACCCTCCGATGGTGTCGGATCGCCGCAGATCGCGGTCAGCACTGCTCAACCACGCCGCTGGCGGCCGAGCGATACATGGCGTCGAGTACTTCTACCGACCGCCGACCAACCGTCCCGTCGCCGTCATTAACGACCTCGCGGCCGAGACACAGATCGACGAACCGATTGAGCGGGGTGGTGGTCGTATAGGCCGTCACGCCCTCCCCCCTTTCGAAGGGGAAGATCTCGTCCTGCTCGTCATGTCGTCGCAATTCCAGCCGCTCGCGTTCGATGTCGAGGAAGATGATACCCTCGGTGCCATAGATGCGGATGTCGATATGAGCGCCGACATGTTTCGGCGGTCCGGCAGCGCCGGAGATGGCGCAGGTGGCGCCATTGGCGAGACGCACGGTCACGGCGTCGTAATAGTCAACACCGGTAGGCGATAGTCCCGTCATGGCGAAGACTTTCTCGGGGTCCACCGGCACCAACCGGAACAATGCGCCCAGCAAGTGCGAAAGCTGGCCCCACCCATAGCCGCCAGCGCGGCCCGGGTCTGCCCAGGTCGATGGCGGTGGCCGGAAGGTATGTTCGACGGTCTCGGACATGGGCTTGCCGCCGAAGAGATCGAGCAGCGCCGATCCCATCTGGCAGGACGCGTGGTGAACCTCACCGATCCTGCCATCCGCAATCCAATCCGCTGCAGCGGGCATGTAGTGAGTGAAGTTGAACCCATGCGGGATCATGATCTGTCGCCCGACCTCGCTGGCGATCGCCGTTAGGTCCCGGGCTTGTTGTGCGGTCGTCGTCATTGGCTTTTCGACCAGCACATGTGCGCCCTTGCGCAGCGCGGCGGCAGCATTCTCGAAATGGGCGACATGCGGAGAGGCGACCACGACGCCGTCCGCCTCGCAGTGATCGAGCACGTCTTGAAAGTCTTCCGACGCGTACTCGAAGTCGAAACGCTCTTTGACAAGCGCGAGTTCTTCGGCCCCAAACCGGCACACGCCGGTCAACTCGACATCATCTCGCGAGGCAAGATCCGGGATGTGATACTCCGTCGCCCACCAGCCAGCGCCAAGTACGGCAATGCGCGCTTTGCTGCCCACGATCAACCCTCCCCAGTCGACGATGTCACCCCAGCCCCTTAGAACTGGGCAACCATTTTCCGGTCTTTCAATGTAGCATAATGTCATATTTGTGTTAACGTCAACATAGCATTGGTCTGGGATTCAACCGCGACCGTCAGGCAGCAAGCCTGACGCGATTGGCTCTTCAGACCGCTTGTGGGGAGGATACAACGAGAGTGGCGGCAACGTCCGAAAAGCGCGTCGAGCGACGAAGCACTGGGCTCGCCCGATGAAGCGCCCGACAATTCGGGATGTCGCCTCAAGGGCGGGCGTGTCTACCGGTACGGTTTCGCGCGTCGTATCAGGCTCGGCAAAGGTAGCAGCAGCGACGCGCCAGAGGGTCGACGAGGCTATGTCGGCCCTCGGATATCAGCCGCATGCGGCAGCGCAGAACATGCGGACCAATCGGTCACGCACGGCCGGCTTTTTGATCCCCGACCTGACCAATCCGGTGTTTTCCCAAGTCGCCAAGGCAGCCGAGGCCGTGTTGGCCGAAATTGGCTATAGCCTTTTCGTCTTTTCGTCCGAAAGGTCGGAACGACGTGAAATCGATTTCATATCCATGGCGGCGCAGGGTCGCATGGATGGCCTGATCGTGTCGGTCAGCGACGAGCGCAATGAACGAGTACGCAACGCTCTCAGCCGTGCAAAGATTCCAATCGCCGTTTGGGATCGAGATTTGGCGTTGGATGCCGATGTGGTCTTCAGTGAACACGCAAGGGCCATGCGCCGGATCACCCGCTATCTGATCGAGCTGGGCCACCAGCAAATCGGATTGATTACGGCGTCGACTGCGATCAGGCCGGGGCGCGAGCGCGTGCGCGGATTTTGCGAAGCGATGGGCGAGGCCGGCCTGGGACCCGACCGCACCTTTATCCGCTGCGATATGCAGACCATCGAGTATGGCTATCAACAGGCGCTGGAACTGCTGGCACTAACGCCGCGCCCGACAGCTTTGCTCGCCGGCGGCAACGAGATTCTCTATGGCGCCGTTCGAGCCGTGCGTACGTTGGGCCTGCGCATTCCCGAGGATCTCTCTCTTGTTGGCGCTGACGACCGATTGCTGTCCGATCTCCTCGACCCAGCCGTGACCATCATTGAGCGGGACATGCGAGAGATCGGGCATACACTCGGCGCGATGCTCGCTCGCCGGCTGGAAGATCAGAACCCGGCCCCACCCCGGCACGTGACGCTGACCAGCGAGATCCTGATGCGCGATAGTATCGCTGCACCGTCATCCCCGGGTTAGCCGCCCACCAGGTGACCGCGCGGCTGCCCATGCACGCGCTTTGGCCGAGGGAATGGCAGCCACTTGATATTAATCTGGCTGACTAGGACAACACCGGCGCCAATGAGTGCCGCCACGATGAACAGATTGGGCGGCGGCGCCTCGCCGAGAAACACGATCGCAATCGACACGCCGACCAACCCAGCGACGGAACCAATCTGGCTCAAATAGACAGGACCGCCTAGCCGTTGAAGAACAAAGTAAAGGGCATACAACACGGTGAACACGGCAGTTTGCGCGAGCACAAGCAGCAACGCCGACAGCGTCGGGATGTCGATCAGAGCGTAGCCCTGACCCGCCGCAAGCATGATGCCCAAGGTCGCAACAGCGCCGCCAATCAGCATCAATGGGGCCAGCGACAGCGCCGTCTCTCCCGCCGGCCAACGCATTGTCCGATAAATGTTGCCAACCGCGATGATCGCCGGCGCTGTCATCGCGACGGCGAACCAGAGAATAAGCGGATCGGAACCCACGGCCTTCGGCAATGCCAACAAGGCCGCACCGGCCAGCCCGAAAAGGACGCCTAGCGCCCGCGCACCATTGAACTTTTCCTGCCGCAGCGTCAGTGCCAGCAAATAGGTGAAAAGAACCGGAAAGGCGAACGTGAATGAAATAACCCCGGCGCCAACATGGCCGATCGCCAGCAGCGCAACCATGTTCGGCACGGCAAACAACGTTCCCGAGGCCAAGGCATATTCCGCTGTCCGCCACCGCAATCTTGGCGTTTGCCGCTTTGAGATAGCAAAGAGTTGTAGCGCGATGCCCGATCCCAGAGCTGCCCAAAACAGGACGGCAATTGGCGACAAATCATGACTTACCGCCAATTTTGCAATATTGATCGACAAGCCGAGCAAAGTGCCCACCACGATCAGGCAAGCAAGTGCGGCTTGCATCGAACCGGATTGTGGCGCGGCAGCAGAACTGGACATTTGTTTCCCTTTCAACGGGGCATCAACGGCGCTGGGCGCTTAGGAAGGTCTATATCTTGCCATTAACTTTCTTAATATCAAGATAAATGTGAGATAAGTATGGACAGAGCGGAATTCGCGGCATCGCAATGGGCGGCAGAACGGCCCGATTTGAACCTCGTACCGATGACCGTCCTTGGACGCTTGGCCGAGG
>JBCCER010000317.1:0-3747 GCA_039030175.1 Pseudomonadota bacterium
GGCCAGCGCCGCCTTTTGAGCGGCTGTCAGTTCAGCGACGCCCTTTTCCGCCAGGTCGAGAAGGGCGTCGAACTGGCTGCGGCTGAAAGGGTCCTGTTCGGCCGTTCCTTGGACCTCGACAATGCCCCCAGTGCCGGTAAGCACGAAGTTGGCATCTGCCTCCGCGTTCGAATCCTCGGCGTAATCGAGATCTAGTACCGGCGCGCCTTCATAGAGGCCGCAGGAGATGGCGGCGACCTGGTCGGTCAACGGCCAGGTTTTCAGCGCGCGGATCTCCTGCAAATGGCGGCAGGCCATGGCCAGTGCGACATAGCCACCGGTAATCGCCGCGGTTCGCGTCCCGCCATCGGCCTGGATCACGTCGCAATCGACCTTGACCTGGATTTCTCCCAGTGCCTTCAAGTCGGTAACCGCACGTAGGGATCGGCCGATCAGGCGTTGGATTTCCTGCGTTCGGCCCGATTGTTTGCCCCGCGCAGCTTCGCGATCGGTGCGCTGATCGGTGGCGCGGGGCAGCATGCCGTACTCGGCCGTCACCCAGCCACGACCGGCGCCGCGCAGCCAGGGGGGAACACGCTCTTCCACCGACGCGGTGCAAAGAACGTGCGTATCGCCAAACTTGGCCAGGCACGAACCCTCGGCATATTTGTTGACCCCGGTCTCAAGCGATACCGGGCGTAGTTGATCGGGCGCGCGGCCGGACGGGCGCGTCATCGCAGTCTCCATGAAAGGGCTCGAAACAGGTCTAGAGGCGTAACTTTAAGGCTTTGCAACGATTTGGCCGCGCACGCTATCCTGCCAAAGCGGCCCGGTCCAGAGCGCATTGCCCCAAAATGGGCAGGCGTTGACCCACAAGCCCATGATCCCCAAATTCCTGGGGCCCTGGACTTTCAGGGTAAGGAGAGCGAATGGCAGTATCCCCGCACTTGATGACCCATAGCGAAAGCCTTGTCGGGATGACGGAAAGATCGCGCGAAATCTTTCGTCTGATCGTCGAAGCGTTTGTCGAAACCGGCGAGCCGATTGGCAGCCGCAGCTTGTCGCGCCGGTTGGGCATGGAACTGTCGCCGGCGACCATTCGCAACGTCATGGCCGACTTAGAAGAAATGGGACTGTTGCGCGCTCCTCATACCTCCGCCGGCCGCTTGCCGACGGAGCAAGGTTTGCGCCTGTTCGTCCACGGTCTGCTGCAAGTCGGCGACCTGACGGATGATGAGCGCGAGTCGATCAATGCACAGTGTGCCGCCGCCGGCCGGGCGCTGCCAGAGGTGCTGGAAGACGCGACCTCGACATTGGCCGGGTTGTCGGAATGTGCGGGGCTGGTGGTCGCACCTAATGCCGAACGGCCGCTGCGTCATATCGAGTTTGTCAGTTTAGGGCCGGGACGCGCGCTGGTCATCATGGTGAATGATGATGGTGTGGTCGAGAACCGGGTACTGGACTTGCCGATCGGCGCTGTTCAGTCATCGCTGGTAGAGGCCTCGAACTTTTTGAACGCGCGCGTTGCCGGCAAGACATTGGGCGATCTGCGCGGCGACATCTTGGGCGAAATCGAAACCCATAAGGGTGAGTTGGATGCCTTGACCGCCCGCGTGGTTGAGGCCGGACTGGCTGTGCCGTCGGCAGACGGGCAAGGCCGCCCTGGCGGAACGCTGATCGTGCGCGGTCAGGCCAAGCTGCTGAACAACATTACGGCCTTGGAAGATCTGGAACGCATCCGAACGCTTTTCGATGCGTTGGAGACCAAGGAAGCCCTCATTCGCATGCTGGACGCAACCAGCGGCGCCGAGGGCGTGCAGATATTTATCGGTGCGGAAAACGATATGTTTGACCATGCCGGTTGCTCTTTGGTGATCGCTCCCTATAAGGATCGCCAAGATCAGATATTGGGGGCCATCGGCGTCATTGGGCCGACGCGCCTCAACTACGCGAGAATCATTCCCATGGTCGACTATACCGCCCGGTTGGTCGGCCGCCTGCTTTGGAACAAAGACGACGATCGAGCCGCATGAACGAGACCGAACCAAAATCGAACGCGCCGGGATCACCGGAAAACGAGCCAGTAGCCGAGGCGCAAGCTGCCGCTGACGAAGCGCAAGTGACGGAAGACATGGTCGAAGAGCTGACCGTGGAAGACAGCCTGAACGCAGCATTGGACGAAAACCAGAAGCTACGCGATCAGCTTCTCCGCGCGCTGGCTGACGCTGAAAACACGCGCCGCAGGGCAGAGCGCGATCGGGAAGAAGCCTCCAAATTCGGCATCTCTCGCTTCGCCAAGGATCTGCTGACCGTCGCTGACAATTTGCGGCGTGCGCTGGATGCCGTTGCCCAGACTGACGATGCGGCCGATGCCCTCAAAGGCTTGGCCGACGGGGTCGCGGCGACCGAGCGAGAGCTTCTGGCCGCGTTTGAGCGGCATGGTCTTGAACGGATCGATCCGGAAGATCAGCCCTTCGACCCCAATGTCCATCAGGCGATGTTCGAATTGCCCGGAACCGACAAACCGGCCGGCACCGTCGTGCAGGTGGTCGCGCCCGGCTATCAGCTGCAGGGTCGTCTGCTGCGTCCGGCAATGGTCGGCGTTGCCAAGGGCAGTCCGGAGAAAAAGGCCGCCAACGAAAGCTAGGGCGCAGCAGCCCTCGTGTAGTGGTAGACGCTGGCCGGGGGTACGTTTCGAGGCACCTTCTCGGCCTTTACGGCTTTAAGGCCCAGCGCCTCGAGCACGGAA
The DNA here is from genome assembly GCA_039030175.1 of Pseudomonadota bacterium. GTDB lineage: Bacteria > Pseudomonadota > Alphaproteobacteria > DSM-16000 > Inquilinaceae > JANQGH01. The sequence continues at coordinate 2,729 of JBCCER010000317.1, forward strand.
GAGCGGACGGGTGATTTTGGCCCGTAGGTGAATTGGACGAAGACGCCATCTTCGTCCATCGCTTGAAACGCGCCGCCCATGATGGCGGTTTGTATCTCGTCGTTCATGGTCAGGATCGGTAGCCCGGAAACGACGGCTTTCACTGGGTTCGCGTCTGCCTCGTTTGCAATCTGGTGGATGTCCCGCGCATCGCCCAGCACGACACGACTAGAGGGAAAGCGCTTGGTCAGCAGACTGTGCAGCGCTTTTTCCCGTTCGATGATCACCAAATCATCAGCCGGAAGCCCGGCGGTGATCATGGCCTCCGTAAAGACGCCGGTCCCACCGCCCAGCTCGACCACACTGCCAGGTTTTGCCATCGGTACGCCGCGCACCATCGCGGCGGCCAAATGCTTGCCTGACGGCGTGATGTTGGCAATGCGCATCGGGCGGCGCAGCCACAGCAGGAAGAACAGCAGCCGATCCAGGATGGGACGGGTTCTTTGGGGTGATGTTTCTTGGGGCATAAACGGCCGAAGTGATGCGCTACCGGCTTCTTAGCAGGCTGCGGCCGGAGTGAGAAGGGAGGCTTAGCGCGGAGATGGCGAACGAACGGTCAGCAGCAGAAGGGCGCCCAGTATGAACAGCGCCAAGATCACTGTCATGCCGATGCGCTGACTGTCGAAGGCGCTAGTCACGGACGCGAACAAGAGCGGGCCAACGAAGGAGATCGACTTGCCCGTTAGGGCATACAGCCCGAACATCTTGGTAACGTCCTCGGCAGGCGACAATCGTGCCAGCAGGGACCGGCTGGCCGCCTGCGCCGGTCCGACGAAGAGCCCGAGACAAAGGGCCAGCGCGATAAAGATTGCGATCGCGTCGACCAAAAGCAGGGCGGCGCCAAAACCGATCAAACCGGCAAGGGCCATGAGGATTGTCGATTTCGAGCCGGCTTTGTCGTCAATGAAGCCGAATATCGCGGCGCCAATACCGGCGGTGACATTCAGTCCAATGGCGAACATCAACACCTGTTCCAGCGA